>JAITIG010000184.1 GCA_031279575.1 Bifidobacteriaceae bacterium
CGAGAACGCGCGCCTGGCGGACGGAAGTTGGCCCGGCTGGGAACCGGGCTCAACCCATGAGATCAGGTTCCTGACCGGGACCACGCTGGCGGGCGACAAAGTGCGCACCCTGGCGGCCAGCTTCGAAGTCCTCGACCCTGAGGGCCCAGGCGAACCGACCGAACCGCCGGGGCCAGGCGAGCCGCCTAGCTGGGATCATGAAACCGTTTCCATCACCGACCCGGGCACGGGTGGGACCGCCACCGCTTGGGTGCAGCGGAGCGTTGAGGCCGGGGACGGGCAGACCATCACGGTCAAAGGGACCGGGTGGGTGGACCAGGCCGGGACCGGGGGCTCGACTATCGCGATCAAACTGAACCGGGGCGACTCGGAGCAGTACACGCGGTCAGGGGACGGGATTGTTCAACACCCCTCCGCTGTCGGAGACGACACGATCTGGGCGCTCCTGGCGCCAACCGACCCGGCCGACCACCCGAACGTGCACCTGATCGGGGCAGACGGGAACTTCGAGGTCACCCTGGACGCGCCGGACGGGTTGGTTGCGGGACAGTACCTGACCGTCCTGTTCCAATCCGGACGGTTCGACGCAGCAGACGTGACCAGGGCCGTTACCTCCGGGTTCCTGGTGGTCGGTGGCCAAGCCTATGACGGCGGGGATGACCCCGCACCGGAGGCGACCTGCGTCCCGTCCACACCGACGCCGCAGCACACCATCACCAACCCGCAGGTCGGCCTGGGCGGCACCCTGAAAGTCTCCGGGACCGGCTGGTGCCACCCCGACGAGGCTCGCGGCGGCTCAATCATCGCCATCAAACTAGACGAGGGCGCCTACAGCCACCTCACCTCCGACCTCCACCAAAACCGCACCATTTGGGCAATCGTGGAGGCGGACGCAGCCACCGGCGACTGGTCCGTGGACCTCGAACTACCGGACGGCGCCACCAGCGGCGAACGGGGCTCCAGCCCAGCGTTCCCCTCCGGCGGGCACACGCTCCGCTTCCTGACCGGCTCGCTGAAAGCCGGCGACCAGGTCCGCACCGTCGAGTCGACCGAGTTCGTAGTTGGCGAATACGCCCCCAACGGCGTACCCGACCCGCTGGACTACGGAGCCGTCTTTGTCGAAGCGGCGCGGGGCGGTATGGCGGTCACACGGACGGCATCGTCCCTGGTAGTGACCTTGCCGGGAGCGCAAGCCGGCGACTGGGTGTACCTCTCGGCGTACCTCGAAAACGGGTCGCCGCGGCTGCTGTGGGCTGGGGCCTGGTTCCAGGCCGACGCCGCCGGGAAGGTGACAGCCCCGCTGGCCGGGGTGACGTTGCCCGTCGGGAACCTGAAACTGGTGGCCCAATCCGGCAACCAAGGCGTCTTCGGGGAACTGCTCGGGTGGGTCTGGCTGGAAGTCAAAGCCCCCGACGATCCGCCCACCGACCCCGGCCCAACTCCGCCGCCCACGTCTGCGCCCACGCCGACCCCGACGCCCACCGCGAGCAGCGGGACCGGCGGCCAAACGGGCACCTCGGTGACGCAGTCGATCACCTACGCGAACCGGACCACAACGTCCGCTCAGGCGCCCAGCACGCTCCCGGCGGCCCCGGTCGCCACGCTCGCCCTGCTGACCGAGGCGAACGTGGGCGCACTGACCGCCGTCCAGGACGGGACCGTGATCACCGTGACCGTGCCTGACCAGGCCGCCGGCGCGTGGGTCTACCTGTACGTGTACACCGCGCTACAGGCCGTCCCGGTCGGCTGGATTCAGTTGGACGCCGACCTGCGCGTCAAAGCCGACCTCGCCGCGTTGCCCGTGGGAGACCACAAGCTCGCCGTCGTGGACGAGTCTGGCGCTCTGCTCGGTTGGGTCAGCGCAGTGGTCGATGGCGCCACCGGCTCCACGATCGAGCCTTCCGCCGAGCCGTCCGCCACCGCTCAGCCGTCTGACGCGGCCACGCCTTCTAGCGCCGAGCCGACCCAGCAGGCCACTCCCGCCGCCGGTGGGCTGCGGCCAGCCGACTGGTGGCTGCTCGGCGGCGGTGCCGCCGTCCTGGTGACGCTGGTGAGCTTGGCTGCCGCGCTCAGGCCGGGCCGGGTGCGCGTCCGGACGGGCAGTGCACGATGACGCGCCAGCGGGTCTTGGCGGCGGGGCGGCTCCGGTTGGAGCCGGGCCGGGTGCGCGTCCGGGCGGGCAGTGCACGATGACGCGCCAGCGGGTCTTGGCGGCGGGGCGGTGGGTGGCGCTGGGGGCAGTCTTGCTGGCGGCTGCGGTCGGGGCGAGCCTCGCACCTGGGGTTGGCCCAGCCCGGGCCATCCCGCCCGGCGGGCCCGGAGCAGACACCCCAGGGACCAATTCGTCTGTTTCCCCGACCACGCTCAGCCCGTGCCAGACCATTAACTTCACGGTCTCCGGTTATCCGGCGGGCGAGATTGTCTACATCAAGATCGACGACGGGACAGGCTACGGCGACACCAGCGTCCAAGGCTCCGGGGTGTGGCACAGCCAAGCGATTCCCGCCTCGGGCACGGTCAACGGCTCGTTTGAACTGCCCTGCGACATAACCCCCGGGGCGCACTGGCTGCGGTTCTTGGCTTCCCAATATGTTGATCCGGCCGACCCGGGCAAGGGTGTGCTCGGGTTCACCAGGCGCGGCGGGGCCGACTTCACAGTGGTGTCTGCGGCCGCTCCGACCAGCGGCGGCGCCGGTGGGGGCGGTGGAACCGGCGGCAGTGGATCCAACGCGAGCAGTGGCCTGGGCGGGGCTGTGCCGGAGGCCGGGGCCACAGCCGGCTCCGGGGCGGAACAGGTCGGTGGGGCCGGTGCCGTCCTAGCGATAGACCCCGACCTGATCGCTGAGGCGTCCTCGGCGCCGGCGGCTGAATCCAGCTCTGCTTCAAGCGCCGCCGCGTCTGCGGCGGCGGTCGAGTCCAGTCAGGCCACCGCTGCCGCGCCTGCGGCCACCGTCACCTCCAACTTCCCGGTTGTTGGCGTGGCCGGGGCCGCAGTCATGGCCGGCGTGGGTGTGCTCACAGCCGTCTCGTTGATGCGGCGCCGGGCTCTCGCCGCCGCCGGTGCGGCGCCACCCGGCGGCGACACACCCAGCCCTGGGGCGGGCGGAGCCAGCCCTAACGATCCTGGTGCCTTCGGCGCTGGGGGCGGCGCTGGGGGCGGGAAGACGGCATCGGGCAATGGGCGTTTCTGAGGCGGCGCCAAACTGTGCCGCCCCACACGGAAACTGAACGCCGAGGCAGCCTCGGCGAAGCGGGGCGCGCGCTGAGCAGCGTCCAGCGTACCGGGCTGCGGCGAATGGCGGCGCGGCGGAGCGTAGCACTC
>JAITIG010000053.1 GCA_031279575.1 Bifidobacteriaceae bacterium
AGGATGCGCCGCCAGGCGGCCGCCACATCGGCTTGGGTGGCGCGCGGCCAGCCCAGGGCGGCCAGCAGGCCCAGCTTCCACTCGACCCCCGGGGGCACCTCCGGCCAGGCCGCCAAGCCCAGCCGGGCCGGTTTGACCGCCTGCCACACGTCCACAAACGGGTGCCCCAAGATCAAGATCGAGCCCGGCTCGCAGGCCGCCGCCACCGCCTGGGCGATGCGCGCCTCCTTCGAGCCCGCCACCAGGTGGTCCACCAGCACGCCGAGCCGCGCCCCGGCCGCCTGGGGGGCGAACCGCGCCGCCCGCTCGGCCAAGTTGTCCACGCCGTCGAGCATCTCCACCACCACGCCCTCCAAGGCCAGGTCCTCGCTCCAGACCCGCGCCACCAGCTCGGCATCGTGCCTGCCCTCGACCCAGATGCGGGAGGGCCGCGCCACCCGCGCCCGGGCCCCGTCCACCGCCAGCGAGCCCGATGCCGTCCGCCGGCGCCCGCCTGGCCCGCTGCGCGCGTGGGAGACGTCCGGGATCAACCTGACCGGCTCGCCGTCGATCAAGAACCCGGCGCCCATGCGGAAGGAGCGCACCCGGCCGCGGCGGTCCTCCAAGGCCACCACCATCATCCCGCCGGACTTCTCGACGCTGATCACAGCGCCCGTCCAGCCGGTCTCCGCATCCTCGACCACCAGCCCCAACTCGGCTCTGACCACGCCCGATGCCGTCAGCTTGGGCCTCAGCGGATCCTCCGCCAGCACGTCCCGGCCATACCGGTCCCAGCCGCCCACTCACAGCTCCGCCGCCAGGCGGGCGGCCAGGTCCTGGGGCGAGTCCGCCGCCGCCAGCGCCCGCCCCACCCGCGCCTGCGCTCCCGCCAGCGGATCCGCCAGCCGGTACGATGCCGACCCGCCGGGCCAGGCCAGCGTCAGCCGGTCCCAGCCCGCCGCCGCCACGCCGTCCGGGAAGCGCCTGAGCGCCTCGCCTTTGAGGTAGGCCCGGGTCGACCTGGGCGGGTGGGACACCGCCCATTCGACCTGGTCCTGGCTGAACAAGCGCTCGACGCCGCCGGCCGCCTCCAGCTTGGCGAACAGGGAGGTGGCCGGGTCGACCTCGGTCCAGCGCAGATCGGCCGCGCGCAGCTTGGGCGCGTCCCAGCCGAGGCCGCCGCGCTGCCGCATCGCCTCCAGGACCTGGAGTTTCGCCACCCACTCGACCTGGCGGGCCACCCCGGCCGGGTCGGCCTCAAGACCGTCCAGAACGCCCGCCCAGCGGCTCAGCAGGTCGGCGGCCTCGCTGGCCCCTCCCCCGCCGGCCAGCGCGCGGGCGGCGAACTCGAGGTAGCGGCGTTGGATCGCCAGCGCCGCGGCCGCGCCGCCAGCCTTCAACTCAAGCCGCGCGCCCAGCGACAAATCGCGGCTGACCTGCCCAAACGCGGCCACCGGGGCAGCCAAGGCGGTGCGCTCGCGCAGGCGGTCGGCATCGTGCGCCGAAGCCCCGGCGAGCGCTCGCAACACCAGCGCCGTCACCCCGAGGCGCAGGTAGGTGGCGACCTCCATCATGGTGGCGTCGCCGACTATGACGTGCAGGCGCCGCCAGCGGGCGGGGTCGGCGTGGGGCTCGTCGCGGGTGTTGACGATGGGGCGGTTGAGGGTGGTCTCCAACCCGACCTCAGCCTCGACGAAGTCCGCCCGCTGGCTCAGCTGGAAACCGGGCCGCTGGCTGCGCTGGCCCAAGCCGACGCGCCCAGAGCCGGTGTAAATCTGCCTGGTGACCAGGAACGGCGTGATCCCGGCCACCAGGCGGTCCCAATCCAGGGCGCGCGGGACCAGGTAGTTCTCATGGGTGCCGTAGGAGGCGCCCTGGCCGTCGGTGTTGTTCTTGTACAAGGCGGCCGGCACGCCATCGCGGGCCAGGGCGCGGGCCGCCGCCTCCATGACCCGCTGGCCGGCTTTGTCCCACAAGGCGGCCTCGCGGGCGCTGGCCACCTCCGGGGTGGCGTACTCCGGGTGGGCGTGGTCCACATAGAGCCGGGCGCCGTTGGCCAACATGGCCGCCCCCGGCCCGCCGCGCTCGCGGGCCGCTACCGCTTTGGCGGGCCGGGCGCCCGCCTTGGGGCCGGCCCCCGGGCGGTCGGTCAGCTGCGACGGGTGGGCCGAGGCCCGGTCCAGGCGGAAGCCGCGGGCGTCGTTCAGCGGGTCCTCCGACCCGTAATCCCACGGCGCCACCATCCCTTCCTGACTCGCCTTGTAAGCCGCCACCACCAGGCTGGAAAGCTGCACCGGGTTGCGAATCGCCCCCAGCACGCCATACTCGGTCTCAATTCCGATGACAGGCCCCGGCGGCACCGGAGCGGGCGAGCGCGGCTGGCGTGGCATGGCGTCCACTCTACGACCCGGCGGCTGGGCGGGTTGGGCTTTGAGCCGGTCGGGGCTTAGAGGTCGACTTGGCGGCCGCCGGCGGCCAGGGTGCGCATGAAGGTGATGCGCTCGCCTTTGCGCCCTGCCACGCGGGCCCAATCGTCTGGGTTGGTGGTGCCGGCCAGGTCCTCGTTCTCGGCGAACTCGGCTTGGACCGCGGCCAGCAGATGCGCCGTGGAGATGCCGCGCCGGCCCTCGTCCAGCAGCGCCTTGATGGCGGCCTGCTTGGCCCGGTCGACAATGTTGCGGATCATCGCGCCGGACACAAAATCGCCGTAGTACAGCGTTTCCCGGTCGCCGGACTCATAGGTGACCTGCAAAAACCGGTTCGCCGCCGCCGTCGAGTACATCCGCTCGACGCAGCGCTCAATCATCGCCGGGGCGCGCTCGCCCGGCGCCAAGGGCAGGTCGGGGCGGAGGTATTTGGAGAAAATATCGGCCGCGCCGACCGCGTCCGGGCGCTCGATCTTGACCTTGACGTCCAGCCGGCCGGGGCGCAGGATGGCCGGGTCGATCATGTCCTCCCTGTTCGAGGCGCCAATCACAATCACATTGTCAAGCGACTCCACGCCGTCGATCTCCGCCAGCAGCTGGGGGACCACCGTGGTCTCGACATCGCTGGAGACCCCCGTGCCCCGGGTGCGGAAGAGCGACTCCATCTCATCGAAAAACACCACCACCGCGCCGCCGTCGCGGGCCTTGTCCCTGGCCCGGGCGAAAATCGCCCTGATCTGGCGCTCGGTCTCGCCGACATACTTGTTCAGCAGCTCGGGGCCTTTGATGTTCAAGAAAACCGCTTTGGCGGCGTCCTCGCCGGCCAGCGACCGGGCCACCGCCTTGGCGATCAAGGTCTTGCCGCAACCCGGCGGGCCGTGCAGCAGCACCCCCTTGGGGGCCCGCAGCTGGTGCTCGCGGTACAGCTCCGGGTAGCGGAACGGCAGCTCAACCGCGTCCCGGATCTGCCCAATCTGGCGCGACAGGCCGCCGATGTCGTCATACGAGACTTGGGAGACGTCATCGGGCGCCAGGTCCTCGACGTGGGAGCGGGCCACCACCTCGAAGGCGAAACCGTTGCGCAAGTCCACCGCCAGGGCGTCGCCCGGGCGCAGGCGCAGGCCCCTGAGCGAGCCGGCCCGGCGCAGCACCACCTCTTCCTCGGCCCGGCCCTGCACCAGCAGCCGGTCCTCGCTCAGCACCTCGCGGACCGCCGCCACCTCGCCGATCCGCTCGAAGCCCTCCGCGCCGATCAACGCCATCGTCTGGCTCAGGGCGACGCTCTGCCCGGGCAGCAGGGCGGCGCGGTTGACCTCCGGTCCCACCCCGACCCTGAGGCGGCGGCCCTGCTGGACCACGTCCGCCGAGCCGTCCTGGTTCCAGCGCAGAAAATAGGCGTAGGTGCCCGGCGGCAGCGACAGGTCCGCCACCTGCTGGCGGGCCTCGGCCAACTGCTGGCGGGCGCTGACCAGCGACTGGGTCAGGCGGCGGTTCTTCTCCTCGAGCGACGCCGCCCGCGCCACCTGCCGGTCGTAGGGGGTCTCCTGGCTCACCCGTCTACCCTATTGGGCGGCCGGCTAGAGGCGGCGGATGAGGGCGAAGAACATGGCGTCCGTGCCGTGGCGGTCCGTCCACAGCTGGGCCATGCCGTCCTGCGCCACCGCGTCGCCCGGCACCAGCGGCAGGGCGCGCAGGTCCTCCACCATGGCGTCTTGGCGGCCGCGCAGCACGTCGTCGACCACCAGGCGGGTTTCGGCGACGTGCGGCGAACAAGTCGCGTAGACGATGGCGCCGCCCGGCTTGGTCCGCTCCAGCCCGGCCCGCAGCAGGTCGCGTTGCAGGGGCCCCAGCGTGGCCAGGTCGGCCGGGGTGTGGCGCCAGCGCGCCTCCGGGCGCCGGCGCAGCGCGCCCAGGCCGGTGCAGGGGGCGTCGACCAGCACCCGGTCGAATTGGCCGTCGAGCTGGCTGGCCTCCAGCTGGGTTAGGCGGACCACGTCGCCGAGTTGCCTGACGGCCTGGCGCACCAGGTCCGCCCGGTGCGGCTGCGGCTCGTTGGCCGTCAGCCGGGCCCCGCGCTCGCGCCCGATGGCGGCCAGCAGGGCCGCTTTGCCGCCCGGTCCGGCGCACAGGTCCAGCCATTCGCCCTCATCTTGGCCCACCGGGGCCTCGGCCAGCAGCCAGGCCACCAGTTGCGAGCCCTCGTCTTGGACGGCGGCCCGGCCGTCGCGCACGGCGGGCAGGTCGCCGGGGGCGCCGCGGGCCATCAGCACCGCGGTCGGGGCCAGTTCGCCCAGGCTTGGGGCCCGGCCGGTCCGCTCCTCAACCTGCTCGGCCAGCGCCGGGCGCGAGATCAGGCCCGGCCTGGCCGCCAGCGTGACCGGTGGCTGGGTGTTGGCGCTGGCCAAAACCGCGGCCAGATCCTCCGCCGGGCGGCCGGCGGCGATCAGCGCTTGCCGGGTGGCCCGCACCACCCAGGGCGGCTGCGAATAGCGCAAGGCCAGGTTGTCCACCGACAGGTCCTCGGCCGGGGCCAGCTCTTGGAGCATGGCCTCATAGCCGGCTTCGAGAATGGTGCGCAGCACTGCGTTGACAAACCCGGCCGGCCCGGTGCCGACCGACTCGCGGGCCACCGCGACTGTCTCGGCCACGGCCGCGTGATCCGGCACCCGCAGGGCCGCGATCTGGTGGACTCCCAGGCGGAGCGCGTCCCACACCGGCGGGTCGATCTCGGTCCGGCCGGCGGCTTTGGCTATGACCGCGTCGTATTGGCCGCGCATCCGGATGGCGCCGTAGGCCAATTCGGTGGCGAAGGCCGCGTCCCGGCCGTAGATGCCGCGTTTGGCCAGCATCTGCGGCAAAACCAAGTTGGCGTAGGCGCCTTGGTCGACTTCCCGCAGCAGGTCGAAGGCGGCGCGCCGGGCCGGGTCGGCGTACCTCGGCCGCTCCGAGGGCCGCTGGAGCGACCAGCCCCGCCCCTCTTCCCGGTGGCGGGCGCCGTCTGGCTGGGTCTGGGCGGGCACGGCATCGGCCTGCGACTCCGGGTCCAACCCCGGCTCGCCGCCCTCGGCATCCGGGCCGGGCTCCGGGCGCGGATGGGCGCTATCGGAATCGGCTTCGCCGTTGGACTGCGGGGGCGCGTCCTCAGAGCCGTTGGCGGGGCCGGATGGCGGCTCGGCGGAGGCGCTGCCGGCTTCGGTTTGGCTGTTCAGGTCCGGAGTCGAATCCTGCGGGTCGCCCTGCTCGGGGGCCAAGGTTTCCTGGCCCAGGTCGGTGGCGCTGTTGTCGGGGCCGACTGTTTCGGCTTCGTTGCCCGGCTGCGATTCCGGGGACTCGGCCTCGCGCCGGTCATCCCATTCCTGGAACGCGTCGCCATCGCGGGGCCGCCATTCGGGGCGCTCGCCATCCCGATCTGCTGCGCCGCTCCAGCCATCGCGCTCGCGCAAACCGCCTTCGCTGCGCGGCCTCCAGTCACGGCGCCCCGCATCGCGCCCTTCGGCCCCCTCGCGGAGCTTCCAATCGCGGCGGTCAGAACCATCACCGCGCGGACGCCACTCGCGGCGCTCGCCATCCCGGCCGCCCGAGCCACCCCGGTCATCGCGGCCCCGGAAACCACCATCCCCGCGCGGCTTCCAATCGCGGCGGTCAGAGCCGCCCTCCCGAGGGCGCCACTCACGGCGCTCGCCATCCCGGCCACCCGAGCCACCCCGATCATCGCGGCCCCGGAAGCCGCCATCCCCTCGGGGTTGCCATTCGCGGCGCTCGCCCTCGCGGGGCCGCCACTCGCGGCGCTCGCCGTCCCGGCCACCCGAGCCACCCCGATCATCGCGGCCCCGGAAACCACCATCCCCGCGCGGCTTCCAATCGCGCCGGTCAGAGCCGCCATCCCTAGGCCGCCACTCGCGGCGCTCGCCATCCCGGCCACCTGAGCCACCCCGATCATCGCGGCCCCGGAAACCACCATACCCTCGGGGTTGCCATTCGCGGCGCTCACCCGCCCGGTGCCGCCACTCGCGGCGCTCGCCCTCCCGAGGGCGCCACTCACGGCGCTCGCCATCCCGGCCACCCGAGCCAACCGAGCCACCCCGATCATCGCGGCCGCGGAAACCACCTTCGCCGCGGGGTTGCCAGTCGCGGCGCTCGCCGGCGCGGGGCCGCCACTCACGGCGGTCGCCCTCCCGGCGACC
>JAITIG010000054.1 GCA_031279575.1 Bifidobacteriaceae bacterium
GCGGCGGCAGCGGGCTGGGCGGCAGCGGGCGCGGCCGGCGCCGGGGCGGTGCCGGCTAGCAACGCCAAACCCAGCAGCGCCGCCCCCCCGGCCCGCCCAGCCAGCCGCCACCCCCGGGCCGCCCCGCGCGAAACGGGCGCCGGGCGGGCGGGCCCGGCCGCGGCAGCGCGCGCCAGGGCGGGCGGCGGCGGCGGGCTCATGCGGGGCCGTCCAACAGGCGGCGGGCCACCTGGACCAGGCGGCGCTCGTTGGGGTAGGCGAGGCGGTCGCGAAGCTGGTCGAGGGGCACCCAGGCGGCCTCCTCGGCCTCGGCGTCCGGGTCGTTCTCCGAGGTCAGGAGCCCGCCTTGGGCCGACAGCAAATAATGGTGGACCACCTTGTGAACGCGGTGCGACTCGCCCAAGAACCAATAGTCGATGCTGCCCAGCAGGCGGATGACCTGGCCCTCGATGCCGGTCTCCTCAAGAATCTCGCGCACCGCCGCCTGGGGCGGGGTCTCGCCCGCCTCGACATGCCCCTTCGGGAGGCACCATTCCAACCGCCCGCCCCGGTTGCGCCGGGCGATCACCGCCGCGTGCGCCACCCCTTTGAAGGCGTCGACCACCAGGCCGCCGGCGGAAACCTCCTCGACCACCGGCAATGGCGACGCCGAGTTCTCCGAGTGCGGCCAGGACATGCGAACCAGCCTACCGAGCCAGCCCCAGGAGCGCCCATCGCGTGTCGCGCCCGTCTGGCGCCGCTGGCGGCGCCCGGCCCGGTAGAGCAAGAACGAGTCTTCCGCCAAACGCAGGCACCAGGCGGCGGCCTGGCGGCCCCAACAAATCGGACCATCGCGGCCAAAAACCCCGCCATGGTCCGATCCGGGCGCCCGAACCCGCCTCGCGCCGCCGCGGACCGACCTGGGCAAGACCGGCGTTGACGCCTCCCCAGGTCCGCTGCCCCCCTGCGGCGGCGCGGCGGCGGCTGCGGCGGAGGGCGGGGCTGGGAGGGGCGCGACGGCATCGTGCAAGCGGGTATACCTGTTGTCTTGACATTTTGACTTATTAGGGATGACAATGGTCGCGACCCGACGAAGGGCTCCCCCCGCTGGCCCTGGCGGCAGCTGAAAACAGGAGGCAAGCATGGCGAATATCGCGCTGATTGGCGCCGGCAAGATCGGCGCCCTGCACGCCGCCAACATCCGATCCAACCCCCGCGCCCGCCTGGCCTGGATCGCCGACCCGGCCCCCGGGGCGGCCGAGCGCTTGGCCGCGCCCGGCGAGCGCGCCACCACCGACCCGGCCCAAGCCATCGCCGCCGCCGATGTCGACGCCGTCTGGGTGGCGGCGCCGACCTCGACCCACGTCGAGCTGATCTTGGCCGCGGTCGCGGCCGGGCGGCCGGTCTTTTGCGAAAAACCGGTCGACCTGGACCTCGACCGGGCGCGGCGCTGCCGCCAGCAGGTCGAGGCGGCGGGCGGGCGGGTCATGATCGGCTTCAACCGGCGCTTCGACCCGACCTACGCCGGCTTGCGGGCCAGGGTGGCCGGCGGCGAGGTCGGCCAAATCCAGCAGGTCGCCATCTACGCCCGCGACCCCGAACCGCCGCCCCTGGCCTACGTGCCGACCTCGGGCGGGATCTTCCGGGACATGTCGATCCACGACTTCGACATGGCCCGCTGGCTGGTCGGGGACATCGAGACGGTTTACGCCGTGGCCCAGGACACCGACCCGGACCTGCGCCAGGCCGGGGACTTCGGGGCGGCCGTGATCCTGCTGCAAGCCCGCTGCGGCGCCGCTGTCACCGTGGCCTCCTCGCGCTGGTGCGCCTACGGCTACGACCAGCGGGTCGAGGTCTTCGGCAGCCAAGGCATGCTCCAGGCCCTCAACCAGCACCCGACCCAGATCGCCGCCTTCACCAGCGGCGCGACCAGCGCCTTGGGGCGGCTCAAGGACCACTACATGCAGCGCTTCGCCGAGGCCTACCGGCGCGAGCTGGACGCCTTCCTCGACGCCGCGGCGGCCGGCGGCCCGCTCCAACCGGGTTTGGAGGAGGGCGTGGCCGCTTTGGAGGTGTCCGATGCCGCCGCCCGCTCGGCCGCCAGCGGCGCCCCGGTCCGCCTGGCCCCACCGCCCCCACCGCGCTAGCCGCGCCCCGGCGGGGGCCGCCGGCCGGCCGGGAGCTAGACCGAAAGCGACCCGTCCGCGCAGGTCGGAGCGTTGCGGCCGGCCTTAGGGCCGGTCCGGCCCTCACCCCCCGCGCCGCCGCCGCAGGCGGGCCGGAAGCTAACCCGAAACTGGCCCGTCCGCGCAGGTCGGAGCGTTGCGGCCACTTGGCCCGATGGCGTTGGCGGCGGCTGGGGAGCTAACGCCCGGCGCGCCTGGGCGGGGGTTGGGCCACCAAGGCCCGGCGCGAGGAGATCACCCCGGTGTCGAAGCCGGCCAGGTGCAAGCCGCCGTGGAAGCGGGCGTGCTCGATCTTCAAGCACCGGTCCATCACCACTTTGAGTCCCTCCCGGGCCGCCAGCCCAGCCGCCTCCTCATGCCAGGAGCCCAGTTGCAGCCAGAGCACGCGCGCGCCCGCGGCCACCGCCTCGCGGGCCACGCCGGGCAGGTCTTGGTGGCGGCGGAAGACGTCCACAATGTCCGGTTCGACCGGCAACTCGGCCAGCGACGGGTAGACCGGCCGGCCCAGGATCCGCTCCGCCCGAGGGTTGACGAAGTACACCTCGTAAGGCGTCGAGGACAGCAGGTAGGTGGCGACAAAGAAGCTGGCCCGGGCCGGATTGGGCGAGGCCCCGACGATGGCGACGGTGCGGGCCGCGGCCAAGATCTCATAGCGCTCCCCCGCCTGCGGCGCCCGCCAAACCCGCCCGCCGGCCACGTTCCCGGGGCCGCTCACCGGGCTCTCACCGCCTCGCCGAGGGCTTGGTCCAGGTCCCAGATGATGTCCTCCGGGTCCTCCAAGCCGACCGAGATTCGGACCAGGTCCCCGGCCGCGCCGGCCGCGGCCAACTGGGATTCGGAAAGCTGGCGGTGGGTGGTGGAGGCGGGGTGGATCACCAGCGTCTTGGCGTCGCCCACATTGGCCAGGTGGCTGGCCAGGCGCAGGTTCTCGATCAGCCGCTCGCCCAACACCCGGGGCCTGGCCCCCAAGGCGCTTTTCAACCCGAAGGACAACACCGCCCCCGGCCCCAGCGGCAGGTAGCGCCGCGCCCGCTGGTGGTGCGGGTGGGAGGCCAGCCCGGCCCAGTTGACGTAGGCCACGCGCGGGTCGGCTTCGAGCCACTCGGCCACCGCCCGCGCCCCCGCCAGGTGCGCGTCCATCCGCTGCGGCAAGGTCTCCACCCCTTGGAGCAGTTGGAAAGCCGATTGGGCGGGCAGGGCCGGGCCGATGTCCCGCAGCTGCTCGGCCCGCAGTTTGGTCAAAAAGCCATACTGGCCGAAGTTCCCCACCCAGCTCAGGCCGCCGTAGGCGGCCGCCGGCTCGGTCATCTGCGGGAACCTGCCGTTGCCCCAGTCGAACCGCCCGGATTCGACCACCACCCCGCCCAGCGTGGTGCCGTGTCCGCCCAAGAATTTGGTGGCGGAGTGGATCACAATATCGGCCCCGTGCTCGATCGGCCGGCACAGGTAGGGCGTGGCCAAGGTGGCGTCCACAATCAACGGCGCCCCCACTTGGCGGGCGGCGGCCGCCAAACCCTCCAAATCGGCGATCTGCCCCGACGGGTTGCCGATCACCTCGGCGAAGAACGCCTTGGTGTTGGGCCGGGCCGCCGCCGCGAAATCCGCCCCATCCGAGGAGGGCGCAAATGTCGCCTCCACCCCGAAGCGCCTCAGCGTGACATCGAGTTGGGTCACCGTGCCGCCGTACAGCTGGGCGGAGGCCACAATGTGGTCGCCTTGCCCCGCCAGGGCGGCGAAGGTGACAAATTCCGCCGCCATGCCCGATGCCGTCGCCACCGCCCCCAGCCCGCCGTCCAGCGAGGCCAACCGCTCTTCGAGCACGGCCACCGTGGGGTTGGCGATACGGGAGTAGATCGGCCCGTACTTTTGCAACGCGAACAGGTTGGCGGCATCGGCGGCGTCCTGGAACACGAAGGCGGCCGATTGGTAGATGGGCACCGCCCTGGCCCCCACCACCGGGTCCGGGATGCCCCCGGCGTGCAGCGCCCGGGTCCTAAAACCCCATTGGTGCTCGCTCATGGTGCGACCTCCTGACGCGGTTGAAGCGTGGATCGGCGGTGGGCCAGGGCGGCTGGCACAGCCTACAATCCGCGCCCCGCCCGGCCTGGCGTTTGTTAAGGCCCGCGGCCCGGGGCGGCGGGGGCGGTCAGGGGGCTTTGCGGGCGCGGATGGCGAAAGTCGGCGGCTCGCCTGGGGCCGCGCCGGGCGGCGGCGCCAGTTCCACCACCTCCGCCTCGATTAGACGATGCCGCGCCAGGGCTTTGCGCCCGGCCGCCAATTCGGACGCCGCCGAGGCGCCCTTCATGGCCAAGAACAACCCGCCCGGGGCCAGCAGCCCGGCTTTCCAGGCGGCCAGCTTGTCCAGCGGGGCCACCGCCCGCGAGATCGCGGCTGCCGCCTGGCGGCCTTCCAGGGCCTCGGCCCTAGACCAGGTCACTTCCACATTCGCCAGTTCCAACTGGGCGGCGGCCCAAGACAGCCAGTCCACCCGGCGGCGCATCGAGTCGACCAGCTCAAAGCTCAGCTCCGGCCGCATGGCGGCCAGCACAATACCCGGCAAACCCGCCCCGGAGCCGACATCGACCACCAAACCCGTCTCCGGCAGCAGCGGCGCCGCCAAGGCGCTGTTGACCAGGTGGCGCGGCCACAGCCGGCCCAACTCGCGCGGGCCGAGCAGCCCCAGCGGCTCGGCCTCCGCCTCCAGCAGGCGCGCCAAATGCTCCACCCGCCCCAGCGCCGCCCCGAAGACCCGCTCCATCAAGCGGGCCGGATGACCACGTACCGCCCGGGCTCCTCGCCTGAGGACTCGCTGACCAAACCGGCTTGCGCCGCCACGTCGTGCACCACTTTGCGCTCGAACGCGTTCATCGGCCGCAGCGCCACCGGGGCGCCTTTGCCTTTGGCCTCGGCCACCGCCTCGGCCGCCACCAGCCGCAGGTCTTCGCGCCGCGCCTCGCGGTAGCCGGCGATGTCCAGCATCAACCTGGTGCGCTCCCCGGATTTGGTCTGCACCGCCAGCCGGGTCAGCTCTTGGAGCGCGTCCAGCACCGCGCCGTCTTGGCCCACCAGCCGCTGCAGGTCCCGGTTCAGCGGGTCTTCGCTGATCACCGCCACCACGGCGCGCCCGTGGTCGACGTCGATGTCGATGTCGCCGTCGATATCGGCGATGTCCAGCAGTTCCTCCAGGTAGTCGGCGGCGATCTCGCCGTCCTCCTCCAAGCGGCTCTGGGTGGCGCCCTTGGCCGGCGCCTCTTCCTGGTTCGGCTCGCTCACAGCTGTGCTCCCTTACTTCTTCCGCTTCTTACGGGGTTGCTTCTTCGGCTGCGGCCTGGCGCCCGGCCGGCCGCCGGCGCCGGCGGCGGGGGCGGCCGGCTTGGCCGCCGGGCCGGGACTGGGCGCCTTGGCCGCGGCTGGGTTTTGGCGCTCGGCTGGTCCAGCCTTGGGGGTTTGGCCCCGCCCCGCCGCCGAAGTCTTTGCGCCAGCGGCCTTCGCCCCGGATCCGGACCCGGGCCCGGCGGCTTTGGCGCCGGGCGCGGCCGGCTCGGCGGCCTCGGCGGCGGGCGTTTGGCCTGGGTCCGGGTCGCCCGGCTCGGCCTCCCGCCGGGGGGCGGCGGGGCTGGGCGAGGGGTTGGAGGCCTGCAGCGGCCCGGAGCGGCGCTGGGCCCTGGTGGTCCGCTTGGGCTGGACCCGGCCGGCCGGCGGGGCGCCGCCCGGCCCGGCGGCATCGTCTGGACCCGGGGCGGACCCGGCGGCGTCCTCGCCCTCCGGCAGGCCCTTGCGCGCCCGGCGGCGCGCCTGGCGCTCCCGCATGCGCCGCTCCGCCTCCGAGCCGGGGGCGGGCATGTTGCGGATAACCAGGAACTGCTGGCCCATGGACCACAAGTTGGTGGTCAGCCAGTAGATCAGCACGCCGATCGGGAAGTTGACGCCCGAGACCGCGAAGATGCCCGGCATGGCGTACATCATCATCTTCTGGGTGCGGAACATGGGGTTGTCCTGGGCTGAGGCCGGCATGTTCTTCATTGTCAGCTGGCGCTGGGTGGTGAAGGTGGTGACGGACATCAGTATGATCAGGATCACAGTCACAACCCGGACCGGCCCGGCCCCGGCCCCAGCCCAGGTGTCCTGGTCCAAGAAGGTGGCGGACAAAGGCGCCCCGAACAGCTTGGTCTCCTGTATTTTGACCGCCACGTCTTGGGTGATCGGCCCGATCGAGTCGCCTTTGGGGTAGGTGCCGTTGGCTATCTGACCCAGCGAGTACAGCACCCTGAACAGCGCGAAGAACAGCGGCGACTGGGCCAGCACCGGCCAGCAGCCGCTCATCGGGTTGGACCCGTTCTTGCGGTACAGGGCCATGGTCTCCTCTTGCATCCGCCGCCTGGAGACCGGGTCTGTTTTGCCTTTGTACCGCTTCTGGATCTTCTGCAGCTCCGGTTGGAGCAGCTGCATGCCGCGCGAGGACCGGATCTGCTTGACGAACAGCGGGATCATGATGACGCGCATGATCACCACCAGCACCACGATCGACAAGATCCAGGCCAGGCCGGCCGAGAGCCCCAGCGCCACCCCGCCCTCGTGGGCCAGGTACATGATCCAAGCCACCGCCCACATGATGGGCTTCAGAATCGGGTCAAGCCAATCCATGGGTCACCTTTCTCGCCGCCGCCCGGCCCGCCCGGCCCGTCTGGCTGCCGGCCGGCGCCCGCCACGAGCCGGCCGGCGGGACATGGTCCACCCCGCCGGGGTGGAACGGCTGGCAGCGCGCCAGGCGCCACAAGCTCAAGGCCGCCCCTTTGGCCAGCCCGTGCCGGCGCAGCGCCTCGACAGCGTAGCTGGAGCAGCTGGGGTAGAACCGGCAGCGGGCGGGCACCAGCGGCGAGACCGCCCGCTGGTAGCCGCGCACCGCCAGCGCCGCCGCCGCGCCCGGCAGCCGCAGCCAGCGCCGGCCGGCCGGCCCGCCCCTCACCGCAGCGCCTTCGCCAGGGCCCGGCGGACCGAATCGTCCAATTCCCCATAGGCGCACGATGCCGCGCCGCCCAGCGCCCGCACCACCACGTCTCGCTGGGGGGCCAAGGCGCCCAGCTGGCTGGCCGCGACGGCCCGCAGGCGGCGCGTCACCTTGTGGCGCGCCACCGAGTTGCCAACCTTTTTCGAGACGATGAAACCGGCCCGCCAGGCTTGGCCGGCCGGCGGCGCGGCGTAGACCACAACCGCCCCGGCCCGCCCCCGGCTGCCGCCGGCCAAGGTGGCGGCGAAATCCTCAGAGCGCCGCATCCTGTGCTCCCGCCTCATCGCCCCGCCAGCTCTTCGGGGGGGCGCCGCCTGGCCAGGCCAGGCGCTTTGCCGCTCACGCGCGGGTTTTCCACCACGCCGCTAGACCGCCAGGCGTTCGCGCCCCTTGCGCCGCCTGGCCGCCAGAATGGCCCGGCCCGCGCGGGTGCGCATGCGCAGGCGGAAGCCGTGGGTCTTAGCCCTCCGCCGGTTGTTCGGCTGATACGTCCTCTTAGTCACGCGACCTCTCCCTGCCCGCTCACCTGCGGGGCCGGCCCGCCTGCGCCAAACGCCGGGCCCCTGTTCCACCGCGACCAAACCACTGAGCCCGCGCAGGGGTTGCCCCAAAGACGGGCAGGGTTTATCGCATAGCCGCGACAAAATCTATTCCCCGCCCCCCGCCCCGGTCAAACGCGGCCCGCCCCCGCCCGGCCGAACCCCAGCCGACCCCCCTCGCCGCAGGCCGGCCGGGGAGGGCCGGGGGCGGCAGGCCAGACGGGCCCGGCGGGCGGCAGGCCGGACGGGCCATTTGGGGGCCGGTCGGGGGGTATTACCGGGAGCGGCCTGCGGGTACGCGCCGGGCGCAGACACCGCCCGGCGGAGCCGTTACGCTCTATGAGTCTGTTGCCCCCTCCCAGGGGACCCGCGTTCAACCCAGGCCGGTAGCGAGCGCCCGGCGCGGCGGTGTGGCGAGGCGGCGGCCGCAGCGCGACGCGCCCAGGCCAGCCGCGCGCCGCGCCCCGCCGGCGCCTGCGGCCGCCACCCGCCCAGGGCCGGGCGCGTCGCCCCGAGGCGGCCGGCGGCGGGCCGAACGACCAGAAACCGCGAAAGGATCTCGCTGTGACACATCCCGACGACATCAACCAGGTCTGGTCCGCCGCCATCGACACGCTGGTCCAATCCGGCCGCCTGGCCGGCGCGGACTTCGGCTACACCCGCCTGGTCTCACCGCGCGGTTTTTTGGGCGACACCGCCCTGCTGGCTGTGGCCAGCGCCTACACCAAAGAACACCTCGAGACAAACCTGCTCGAGCGCCTGACCGACGCGCTCAGCCAAGTGGCCGGCCGGCCCGTCAACTTCGCCGTCACAGTCGACCCGTCGCTGCCCCAGCCCGACTCCCCCCCGCCCGCCGCCGGCCTTGAAAGCGCCCCGGCCGCCCCTACCCCCCTGGCGCTGATCGGCGTCAGCGGGCGCCGCCCCGCCCCGGTGGCCCACCGGGCGCCCACCCAATCCCGCCTCCAAGACCGCTACACCTTCGAATCGTTCGTGGTCGGGCGCACCAACCGGTTCGCCGCCGCCGCCGCCAGGGCTGTGGCCGAGGCCCCGGCCACGGCCTACAACCCGCTGTTCATCTTCGGCAAATCAGGCCTCGGCAAGACCCACCTGCTGCACGCCATCGGCAACTACGCCCTGGCCTTGTCTGACTCATTGCGCGTCCTTTACACAACCTCGGAAGACTTCGTCAACCACTTCATCAGCTGCGTCAGCGAAAAGGACATGGACGAGTTCAAGCGGTTTTACCGCAGCACGGACATCCTGCTCATCGACGACATCCAGTTCCTGATCAAAAAAGACGCCAGCACGGAGGAGTTCTTCCACACCTTCAACTCGCTGCACAACTCCGGCAGCCAAATCGTCATCACCTCCGACACCCCGCCAAAACAGCTGGTCGGATTCGAAGACCGGCTCCGCTCCCGGTTCGAATGGGGCCTGCTGGCCGATGTCCTGCCGCCGCCGCTGGAGACGCGGATCGCGATTCTGCGCAAAAAATGCCTCCGGGAGGGCATGGACGTGCCCGACGACGTCCAAGAATTCATCGCCTCGCGCATCTCTTCCAACATCCGCGAGCTCGAGGGCGCCCTGATCCGGGTGACCGCCTTCGCCAACCTCAACCAGCAGGCGGTCGACCTGCCGTTGGCTGAGATCGTGCTGCGGGACCTGGTCACCAATTCCGAGGCCGAGATCACCCCCTCCCTCATCATCGGCCAAACCGCCAAATACTTCTCCTTGACCATCGAGGACTTGCGCGGCCCCTCGCGCCGGCGGAATCTGACCGACGTCCGCCATATCGCCATGTACTTGTGCCGCGAGTTGACGGACCTGTCCCTGCCGGCCATCGGCCGGGAGTTCGGCGGGCGGGACCACACCACGGTTCTCAGCGCCTACCGGAAGATCGCCCCCACCTTGTCCCAAGAGCCGTCCTTGTTCGCCCAGGTTTCAGAGCTGACCTACCGGATCAAACAATCCGCCGCCGAGGCGTGAGGCCGGCCACAATTGGGCTGGCCGCGCCATATAGGCCGGCCAAATTATTCCCAGTTGTGCAAAACCCTGTGGACAAAGGTGGAAAACCCCCGTCTTCCTCCACAGGCGACCCGGGTCGCCTGTGGGACGGCCGGCCCGCCGGAGCGGCCGCCCACAGCCCGGCCGGGTGGCCCACAGCCCCCTCCCCCGGCCCTCCACAGCCGCCCTTGGGCCCTGGCCTGGCCCGGAGGGCGTTTTCCACCGCTTCCACAGACCCTACTGCTACGGCTCTTCAGCTATAGATCCGCCAACTGTGGACAACCGGCATAGCCAGGCCCTACCCTCGGCTAATCGCATTTTCCCGCCACCGCCGGCGGGGCGGGGGCCCGGGCGCGCCAGCCGCAACGCGTAGTCTTAGAGACCAAATAGCAAAGAATCGGAGGATTGCCGTGAGATTCATGGTTGACAGAGATGTCTTGGCCGACGCCGTGGGCTGGGTGGCGCGCGCCCTGCCCTCCCGCCCCCCCAGCCCGGTGCTGACCGGCGCCCGGATCAAAGCCACCACCGACAACGGCGGGCAAGTCAGGCTGTCCAGCTTCGACTACGAGGTTTCGGCCAAAGCGGAGATCGGGGCGGATGTGGAGGAGGGCGGGGAGGTTTTGGTCTCCGGCCGGCTGCTGGCGGAGATCTCCAAGCTGCTGCCCGCCAAGCCTGTCACGCTCCGCCTGGAGGGCACCAAAGCGGTCATCACCTGCGGCAGCTCGGTGTTCACGCTGCTGACCATGCCGTTGGACGACTACCCCGCCCTGCCCGCCCTGCCCGGGGCGGTGGGGGTGGTGGAGGCGGGGGTGTTTGCCCACGCCGTCTCCCAGGTGGCGGTGGCCGCCACCCGCGATGAGACGCTGCCGCTGCTGACGGGCATCCGCCTGGAGATCGAAGGCGAGAATTTGACGCTGTTGGCCACCGACCGCTACCGGCTCGCCATCAGGGAGATGACCTGGACGCCGACCTCCCCCGATGTCTCCCGGGTGGCGCTGGTGCGGGCCAAGACTCTGAGCGACGTGGCCCGCTCCTTCGGCAGCACCGAGAAGGTGGAGATCTCGCTCAGCGCCCCCGGCATAGTCGACATCGTCGGCTTCGCCGCCCAAGGGCGCGAGAGCACTTCTTTGCTGATCGATGGCGACTACCCCCAGGTGCGCAAACTGCTGCCCGACTCGTTTGAGTCCGCCGCCACCGTCTCGGTGGCGCCGTTGATCGAGGCGGTGCGGCGGGTGGCGCTGGTGGCGGAGCGCAACACGGCCGTCCAGATCGCTTTCAGCCAGGGCCAAGCCGTGTTGAACGCCGGGGCGGGCGATGACGCCCAGGCCTCGGAGGCGATCGAGGCGTCGCTGGAGGGGGAGGACACCACGGTGGCGTTCAACCCGCACTTCTTGCTGGAGGGCTTGGCGGCGATGGACGCCCCCGATGTGCGCCTGTTCATGAACGCCACCACCCGCCCGGTGCTGTTCCAAGGTGTCAGCGACGGCCAACTGGCCCCCGCCTACAAGTACCTCCTGGTGCCGATCCGCTTCGCCGTCTAGGTCTAGCCGCCCGCCGGGGCGGCGGGGCTGGGGTGTGGGCCGGCCGGCCGAGCGGGGTTTGGGCAAGCAGCGGGCGCCGGCGGCCGTCAAGGCTGGCCGGGGGGGCGGGCTAGGCCCGGGCTACCCTGGTGGGGTGTATTTGAGCGACCTGGCCTTGGCCGATTTCAGGTCGCACGCCAGCGCCGTGCTGCGCCTGGGACCGGGGGTGACGGCCTTTGTGGGCGGCAACGGGCAGGGCAAAACCAACCTGGTGGAGGCTGTGGCCTACCTCGCCACGCTGTCCTCCCACCGGGTGGCCTCAACCGCGCCGCTGGTGCGCCAGGGGGCCGGCCGGGCGCAGTTGAAAGCCAAATTGGTCCGCGGCGCCAGGTCGGTGCTGGTGGAATTGGAGTTGGCGGCCGGGCAGGCGGCCAAAGCGCGCATTGGGCGGTCCAAAGTCAAACCCTCGGCCTTGCTGGGGGTGGCCAAGGCGGTGGCGTTCGCGCCAGAAGATTTGGCCTTGGTCAAGGGCGGGCCTAGCGAGCGGCGCCGCTACCTGGATGAGATTTTGCAGCAGCTGCGCCCCAGCCTGGCCCGGGTGATGGCCGACTACGACAAGGTCGCCCACCAGCGCGCCGCCTTGCTCAAGTCGCTGGGGCAGCTTGGGCCCCAGGCCTGGGCGCAGGCCGCGCCCACCTTGGATGTGTGGGACCTCAAAGCGGCCGAGTTGGGCGGGCGCCTGGTGGCCAGCCGGATGCGGCTGGCGGCCGATCTGGCGCCGCGGGTGGCCGGCGCCTACAGCCAGCTGGCGGCCGGCGGCGAGGCCGCCTTGGCCTACAAGCCCTCGGTCGACCTGCCTGAACGCCCCAGCCCCGACCAGGCCGCAGCCGCCTTGGCCAGCGCCATGGCCGGCGGGCGGGCCAAGGAGATAGAACGCGGGGCGGGGTTGGCGGGCCCGCACCGAGACGATTTGGAGTTGGCCCTAAACGGCCTGCCGGCCAGGGGGTACGCCTCCCACGGGGAGAGTTGGAGCCTGGCGCTGGCTTTGCGGCTGGGATCGTTTGAGCTGATGCGCCAGGAGGCGGGCGACGACCCGATCTTGATTTTGGACGATGTCTTCGCCGAACTCGACTCCTCGCGCCGCCAGGCGGTTGGCACCCTGGTGGGCGGTGTGGAGCAGGTGCTGGTGACAGCGGCGGTGGCGGCCGATGTGCCCGCGGGCCTGGCCGGCCGCTGGTATGCGCTGGAGGGGGGCCAAATTAGCCCCTGGGCTGGGCCGGAGGCGGGCGATGGGGCCGGCGGGGGCGAAGACCGGCCGCTGGGCGGCCCGGGGGTGGGAGCCACCAGGCCCGCAGCCGAGCTAGCGACCAGTCCCGCGGGCGAGCTGGAGGCTGGGCGGGGCGCGGCGGCGGTCGATGGCGGCGATGGCGGCGGTGGCGGCCCTTCGAGCCGGCCCGAACCCGCAACGCAGGGCCCAAGCCCGGCCGGGGAGCCAGGTGGGGGCGATGGCTGAGGGGCCGGGCGGCCCCGGCGGCAAGGCGCCAACCGGGCCGGCGGCGGCATCGGCGGCATCGGCGGCGGGCGCAGAGGACAGCCGGCGGACGGCCGAGCGGGCGGCGCTGGACCGGGTCATGGGCTCGGCCAGGCGCGTCAGGCGGTCCAAGGCGGCCGGCCGCCAAGGCGGGCGCGACCCGAGGCTGGCCGGGGAGCTGGTCGAGGAGATGGTGGCGCGCGAAGGCTGGTCTTTGGAGGTCACGCTCGGCTCGCTGGCGGCCGGCTGGGCGGAAATTGTCGGCCCCAATGTGGCAGAGCACTGCGCGCCAGAGGCCTTCGAGGGCGGCGAATTGACCGTGCGCGCCGACTCAGCCGCCTGGGCCACCCAAATCAGACTCCTAGAAGGGCCGCTGATCAGCGCTTTGGCAAGGGCTGTAGGCGAAGGGCTGGTGACCGGCGTGAAAGTTTTGGGCCCCGCCGGGGTCAAAAGGAGACCGCGCTACATCAAACACCGCTAGAGCCTGTCCGGCCTGGGCGAAACAACCCTCAACCAAGCGCCAAGCCGCTAGAATAGGTCCTGATTGTGCCCTGCCCGCGCGCCCCCGGCGCGCGCCGGGGCCGCCTGTGGGATCGCCCGCCGACCCCTCGACACGTCTACAGAAAGCTCAGCTAGCGTGACCGATACGCCCTCTGGCGCGCCCAACGGCGCCCAGCACTACGACGCCGACGACATCACAGTCCTAGAAGGCCTCGACGCCGTCCGCAAACGGCCCGGCATGTACATCGGCTCGACCGGCGAGCGCGGCCTGCACCACCTGGTCTACGAGGTGGTCGACAACTCGGTCGACGAGGCGCTGGCCGGGTTCGCCACCCGCATCCAAGCCACCATCCTGCCCGATGGCGGCATGCGGGTGGAGGACAACGGGCGCGGCATCCCGGTGGCGGAGCACACCGGCGAGCACAAATCAGCCCTCGAGCTGGTGCTGACCGTGCTGCACGCGGGCGGAAAATTCGGCGGCGGCGGCTACACCGTGTCAGGCGGGCTGCACGGGGTGGGGGTCTCAGTGGTCAACGCCTTGTCCAGCCGGCTAGACGCGGAGGTCTACCGCGACGGGTTTGTCTGGAACATGTCCTTCGACCACGGTTCGCCGGTCGGAGAGATGACCCGCGGCGCGCCCACCGAGCGGACCGGCACCACCATCACCTTTTGGCCCAACCCGGACATCTTTGAGACGGTCGACTTCGACTTTGAGACCCTGCGCCTGCGCTTCCAGCAGATGGCGTTCTTGAACAAAGGCCTCACCATCTCCCTGACAGACCAGCGCCCCAGCCACGACACCGGCGAGGAGGGCCCAGACGAGGAGGGCACGGTCCGCTCGGTCGCCTACCGCTTCGACCGCGGCCTGGTGGACTATGTGGAGCACTTCAACGCCGCCCGCAAGTCCGAGGCGGTCCACCCCGATGTGATCTACTTCGAGACCGAGGCCCCGGACTCGACCATCTCGGCGGAGATCGCGATGCAGTGGACCACCGCCTACTCCGAGGCCGTCCACACCTTCGCCAACACCATCAACACCACCGACGGCGGCACCCACGAGGAGGGTTTCAGGGCCGCCTTGACCTCGCTGGTCAACCGCTACGCGCGCGACAAAGGCATCTTGAAAGACAAAGACGACAACCTGACCGGCGATGACGTCCGCGAGGGTTTGACCGCGGTTGTCTCAGTCAAGCTGACCGAGCCGCAGTTCGAGGGGCAGACCAAAACCAAGCTGGGCAACACCGAAGCCAAGACCTTTGTCCAACGGGTGGTCAACGAGCGCCTGGGGGACTGGCTCGACTCCCACCCGACCGAAGCCAAGGACGTCATCCGCAAAGCCATCCAGGCCGGCGCCGCCCGGGTGGCGGCCCGCAAAGCCCGCGAGGCAACCCGCCGCAAGGGGCTGCTGGAATCGGGCGGCATGCCCGGCAAGCTGAAGGACTGCTCTTCTAGGGACCCCTCGGTCTCAGAGGTGTTCATCGTCGAGGGCGACTCGGCCGGCGGCAGCGCCATCAGGGGCCGCAACCCGGAGACGCAGGCCATCTTGCCCATCCGGGGCAAAATCCTCAATGTGGAAAAAGCCCGCCTCGACCGGGCCTTGTCCAACGCCGAGATCCAAGCCCTGATCACGGCCTTCGGCACCGGGATCGGCGAGGACTTCGACCTGGCCAAGCTGCGCTACCACAAGATTGTGCTGATGGCGGACGCCGATGTGGACGGCAAACACATCCAAACCCTGCTGCTGACCTTGCTTTACCGCTACATGCCGCAGCTGATCAAGAACGGCAACGTCTACCTGGCCCAGCCCCCGCTGTACCGCCTGAAGTGGACCAACTCCGAACACCAGTTCGCCTACTCGGACAAGGAGCGGGACCAGATGCTGGCCAGCGGCGCCGAGGCGGGCAAGCGCATCCCCAAGGAGAACGGCATCCAGCGCTACAAGGGCTTGGGGGAGATGAACTACCAGGAGCTGTGGGAGACCACCATGGACCCGGCCGCCCGCACCCTGCTCCAAATCACCATGGAGGAGGCGGCCGCCGTCGAGGAGACCTTTTCCATTTTGATGGGCGAGGACGTCGAGTCCCGCAAAGCCTTCATCCAGCGCAACGCCCACGACGTGCGCTTCCTCGACATCTGATCCGACCGGGAACCACCCAGCAGCCAGCGTAAGGGGCAGCCAGTGACCGAGACCACCGCCTTCCAGGACGCGCCCGAGGCGGGCCGCGTCGAGCCAGTCGACCTGCAAACCGAGATGAGGCGCTCCTACCTCGACTACGCCATGAGCGTGATTGTGGGCCGCGCCCTGCCGGACATCCGCGACGGCCTCAAACCCGTCCACCGCCGCGTCATCTACGCCATGTACGATGGCGGCTTCCGCCCCGATAGGGGGTTTTTCAAATCCGCCCGGGTGGTGGGCGATGTCATGGCCCAATACCACCCGCACGGCGACTCCGCCATCTACGACACCCTGGTCCGCCTGGTGCAGGATTGGTCGCTGCGCTACCCGCTGGTGGACGGCCAGGGCAACTTCGGCTCCCCCGGGGACGATGGCGCCGCCGCCCCCAGGTACACGGAGTGCCGCATGGCCCCGCTGGCCTTGGACATGGTGCGCGATATTGAGCGGGACACGGTCGACTTCCAAGACAACTACGACGGCCGCACCAAAGAACCGGTGGTGCTGCCCGCCCGCTTCCCGAACCTGCTGGTCAACGGGTCGGCTGGGATCGCGGTGGGGATGGCCACCAACATCCCGCCGCACAATTTGCGCGAGGTGGCGGCCGGCGTCCAATGGCACCTGGACCACCCCGACGCCCCCCGCGACGAGCTGCTGGAGGCGCTGATCGAGCGCATCCCGGGGCCGGATTTCCCCACCGGCGGGCTGATCCTGGGGGCCAAGGGCATCAAGGAGGCCTACCGGACCGGCCGCGGCTCAATTGTGATGCGGGCGGTGGTCGAGGTCGAGGAGATCGACGGCCGCAACGCCCTGGTGGTGACCGAGCTGCCCTACCAGGTCAACCCCGACCGGCTGGCCGCCCGGATCGGCGAGCTGGTCAAGGACGGCCGCCTCCAGGGCATCGCCGACCTGCGGGACGAGTCCTCCGGGCGGACCGGCCAACGGCTGGTGATCCTGCTCAAGCGCGACGCGGTGCCCAAGGTGGTGCTGAACAACCTCTACAAGCAAACCCAGCTCCAGGACACCTTCGGCGCGAACATGCTGGCCCTGGTCGACGGCGTGCCCCGGGCCCGCAAACTGGACTCGTTTGTGCGCCATTGGACCACCCACCAGTTGGAGGTGGTGGTGCGCCGCACCAGCTTCCTGCTGCGCGAGGCCGAGGCCCGGGCGCACATCCTGCGCGGCTACCTGAAAGCCTTGGACGCCTTGGACGAGGTCATCGCCCTGATCCGGGCCTCCCATTCGGTCGAAGCCGCCCGCCAGGGGCTGATGGCGCTGCTCGAGGTCGACGAGGTCCAAGCCAACGCCATCTTGGAGATGCAGCTGCGCCGCCTGGCCGCCATGGAGCGGCAAAAGATCGTCGAGGAGCACGCGGCCATCGAGGCCCGCATCGCCGACTACCGGGACATCTTGGCCAGCCCGGAGCGCCAGCGCGGCATCGTCTCCGAAGAGCTGGCGCAGATCGTCGAGCGCTTCGGCGACGAGCGGCGCACCCGCATCTTGCCGTTCGAGGGCGAGGTCACCGACGAGGACCTGATCCCCGAAGAAGACGTCGTGGTCACCATCACCCGCGGCGGCTACGCCAAGCGCACCCGGGCCGACTCATACCGCTCCCAGCGCCGGGGCGGCAAGGGCATCAAAGGCGCCCAGCTGCGCGAGGACGATGTGGTGGAGCACTTCTTTGTCACCACCACCCACCACTGGCTGCTGTTCTTCACCAACTTCGGCCGGGTTTACCGCACCAAGGGCTACGAGCTGCCAGAGGCCGGCCGGGACGCCAAAGGCCAGCATGTGGCGAACATGCTGGCCTTCCAGCCGGGCGAGCGGATCGCCGAGGTGCTGGCCATCCGCGACTACGGGCAGGCCGAATACCTGGTGCTGGCCACCAAACGCGGCCTGGTGAAGAAAACCCGCCTGGCGGACTACGACTCGCCCCGCTCCGGCGGGGTCATCGCCATCAACCTGCGCGAGGACGCCGAGGGCGAATCCGACGAGGTGGTGGGCGCCCGGCTGGTGGACGCCACCATGGACCTGATACTGGTGTCCCGCAAAGGCATGTCGGTGCGGTTCACGGCCTGGGATGAGACGCTGCGCCCGATGGGGCGGGCCACCTCCGGGGTCACCGGCATGCGCTTCCGCCCCGGCGACGAGCTGCTGGCGATGGATGTGGTGCGCGAGGAGGCGGACGTGTTCGTGGTCACCGAGGGCGGGTTCGCCAAGCGCACGCCGGTGGCCGAGTACCGCGTCCAGGGCCGGGGCGGCCTCGGCATCAAGGTGGCCAAGCTGGCCGCCGAGCGCGGCGACCTGGTGGGCGCGCTGATCGCCGACCCGGGCGACGAGGTGATGGTGATCATGCAGGGCGGCAAAGTGGTCCGCTCCCGCGTCGAGGAGGTCCCCGCCAAAGGCCGCGACACCATGGGCGTGGTGTTCGCCAAACCCGACCCGGGGGACCGCATCATCGCCGTGGCCCGCAACGTTGAGACCGCCGCCGTCCCAGAGGACGATGACGCGCCGGCGGGCCCCGCGCCCGCCGCCGCGCCCGGCGCGGGGCCCGCCCGGGACCCGGCCGCGGACCCGGCCCCGGGCACGGCCGCGGAGCCGGGCGGGACGGCAGATGAGCGGCATCGGGCGGCGGGCGGTGAGGCGGCGGCGCTGGGTTGAAGCCCGGCGGGGCGGTGTCATGTAGCGTGGTAGCGCCGGTTGGCTGGCACCCTCGACGGCTGCGGCGGGTAGGGGCAGGCTGAGCGCGCCAACTGCGGGCGCACGGACAGAGAGTGACGGCACAATGAGCAGCGAGCAGGAGG
Organism: Bifidobacteriaceae bacterium; assembly: GCA_031279575.1. The sequence continues at coordinate 18,246 of JAITIG010000054.1, forward strand.
CGGCGGCCCAGGCGGCCGCCGGCGAGCCGGAAGCGAAACCGGCGGCGGCCAAGCCGCGCCGCCAGGCGGGCCCAAAGAAGGCGCGGGCGGCGGGCGAGTCCAAAGGCTCGGGCCGGGCGGTGGCGGCGGGGGCGGGCGAGCACCTGGTCGAGCCGCCGCCGACCATCCGGCCCAAGACCAAACCCCGGCCCACAGCCGGCCAGGTCAACGTCAAACGGGTGGGGCACGCCGAGGCGGAGGCCAGGCCCACCCACGGCGGGGCCGGCCTGACGCCGGGCAGCCACGGGCCGCGGCGCTCCTATAGGACGCAGACCGGCATGCTGGCGGTGGCGCCAGACCAGCCGGCCCACCACTTGGGCGGCCAGGCGCCCACCCCGGCGGAGGCGCCCGCGCCGAGGCGGGCGGCCGGGGCCGGCCCGGCCGCGGCCCGCCAGCCGGCCTCCAAGCCGGGCCCGGCCAAACCGGCTGGGCCGCCCCGGGTGCCGCTGGCGCCTGGGGGCGCGGCCGGGGCGGCCGGAGCGGCCGGGGCCGCGGCGGGGCCGGCGGGCGCCCCGGGGGCTGGCGGCGGCCCGGGCGCGGCCGCGGGCGAGGCCGCCGCAACCGCCGCCACGGCGGCTGCCGCCGGGGCGGCGGGCCGGGGGGCGGCCAGCGACCGGGCCCGGGGCCGGGTCAAACTGAACTTGTCTTACATCGCGCCGCTGTCTGTCATGAAGATCTCCTTCCTGGTGGCGGTGGCGTTGGGGATCGCCTTTGTGGTGGCCGTGTTTGTGCTCTGGGAGGCCCTCAACGACAAAGCCGTCTTCACCACCATCGACGGGATGATCACCGATTTGGTGGGCGAGAACCGGCCCGAGTCGCTTGACATTTTGAAATACGTCGAACGCGGCCGGGTCATGTCCGGGGCGGCCGTGATCGCGGTGCTGGATGTGGTGGTTATCACGGTGGTGTCGACTTTGCTGGCCGTGATCTACAACATCATCGCCGCCCTGGTTGGCGGCATCCACGTGACCCTGCGCGAGCGCTGACCGCCGGGGCGGGCGCCGGCGCGGTGTTTTGCGCCCGGCCGCGCCCGTGGGGTAGTCTCGCGTGGCATTGACCGCGGCAAATGCGCCCAGCGGGGGCCTATAGCTCAGGCGGTTAGAGCGCTTCCCTGATAAGGAAGAGGTCGGAGGTTCAAGTCCTCCTAGGCCCACCAATCCCCCGCCTGGCCTCCGGGCCGGCCTTGGCCGGCGCGGCGGGCGGCGCAGACTGTTCAGCTAGGACCAAAGTCTGTATGCTCCCTGGTAAACCTCAATCCGCCGGTGGCCGCCGCAGCGCCCAGCGCGCCAGGCGGGATCGGCGGAGCGGGGGCAAACCTTGGCCCGCCGAGAACCGCCGCGCAGCCGGCGGGGGCCGGCCGGGCCGGCAAACCCACCCCGCCGCGGCCGGCCGCGGCGAACACATGCGAGGAGCGACGATGCACGTCCCAGACCACTTCTTGAACGACCCGACCTCGATCGCGACCGGCCTGCTGGCCGCGGGCGCGCTGGCCGCGGCGGTGCGCCAGTCGCGGCGGCCGACTTGGGCCTGGGCCAACCCGGGCGGCGAGGCGGGCGAGCCCTCAGTGCTCTCCCTCAAAGACCGGGGCGGCGCGCCCGCCTTCGCGGCCACCACCGCCTTGGTCTTCGGGCTGCAAATGCTGAACTACCCCGTCGCCCAGGGAACCAGCGGGCACCTGCTGGGCGGGGCGCTGGCCGCCGCGCTGCTCGGACCGGCCCGGGGCATCTTGGCGGTCAGCACCGTCTTGGTGGTCCAAGGGCTGGCCTTCGCCGATGGCGGCTTGACCGCGCTGGGGACCAACATCCTGCTAATGGCCGTGGTGGCGACCCTGACCGGCTGGGCGGTTGAGCGCCCCCGGGCCAAAGGCCCGCTCGGCATCGCGGCCGTGGCCGCCCTGGGAGCGGCCGTCTCGGTGCCGGTGACAGCGGCCGCGTTCACCGCGCTGTACGCCATCGGCGGCACCGTGCCGGTGGGCTTGGGCTCCCTGGCCGGGTCCATGATGGGGCTGCACGCCCTGATCGGCTTGGGCGAAGGCCTGATCACCGGGCTGGTGGTCGGGGTGGTGGCGGCCTGGGCGCCGGGGTTCGCGGCCATCGACGCCCGGCCGCTGGCGGGCCGGCCGGCCGCCTTCGCGCTGGGCGGGCTGGCTGTCATCGCCGCCGCCCTGCTGTCGCCGCTGGCCAGCGGCTGGCCGGACGGTTTGGAGTCCGCCGCCGAGACAGTTGGGTTCGCCGACGCCGCCCGCTCCCACGCCTTCGAGGCCAGCGCGCTGGCCGATTACGGCTCGGCCACCGGGCTCAGCGTTGGCCTGGTCGGCTTGATCGGCTTGGTGGTTTGCGCCGCCCTGGCCTTCGCCGCCGCCCCCCTGCTGCGCGCCCGCCGCCTGGCCACCGCCTAACCCTGGGACGAAAGTCCAAGGCCGGGCCGTTTCCGCGTAGACTCTGGGGCGGCGGAGCAACAAAGCTGTTCGGCGAGGCGCGCCAGCAGTTGCGTCCCCAGGGAATGGTTTTTGGCGAATATCCCCTGAAAGGCGATGCAGTGGCATACAAACTAGACGGTTGGCAGGAGCCGACCTTGGGCGAGAACCTGGTGCGAGCCGGGATCTCAAGGCGGGACTTCCTGGCCTACTGCGGCGTCCTGGCGGGGATCTTCGCAGTTGGGGCCGGCGCCAAACCGGCCAGCGCCGAGCAGGTGGCGGAGAAACTGGCGGCCGTGGCCAAGCCGAACGTGGTCTGGCTGCAACTCCAAGAATGCACCGGCTGCATGGAATCGGCCCTGCGCTCAGGCGGCACCACAGTCGAGGAGGTGGTCCTCAACCTGCTTTCGGTCAACTACAACGAACTGGTCATGGCCCCCTCCGGGGATGCCGCCAACCAGGCCTTGGCCGAGGCCAACGCCTCAGACCACATCTTGGTGGTCAACGGCTCAATCCCCACCAAGGACGGCGGCATCTACTGCACCATCGGCGGCGAATCCGCCGAAGAGGTGCTGCGCCAGTCGGCCGAGCACGCCAGCGCCATCTTGGCGGTGGGCGCCTGCGCCGTCTGGGGCTCGGTCCAAGCCTCCAAACCCAACCCCACCGGGGCGGTTGGAGTGGACCAGATCATCCGCGACAAGCCAGTCATCAACGTGGCCGGCTGCCCGCCCATCGGGGAGGTGATCACAGCCACCGTCAGCTACATCTTGACCCACGACTCGTTGCCCAAGACCGACGCCGAGGGCCGGCCGCTGTTCGCCTACGAGCAGCGCATCCACGACTCCTGCCCCAGGCGCGCCCACTTCGACGCCGGCCAATATGTGCGCTCATTCGACGACGAGGGCGCCCGGGCCGGCTGGTGCCTCTACGATGTCGGCTGCAAAGGCCCGTCCACCTTCAGCCCCTGCCCCATCTTCCAGTGGAACTTGCACACCAACTGGCCGGTCGGGGCCGGCCATCCCTGCATCGGGTGCACCGAGAAGGACTTCTTCGACCGGTTCACGCCGTTCTACGAGGTTTTGCCGAACGTCACCGGCCTGGGCGTGGAGGCGACGGCGGCCAAGATCGGCTGGGGCCTGGTGGGCGCCACGGTGGCCGGAGTCGGCGCCCACGCCGGTTTGACCGCCCTGCGGCGCGCCACCACCCGCAAAGCCGATTCCGCCCAACCCCTTGAGGCCTTCGGCGACCCGCCAGGGCGCCCCGGCCAGGCCGACTGCGCCTGCGGCGCCGGCGGCGGGGGCGCCAAGGGCGGACGGGTGCGGCTGGGCAACCCGACGGCGGCGGGCGGCGGCCAGGCGGCGGCGGCAGATCTAGTTGACGGGCAAGGGAGGTAGACGATGGCGAACCGGCTTGTGATCGACCCGATCACCCGCATCGAGGGCCACCTGCGGATCGAGTTGGAGACCGAGGACGGCAAAATCACCCAGGCCTGGAGTGAGACCACCCAGTACAGAGGCCTGGAGGAAATTGTCCAAGGGCGCGACCCGAGGGATGTGTGGGCGTTTGTGCAGCGCATCTGCGGGGTGTGCACCTCGGTCCACGCCATCGCCTCGATTGTGGCGGTGGAAAACGCCATCGGCTCCAACCCGCCCGCCCAGGCGCGCCTGATCAGGGACATGGTGCTGGCCTCCCAGGAGGTCCAAGACCACGTGATCCACTTCTACCACCTCCACGCCTTGGATTTTGTCGACGTCACCTCGGCCGCGCGGGCGGACCCGCAGGCGGCGGTGGACTTCGCCCGGGCCATCGGCTCGACTTGGCGCGGCAACACCCTGGAGCGGATGACAGAGGTGCGCGACACGGTCCAAGGCATTTTGGATTCCGGCCAGTTGAGCATCTTCACCGGCGGCTACTGGGGCCACCCGGACTACCGGCTGCCGCCGGAGGCCAACCTGATGGCGGTGGCCCACTACCTCGACGCGTTGGAGTTCCAACGCTCCATGATCCGCATCGGGACAGTCTTCGGCGGCAAAAACCCGCACCCGAACTTCCTGGTGGGCGGCATGGCCTGCTCTATCGACCCGGTTCACACCGAATCGGTCAACCAGGTGCAGATCGACCAGGTGGGGGTGTGGGTGGCGGAGTCGCTCGAGTTTGTCAAAGCCTGCTACGTGCCGGACGCGCTGGCCATCGCCGGGGTTTACAAAGACTACTTCGACATTGGCGCGGCCCAGGACAACTACCTGGCGGTGGGCTTGGCGGGGGCGACTTTCGCGGGCGACCCGGCTGATTCCGGCCTGGCCAGCGCCCACACGGCGATCCGCCCCGGGGTGATCTTCGACGGCGACTTGACCACGATCCATCCCTTCGACCCGCAGAAAATCGAAGAGTGGGTGCATTCGGCCTGGTACTCCTATGAGGGCGGCGACATCGGCCTGAAACCCAGCGTGGGCGAGACCACCGTGGCCTACACCGGCCCCAAGCCGCCTTACAAGTGGCTGGCGGACTCAGATGAGTACACCTGGTGCAAGGCGCCCCGGTATGACGGCCGCGCCGTCCAGGTGGGGCCGCTGGCGCGGGTGGTGCTGGCCTACGCCCAGGGCCACGCCCGCACGGTGGAGATAGTCGACGCCGCCATGGCCCAACTGGGGATCACCGCCGCCCAGCTCAACTCCACCGCGGGCCGCACCTTGGCGCGGGCGGTCGAATGCCTGACCTCGGCGGAGATCTTGGCTGAGGAGACTTTCCCAACCTTTGTCCAAAACCTCAAGGGCGGCGACATCGACGTCTTCGACGCCTCGCGCTGGGAGCCCAGCTCTTGGCCGTCGGAATGCTCCGGGGTGTCGTTTGTGGAGGTGGCGCGGGGCAACTTGAGCCATTGGGTGACCATTGAGAACCGCAAGGTGGCGCGCTACCAGGCGGTGGTGCCCACCACCTGGCTGGCCGGCGGGCGGGACGCCGAGGGGCAAATGGGCCCCTACGAGGTCTCTTTGGCGGGCGATGGCCGCCACCCGCTGATCGACCCGGCCCAACCGTTGGAGCCGCTGCGCACCATCCACTCGTTTGACCCGTGCATGTCTTGCGCCGTCCATGTGCTGGACCCGGGCGGGGGGCAGACCCAGGCGGTGGCGCGGTGAATGTGGCGCTCAAGGCCCCAGGCCGCCCGGAGCCGGCGGACCAGGTGGAGGTGCAGGTTGGCGGGGCTTTCACGGTGGGGGCGCTGAGCGAGGGCGTGGTCCTGGGTTTGGCGGCGGTGACCAGCGCGGACAGCTCCGACCCGGTCGATTTGGCGTTGCGCCGCGCTTTGGCCCAGGAGCGGCCGGATTTGGAGAAGCCGCCGGTCGACCCGGCCGATGTCGACCCGGCCACCCCCCGCCAGCGCTACCGGTTGACCTTGGTGCATTATTTCCCGCTGCGCGATGACGAGCACGCCGACGTGGTGGTGATGCGCGGCGCCCTGGAGCCGGTCTTGGCCAAGGCCGCCATCTCGCGCCGAGACAAGGCGCTGATCCGCCGCAACGCGGCCTGGGCGCTGGCCCGGGGTTGGCGGGCGCTGGCGGTGGCGACCGCGCCGGTGACGGGCCGCGACCAGGTGGGGCAGTTCACGGTGCAGGGCTTTGTCTACGTTGGCGTGGGCCGGGCCAGGCCGCTGCCCAACGAGGGGCCGTCAAACTGGGCTTGGGTGCAGGTCTGGTCGGCTTCGCTGCGGGTCCAGCATTGGCTCAATGTGGCGGTGGTTTTCACGCTCAGCTGCACCGGCTACATCATCATGGACCCGTTCTTTGGCCCCACCGCCGGGCGCGGCGAGGAGGTTGGGTTTTTGATGGGCTGGGTGCGGCTGATCCACTTCTCGGTGGGGTTTTTGTGGATTCTGGTCGGTTTGACCCGGGTGGTTGCGGCCTTCACCTCGCGTGACCGCCACCTGCGCTGGAACGCCTGGTGGCCGCTCAAGAGCAAAACCGACGTCAAACGCTTGGGCCTGGTGGTGGGGCATTACGCGCTGATCAAGCACGAGGCGCCGCTTTACCTGGCGCACAACCCGCTCCAGCAGCTCACCTACACCGGCCTCTATATGATTTGCGGCCTGCAGATGATGACCGGCCTGACCCTGTTTGGGCTCTACCACCAGGCGAACTGGTTCTGGGCCTTGATGGCGGTGCCAACCCATTGGGTGGGTGTGCCGTTTGTGCGCCTGGTCCACACCATCATCATGTTCGTCTTGTGGGCTTTTGTGATTGTGCACGTCTACTTGGCGGTGCGGGCCGACTCCTTGGAGCGCCACGGCGGCATCTCCTCGATGATCAACGGCGGGGTCTGGCTGCGCCGCGGCGCCCGCCCGGTGGACGCCCCGGAGATTGGGTGACCGCCCCGCCGCCCGCCGGCCGCCCGGCCGACCCCCGCCCGTCGGCCGGGCCGCCACCCCCGCCGCCCGCCGCCGCCCGCCCGCCGGCCGGGCCGCCAACCCCGCCGCCCCCCGCTCGCCCGGCCGACCCCCGCCCGCCGGCCGGGCCGCTGGCGGCGGCGCCGGGGGTGACAGTCTTGGCTGTCGGCAATCCCATCATGGCCGATGACGGCGTTGGCCCAGCCCTGCTGGCGGCCCTGCGGCAAACCTGCCCGTCGGCCGCGGTCGAATGGGTCGACGGCGGCATCGGCGGCTTGGATTTGCTGCCGGTGGTGGAGGACGCCGAGCGCCTGCTGGTGCTCGACGCGGTGGTGGGCGAGGCGCCCGGCCAGGTGGTGCGCTGGGACGGCGACCAGCTTCCCCGCCTGCTGGCCGCCAAGCTGTCGCCCCACCAGGTGGGGCTGCTGGATGTGTTCTCGGCCGCCCGCCTGCTGGGGCGCGAGCCAAGCGAGGTGGTGGTGGTGGGAATCGCGCCCGGCAGGGTGGCGCTGGGGCCGGGCCTGACCCCCCCGGTCGAGGCGGCCCTGCCGGCGGCGGCCGCCCTGGCCGCGGCTGTGCTGGAAGCCTGGGGGGTCGCCTGAGGCGGGCCCGGCGGCTCAAGTGGGGGGGCCGGCGGGCGGTGTGGGGACCTCGGCGTAGGCGACCTCGAATTCGCGGCCGCGCACCAGTTGGCCGCAAGGCGTGCCGCAAGCCGGGCAGCGCAGGGCGTAAAACTGGTCGATGCCCTGCTCGCAGGCGCAGTTGGGGCACCACACGGCGGCCTCGACGGCGTCGATGCGAAGTTCCGCGCCGGCCAGCTTGGTGCCGGCCGTGGCGATGGGCCAGGCGCCTTGGAGCGCCTCCGGCACCGCCCCCGACAAGGCGCCCACCCGCAGCCCAACCCGTTCGACGGCGTCCGCCCCGGCCGCCCGGGCGGCGGCGTCGACGGCTCGCACCACGGCGCGGAGCAGACCCAACTCATGCACCGGACTATGGTGGCACAGTGGCTTTGAGAGTGATACTCGACCAACCGGTGGAGGGCGTGGGCGCGAGCGTGGTGGTGGAGCGGTCCCCGGCCGGCGCCGCGGTGGGCGCCTACTTGGATTTGGCGGCCTTGCCGCGCTTGGAGCCGCTGCTGCTGGGGCGCCCCGCGGCGCAGGTCCCGCCGCTGGTGGAGCGCCTGTGCGGGGTCTGCCCGGCGGCCCACCACCTGGCCGGGGTGGCCGCCTTGGAGGCGTTGGCCGGGTTTGGCCCGCTGCCCGCCGAGGCCCGCCGGGTGCGCCGACTGCTGCATTACGGCTCGGCTTTGACCATGCACGCGCTGGGTTTCCTGGCCGCCGGCCAGGCCGAGGCGGCCGCTTGGCGCGCCCTGGGCAAGCTGGCGCAGGCCGCCGCCGGCTCACCCGGGCATTTTCCAGCCAGCGCCCAACTTGGCGGGGTGGCGGCGCCCATGGCGCCCGATGCCGCCGCGGCTTGCCTGGCCGGCGCCCCAGCCGCCCTGGAATTGGCCCGCACTTTGTTCGCCTGGGCGCAGGCCGGCGCCGGTGGGGATGGCCCCGGCGGGGCGGATGCGGCCCCGGCAGACCGGGCCGGGCGGCTGGGCGCGGCCGGTGGGTCCCCCGGCGGGGGGGATGGTTTCGGCGGGGCGGATGTGGCCCTGGTGGACCAGGCCGGGCGGCTGGACCCCCTGGGCCAGCGCCTGCGGGCGGTCGGCCCCGACGGCGCGGTGCTTGTGGCGGGCGCGCCAGCCAGCCAGTGGGACGCCCTCGTGGCCGAGCGCCGCCCCGGGGCGGCGGCATCGCGGCCCCATTTGCTGGTGGGGGGCGTGGACGGCGGGTATTACCGGGTTGGCCCGGTGGCCCAGTTGCGGGTGGCGGACCCGGCCACGCCGGCGGCGGCCGCCCTGGCGGCCGAGTGGCGCGAGCGCGGCGGCGGCGCCCTGGCGGCGCGGGCGGTCCTGGCCGCCGCCTGCGTCGAGGCGATCGCCGCCTTGGCCGCTGGCCCCCGCCAGGTCGGCGCCCCCCTGGTGGCCCCGGCCCCGGACCAAGCGCTGGACCAGGCCGGCCGCTGCGGCGTGGGCTGGGTGGACGGCGCCCGCGGCCTGCTGGTCCACCGCTACCGGGTGGACGCGGCGGGGGCAGTTGACCAAGCGTTGATCTTGACCCCCACGGCGCAAAACGAATACTGGCTGTCGCGCCTGCTGCTGGCCGCCGTCAAGCGGCAGGCGGGCGAGCCCGGCCTCGAGTTGGCCATCCGGGAAGCGGACCCGTGCTTGCCTTGTGTGGCGGCCCCGCCCGGGCGCATGGGCGTGGTGGTCCGCACCATTGCGGCGGAGGGGTGAGGCAGAACCAATGTGCGTGGCCGTGCCGAGAAGGATTGTTGAGATCGAACCAGGACCGCTGCCGATGGCGCGCCTCGAGCCGGGCGCCGCGCCGGGCGTGTGCTGCCTGGCTTATACGCCTCAAGCCCAGGTGGGCGACTACGTGCTGGTGCAGCACGGCTTCGCCGTCGAACTGCTGGACGCCGAGTCCGCCGCCCTGTCCCTGGCCGCCTTCGCCGAACTGGGCCTGGACCAAGGGGTCAGCGCGGCAGAGCGGCTTCGAGCCAGTCGAGCCAGGGAGTGATGCCGGCGCCGGTCAAGGCGTTGGTCTCGATCACCGGGGCGGCCGGGTTGACCTGGCGCAGGTTGGCGGCGAAGGCCTGGGAGTCGAACGGCACGTAGGGCAGCAGGTCCACCTTGTTTAGGACCACCGCGTCGACGGCGCGGAACATGACCGGGTATTTCAGCGGCTTGTCCTCGCCCTCGGTGACGGAGAACACCATCGCCCGCCGGTGGGCGCCAACGTCGAACTCCGCCGGGCAAACCAGGTTGCCGACGTTCTCGATCAACACCAGGTCCAGGCTGGCCAGGTCCAGGCCGCCCAGCGCCTGCGCCACCATGGGGGCGTCCAGATGGCATTCGCCGCCAAACCCGGCGCCGGTGTTGAGCAGCGCGATCTGCGCGCCCCGGCCGCGCAGTTTGTCGGCGTCGAGCGAGGTCTCGATGTCGCCTTCGACCACCCCGCAGCGCACCCGCCCGGCCAGCGCGTCCAGGGTGGCGGCCAGCAAAGTGGTCTTGCCCGCCCCCGGCGAGGACATCAGGTTGACAGCCACCACGCCGGCCGCGTCCAACGCCGCCCGGTTGGCGGCCGCCGCCGCGTCGTTCTCGTCGAAGATCCGCTCCAAGACCTCGATCCGCTCCGCCCCGGTGGCGTAGCCCGAGTGGTCGCCCAGGTCTTCGTGGCGCCCCTGCCCGCGGCTGTGCTCGTGGCGGTCGGCGTCGTGCCCGCAGCTGTGCTCGTGGCTGTGCCCGTGGTGGTCGGCGTCGTGCCCGCAGCTGTGGTGGTGGTCGGCGTCGTGCCCGTGGCTGTGAACGGCGCCGTCGTCATGGCGGTGGAACCGGCCCATGGTTGCCTCCTTTAGACCATCTGCTGAAACAAAACCCCGGCCCGGCCTCACGGCGGCTCGCCTGCCACATCGATCGACCGGACCAAGAACTCCTCGCCCGCCTCGATTCGCAGCCGGTGGCCCCCGCAGCCGCCGCAGACCAGGCGCAGCGCGGGGCCAGGCGCGAGGCCGGCCCCACAATCCTGGCACACCGCCCGCGCCGGGATGTGGTTGACGGCCAGTTCCGCGCCCGCCAGCGGCGTGCCGGCGGTGACAACCTGCCAGCAGCGGGCCAAGGTCTGGGGCACCACCTGGCGCAGCTGCCCCACGTCCAGCGCCACCTGGGTGACGCGCCTGCCGCCCGCCGCCCGCCGCGCGATGCCGTAGATGGACTGGCACAGCGACAGTTCATGCACAAGCCGAAACACTACCGAACCGGCCCCCGGCCCGCCGCCCGCGTCATGCATCAGCTAACGTGATCGCGAAACGCCACGTGGCGCCGGAGAGCGCTTCTCCCGCTTCTGCTTGTTCATCTGGACTCGGACTGAGCCGCTTGGCAAGGAGTACTCCTCCGCGATTTTCACGCCCTTCCGGCCGTGAACATCCTGGGGGCCTCTTGCTCCCAGCCTTGCAAGGGTTTGCTCGAAGAGTTCCTTGGCCTCGGTGACGACCATAAGGTCGTGCCGGACCTGTGCATTCAGGACATGTGCCCGATACTCGAAGTAGTCCGTCAGCGTTCGAGCCAGTCTGCTGGGCTGCTCACCGTCGCGCAGGCTTCTTGTGGGGCGCCCTGCCTTCGCGAGTCCCCGGTCTACATCATCGAGAGTGAAGGCCGAGATGGAGTCCGCGCGCCGCTCAGCCGAGCCCAGAGCTTCTGTCACAGCCCGGACGTGCCCCCAGAAACTGATCGGCATGTTCAAGAAACGCTGCTCAGCGCGTAGCGCCGACAAACGCCGGTCCATCCACTTCACGCCCACGCGGGTGCGCCGCTCTGTCAGCCACAACGCCGGTTGAGGTGCCAAGCCGTAGACTGTGGGCCGTGTTGGTCAGGCGCCGCTGGCGGCTCCGAGGCGTGGTCCAAGGGGTCGGCTTCAGGCCGCATGTGGCCCGCGTGGCGGCCCAGCACGGCGTGACCGGGCTGGTCGGCAACGACGAGGCGGCGGTGTTCATCGAGGCCCAAGGCAGCCAGGCGCAAGTCGGCCGGTTCATCGACGCGGTGCTGGGCGGCCTGCCGCCGTTGGCCCGCGTCGCCAGCTGGGCGGCCAGCCCGGCCGCGCCGGTGGCGGGCGAGACGGCCTTCAGCATTGTCGCCTCGCGCCAGGCTGCGGGCGGGCGCACGCTGATCCCGCCAGACGTGGCCCCCTGCCCCGACTGCCTGCGCGAAATGCGCGACCCAGCCGACCGCCGCCACCGCTACCCCTTTATCACCTGCACCAACTGCGGCCCCCGCCTGTCGATCATCCGCGACCTGCCCTACGACCGCCCCGCCACCACCATGGCCGCCTTCCCCATGTGCCCCGCCTGCGCGGCCGAATACCGCGACCCCGCCAACCGCCGCTACCACGCCCAGCCAATCTCCTGCTTCGACTGCGGGCCGCGGCTGTGGCTGGCGGACGCGGCCGGGCGGGAGGTCGCCGCCTGGCAGGACGGCATCGGGCAAGCGCGCCAAATCCTGGCCGCTGGCGGAATTGTGGCGGTCAAAGGGATCGGCGGGTTCGCCTTGTTCTGCGACGCCCGGCAGGCGGGCGCGGTGCAGCGGCTGCGGCAGCGCAAACGCCGCCCGGGCAAACCGTTCGCGGTCATGGCCGCCAGCGCCGCCAGCGCGGCCCGGTTGGCGGACCTCACCGCCCGCCAGCGCCGCCAGCTGGCCAGCCCCCAGCGGCCAATCGTTTTGGCGCCGATGGGCCGCGGCTACGACTTGGCCGCAGGCGTCGCCCCCGGCCTGGGCGATGTCGGCCTGATGCTGCCCTCCGCCCCGCTCCACCACCTGCTGCTGCGCGGCGATGAGGTTTGCGTGGCGACCAGCGGCAACCTGGCGGGCGAGCCGCTGCGCTACCGCAACCAGGAGGCGGTGGCGGACCTGGGTGGGGTCGCCGACGCTTTTTTGACCCACGACCGCCCCATCCACGTGCCGGTGGAGGACTCGGTCTTGATGGCCGACGCCGCCGCCACCTTCCCGCTGCGCCGCTCGCGCGGTTACGCGCCGCTGCCGGTTGTTTTGGGCGAGCACGATGCCGCCGTGCTGGCCGTGGGGGGCGAGTTGAAGAACACGTTCGCCATCACCAGGGACGGGATGGCGTTTTTGTCCGCGCATATCGGGGACATGGGCTCGCCTTTGGCGCAGCGGGCCTTTGAGCGCTCGGTGGAGCAGATGGCGGCCATGCACGGCCGGGCGGTGGAATTGGTGGTGGCGGACCTGCACCCGGACTACGCCGCCACCCGCTGGGCCGAGCGCTACTGCGAGCGCAGCGGCCTGCCCCTGATCCAGGTGCAGCACCACCAGGCGCACGCGCTCAGCCTGCTGGCGGAGCACGGCGTGGGCCCCGAGGTGCGGGCGGTGGTGGCGGCCTTCGACGGCGCCGGCTACGGCCTGGACGGGAGCATTTGGGGAGGCGAGGTGCTGGCGCTGGGCGGGGCGGGCGACCCGTTGGACTTCGCCCGGCTGTGGCACCTGGGCGAATACTGGCTGCCCGGCGGGGACAGCGCGGCCGCGGCGCCGTGGAAATGCGCTGTGGCGCTGCTGGACCAGCTGGGGTTGGACGGCGCCGGGCTGGCGCCGTTTGAGGCCGCCCCCGCCCAGGAGGTCAAGCTGCTGCGCCAACTGCCCGCGGCGGCCGGGGCCGGCCTGCCCGGCCTCATCCACCGCACCACCTCGGCGGGCCGGCTGTTCGATGCCGCCGCCGCGATTTTGGGGGTGCGCCAGCGCGTCACCTACGAGGCGCAGGCCGCCATGGAGTTGGAGCGGGTGGCCCGCGCCTGCCCCCACCCCGCCTGCGCCGCCTGGAGCCCCGCCCTGGCCCGGGCCGGCGGCCCGGGCCAGGGCGGGCTTTGCTCCCCGGGCAGCCCGGCGGGGGCGCTGCTGGCAGCCACAGCGCAAGGCATGCTGGCCGGCCGCGACCGGGCCTGCCTGGCCCGCCGCTTCCACTCCGGCCTGGCCGCCGCCGCCGCCAACGCCCTGATCGGCGCCGCCGAGCAAACCGGCGCCGAGGTCATAGGCCTGACCGGCGGCGTCTTCCAAAACCGCTTGCTGACCGCCGCGGTCCTGGACGCGTTGGGCGGGGCGGGAGGCCGCACGGTCCTAACCCACCAGCTAGTCCCGGCCGGCGACGGCGGCCTGGCCCTAGGCCAAGCCCAAGCCGGCTACACCACCCTGACCTGGCCCCCCACTAGCCCCAAGGCCGTGAAGTTAGGGGGTGTTGGGGCTTGTCAATGATTGTTTTCGGCGTGTCGCTGGCGGGGGGCGCAACGGAGCCCTTGTAGAAGTGAGGGCAACGTCAAACTGCTCTTCTTCCCCTAAGGAGCTCCGTTGCCTTCCTATGGTCGCGCATCTGCTGGTTTCGTCGAGAGCCGTCTCGCGCCTGGTCATCTGGGCGAGTTGACCCAACCGGTCGAGGGCTTGCTGTTTGAGGGCGAGGTGCTCGTGGAGGTAGACGGCGGTGGTGTCGACGCTTTCGTGGCCGAGCCACAGCGCGATGGTGGACAGGTCGACCCCGGCTCTCAGCAGGGACATCGTCGAGCGGTGGCGATTATGGAAATAGCCGGGACAATGGATCTGGAAACTGGCGGACCTGCTGTGGCCCGGCGCCGTCCAAATAGTCGACTGGCACCACGCCTGCGAGCACGTCTGCGACCTCGCCGACCTGCTCAAACCCCACCTCCCCCAAGCGGTCGAGGGCGCCTGCAAGAACCTGGTCGAGGCCAGGGCCGCCCAATCCGGGATGCGC
>JAITIG010000128.1 GCA_031279575.1 Bifidobacteriaceae bacterium
CGTCCGGCCCCGGTCCGGAGCCCGGCTGCGGCGGTCCCCCGAACGGCGCCGGCCCGCCCGGCCCGCCCGGCCCGGAGCCCGGCTCCGGCGGCGCCCCGACCGGTGCCGGCCCGCCCGGCCCCGGCTCGTAGCCTGGCTGCGGCGGCGCCCCGAACGGCGCCGGCCCGCCCGGCCCGCCCGGCCCGGAGCCCGGCTCCGGCGGCGCCCCGAACGGCGCCGGTCCGCCCGGCCCGCCCGGCCCGGAGCCCGGCTCCGGCGGCGCCCCGAACGGCGCCGGCCCGCCCGGCCCGGAGCCCGGCTCCGGCGGCGCCCCGAACGGCGCCGGCCCCGCCTGGGGGACTGGCCCCAAACCCGGCCCGGCGCCCGGCGGCGCGGCCGAGGCCGCCTTGGGGCCAAATGGCTCTGGGGTCGGATTAGTCGGTTCGCTCATCTGCCTCTCCCCGGGTGCTCGCTGTACGCGTCAACCATAGCTACCACCTGCGCCCAAGTCACCCGCGCCGCCGCGCCGGCCGCCCGGCGGCCGGGCCCCCACCAGCGCGCGGGCGCCTTCAGGCCGTACAATCGCCGAGATGCCTAACCACCGCGCCACGCCAGCCGACCCGGCCGGTCTGGCGCGCGCCGCCCAGGCCATCGCCAGCGGCGGCCTGGTGGTGATCCCAACCGACACCGTCTACGGGGTGGCGGCCAATCCGCGCGACCAGGCGGCCGCGGCGCGCCTGTTCGCCGCCAAAGGCCGCCCGGCCCACCTGGCGCTGCCCGTCCTGGTGCCCGATGCCGCCGCCGCGGCCGGCCTGGCCGCCCGCCTGGGGCCGGCCGCCGCCGCCCTGATGGCGGCCTTCTGGCCCGGGCCGCTGACACTGGTGGTGGAGGCGGACCCGGCCGCGGCGCTCCACCTGGGCGGGCCCGCCGGCGCCCGGGGGACCATCGCCCTGCGCCAGCCGGACCACCCGGCGGCGCTGGCGCTGCTCCGCTTGACCGGCCCGCTGGCTGTCACCTCGGCCAACCTGTCCGGCCAGCCACCCGCCCTGACCTGCGCTGAGGCGCTGCGCCAGCTGGGCGGGGCGGTGGCGGTGGGGCTCGAGGCGGGTGTGGCGCGGGGCGGGAAGGCCTCGACCATCGTCGATTTGGCGCGCGGCGGGTGCGCCGTGCTGCGCCCCGGCGCCGTGCCGGCCGGCGCGGTCCGGCGGGCGCTGGCGGCGGCGGGCCTGGCGCCCCAGCCGGCCGCGGCCGCCAGGGAGCGGGTCGCCCGGTGAGAACCTACATGGTCTTGGCCCTGATCTCGGCGGTGGTGACGGCGCTGGCGGTGCCGCTGGTGCGCCGCTTCGCGCTGGCCACCGGGGCCGTCACGGCGGTGCGGGCGCGCGACATCCACACCAAGCCCACCCCCCGCCTGGGCGGCTTGGCGATGTGCCTGGGGGTGGCGGCCGGGCTGGGGGTGGCCTCCCAGACCACCTTCCTGCGGCCGTTGTTCACCGAGTCGAGCGCGCCTTGGGGGGTGTTGGGCGCGGCCGGCTTTGTCTGCCTGCTGGGCGCCTTCGACGACTGGTGGGACTTGAGCTGGCCCACCAAACTGGCCGGGCAGGTGCTGGCGGCGGGGTTCCTGGCCTGGCAGGGGGTGCAGCTGATCACGCTGCCCATCGGCGGGCTGACCATTGTCTCCGCCCGGGTCTCCCTGGTGGCGACCATCTTGGTGGTGGTGGCGGCGATCAACGCGATCAACTTCGTCGACGGCTTGGACGGCCTGGCGGCGGGCATCGTGGCGATCGGCTGCACCGCTTTCTTTGTCTACTCCTACCTGCTGACGCGCCAATCCGGGGCGACCAACTACGCCACCTTGGCGGCCATGGTCCTGGCGCTGACGGTGGGCGCCTGCGCCGGCTTCCTGCCCTACAACTTCAACCCGGCCAAGATCTTCATGGGCGATTCGGGCGCGATGTTCCTGGGCCTGCTGTTCGCCGCCGCCACCATCTCGGTCACCGGCCAGGTCGACCCGGGCGCCTCGGCCGTCTCGCAGCGCCAGGCCGCGGCCGCCGCCTTGCCGGTGGTGCTGCCGTTCGCGGTGCTGGCGCTGCCGCTGCTGGACATGCTGCTGGCGGTGACGCGCCGGATGCGGGCCGGCCAGTCGCCGTTCAAAGCCGACCGCATGCACCTCCACCACCGCCTGCTGCGCTTGGGCCACACCCAGCGCCGCGCCGTCGCCATCATGTACGCCTGGACGGCGGTGCTGGCCTTTGGCGCGGCCGGCCTGGCGGTCTTCCGGGCCGGGCAGATGGCGCTGTTTGTGGCGGTAGGCTCGGTGGTGGCGTTCTGCCTCACCATCAACCCCTTCCAGGGCCGGCGCCGGCGCGGCCCGGGCAGACACAGCGCGCCGGGCGGGCCAGGCCAGGAGTAGAGCACGATGCCGCCAACCCCGCCAACCCCGCCAACCCCGCCCGCCCCGCCGCCGGCCGGGCGCCCGGAGGGCCTCGACTACCGCCGGATCTCGCTCCAACTGGGGCTGTTGGCGCTGGCCTTGGCCGGCGCCGGCGGCGCCTTGGGCTACTGGCTGGCTGGGCCCAAGGGTTTGGCGGGCGCTTTGCTGGGGGCGGCCATTGTGGGCTTGTTCTTCGCCTCGTCCGCCGCGGTGATGCATCTCAGCCGCACGGCCGAGGCCCAGGCGCGCAACCTCTTGCTGGCCTGGTTCGCCAAGCTGGTGGTCTTGTTCGGGGTGCTGCTGGCCTTGAACTCGGCCACCTTTATCAGCCGCCCGGTCCTCGGGGTGACCGTCCTGGCCGGCATTATCGGGTCTTTAGTCCTAGAAGGCCGGGTGGTCTGGAATGCGCGCGTCCCCCCTGGCGGCGGCCCCGCCAGGCCCTGAGGCCGCCCGGCGGGCGGTCCAAGGTCCCGGGTGTGGTAGGTTTTTAGGCGGATTGCCTGATTAGCCCCCTGCCGAGGCAGGCCGCGGGCGCCCATGGACGGCGCGCCGGCGGAAGGTTCCTAGGAGTTGCGGACTTGTCCTTCACCCGGATCGGTCTCGGTGCCCTGATCGCCGCCAGCGGCGAGGGGGACACCGGGATGCACATGCCGACCCTCGACGAGCTCTACCCACCGGCGTTTTGGACCATCGGCGACTGGTTCTCCTTCAACCGCGTCGACCTGATCCGCGTCATCGCCACAGCGGCCTTGGTGGCGCTGGTCTACCTGGGGGCGCGGCGCACCAGCCTGGTCCCCGGCCGGGGGCAGTCGACCTTCGAGCTGGCGATGGGCTTTGTCCACAAGCAGATCTGCGAGGCGGCCATGCCGCCGGCCATGGCGCGGCGCTACCTGCCGTTCATCGCCACCATCTTCTTCGCCGTCCTGGCGCTGAACATCACCGGCGTCCTGCCCTTCCTCAACCTGTCCTCCAACGGCCTGGTGGCGGTGCCGATGATCCTGGCGGCGGCGGCTTGGATCGCCTTCGTCTCCCAGGGCATCCGGGCCCACGGCCTGGGCCACTACCTGGCGGACAACCTGTTCCCCAAGGGCGCCCCCAAGATCATGTACTTGCTGCTGACGCCGATCGAGTTCCTGTCCACCTTTGTGCTGCGGCCGGTCACCCTGACCGTCCGGTTGATGGCCAACATGATCGCCGGGCACTTTTTGCTGACCGCCTTCTTCGTCATGACCAGCTACCTCCTGATCGAGGGCGCGTGGCTGGTCAAGGGGCTGGGGCTGCTGACGGCGGCGGCATCGTTCGCCTTTGTGCTGTTCGAGATCTTCATCGCGGGGCTGCAAGCTTTCATCTTCGCCATCCTGACCTCCGTCTACATCGGTCTCGCCAAGGAAGAGCACTGATGCCAACCCAGCCCGGGCCCGGCGCCCGGCGGGGCAACCAAACCGAAAGGAACCAACTGTGTTAGACGTCCTCGCCGCCATCGACGGCAACCTCAACGCCATCGGCTACGGCCTGGCCGCGATCGGCCCCGGCATCGGTGTCGGCATCCTGGTGGGCAAGACCCAGGAGTCGATCGCGCGCCAACCCGAGCTGCGCGGCTCGCTCATGGGCACCATGTTCATCGGGGCCGGCCTGGCCGAGGCCCTGGCCCTGCTCGGGTTGGTGGCCGGCTTCTTGTTCACGGGCACCTCCTGAGCCATGTGGTTGGCTGCTGAAACCGCCGAGGGGGGCGCGCCGAAGGGCATCTGGCTGTTCATCCCCTCGCTCGACGAGCTTGTGATCTCGCTGGTCATCTTGGCGGTCATCGCGCTGGTGGTGGGCAAATACGGGGTGCCGCGCTACCTCAGAGTGCTCGACCAGCGGGCCGAGGCGATCGAGGGCGGCCTGGACCGGGCGCGCCAGGCCGAGGGCGAGATCGCCCGGGTGCGGGCCGGGCTTGGAGCCGAGCAGGAGGCCGCCCGGCTTGAGGCGGCGCGCCTGCGCGAGGAGGCCAAGGCGGACGCCGCCGCCATCGTGGCCGAGGCCAAAGCCAAAGCCGGCCAAGAGGCGCTGCGCGCCCAGGAGGCGGCCGGACGCCAAATCGCCTCCGAGCGCCGCGCCGCCGAAGTCTCGCTGCGGGCCGACTTGGGCGAGCTGGCGACCGAGTTGGCCGAGAAGATCGTGGGCGAGGCGCTGGAGGACTCCGCCCTGGCCGGGCGCGTCATCGACCGCTTCCTGGCAGACCTTGAGACCAGCCCGGCCCAGCCGGGCAAGGGCGCCTGATGCAGGCGGGCAGCGCCGCCTCTTTGGCCGAGGCCAAGGCGCGGCTGGCCCAAACCCTGGCGGCGCCCAAAAGCCCGCCGGCCGGGCCGGCCGAGCCCGGCGAGCCGGTCGAGCCGGGACGCTTCGCGGCCGAGCTGTTCGCCCTGGTGGACGCGCTCGACGCGGACAAGGCCCTGCCCCGGGCCCTGACCAACCCGAACCGGGCGGCCGAGCCCAAACAGCGCCTGGTGCGCCAGGCCATGGCCGGCCACCTGCCCGCCGCGGTCGACTTCGCCGCCTGGGCCTGCGCCCTGCGCTGGTCCAAAGAGGGCGACTTGGCGGACGCGCTGGAGGAGCTGGCCTTCGACGCCGCCTTGGCCGGCGCCGCCCAGGCCGGCCGCCTGGAGCGGGTCGAAGCCGAGCTGTTCAGCCTCGACGCCGCCCTGGGCGAGCAGCGCGAGCTGCGCACCGCCCTGGCGGAGGCGGCCGCGCCGCCGGCCGCCCGGGCCAAACTGGTGCGGCGGGTCTTCGGCCCCGCCGTCTCGCCCGACACCCTGGCCCTGGCCGAGCGCGTCGCCGCCCACCCCCGCGGCCGGGGCGTGCGCCACTCGCTGGCCTTCCTCGGCGGCCTGGTGGCCGCCCGCCGCCAGCGGCTGGTCGCCATCGTGACCGCCGCCCGGCCGCTCAGCCAAGCCCAGCAGGACGCCTTGGCCCGGGCGCTGTCCGGGACCTACGGCCGCGCGGTCCAACTGGGGGTGGCGGTGGACCCCGCCTTGGTCGGCGGGGCGCGCGTGCGCGTCGGCGACGACGTCTTGGACGGCGCCCTGGCCACCCGCTTCGCCCAAGCCCGCCGCCTCCTGGCAGCCTGACCCAACCGACTTGACAAGCCAACCGACCCTGCTTGAGGAAAGAGAACATGACTGATCTGAGCATCCGCCCCGAGGCCATCCGCCAGGCCCTGGACGAGTTCGTCGAGTCTTACCAGGCCGCTCCGGCCGAGGCCGAGGAAGTTGGCCGCGTCACCATGGCCGGCGACGGCATCGCCCAAGTCGAGGGCCTGCCGGGCGTGATGGCGAACGAGCTGCTGCGCTTCCCGGACGGCACCTTGGGCCTGGCCCAAAACCTCGACGTGCGGCAGATCGGCGTCATCATTCTGGGCGAGTTCGCCGGCGTCGAGGAGGGCCAAGAGGTGCGCCGCACCCGCGAGGTGCTCTCGGTGCCGGTGGGGGACGCCTACCTGGGCCGGGTGGTGGACCCGCTGGGCAGCCCGCTCGACGGCCTGGGCGAGATCGAGTCAAGCGAGCGGCGCGCCTTGGAGCTCCAAGCCCCCACCGTGATGCAGCGCAAATCAGTCCACGAGCCGCTCCAGACCGGCCTCAAGGCGGTCGACTCGCTGATCCCGATCGGCCGCGGCCAGCGCGAGCTGATCATCGGCGACCGCGGCACCGGCAAGACGGCCATCGCCACCGACACCATCATCAACCAGAAGGCCAACTGGGAATCGGGCGACCCGTCGCTGCAAGTCCGCTGCGTCTATGTGGCGGTGGGGCAGAAGGGCTCGACCATCGCCTCGGTCCGCGCCGCCCTGGAGGACGCCGGCGCCTTGGAGTACACCACCATTGTGGCGGCGCCCGCCTCAGACCCGGCCGGCTTCAAGTACCTCGCCCCCTACACCGGCAGCGCCATCGGCCAGCATTGGATGTACCAGGGCAAACACGTGCTGATCGTGTTCGACGACTTGTCCAAGCAGGCCGAGGCCTACCGCGCCGTGTCGCTGCTGCTGCGCCGCCCGCCCGGCCGGGAGGCCTACCCGGGGGATGTCTTCTACCTCCACTCGCGCCTGCTGGAGCGCTGCGCCAAGCTGTCGGACGCGCTCGGGGCCGGCTCGATGACCGGCCTGCCCATCATCGAGACCAAGGCCAACGACGTCTCGGCCTACATCCCGACCAACGTCATCTCGATCACCGACGGGCAAATCTTCCTCCAGTCCGACCTGTTCAACGCCGACCAGCGCCCGGCCGTGGACGTGGGCATCTCGGTTTCCCGGGTGGGCGGCTCGGCCCAGGTCAAAGCCATGAAAAAGGTCGCGGGCACGCTCAAGATCGACTTGGCCCAGTACCGCGACCTGGAGGCCTTCGCCATGTTCGCCTCCGACCTCGACGCCGCCTCGCGCCAGCAGCTGACCCGCGGCGCGCGCCTGATGGAACTGCTCAAGCAGCCCCAGTACACGCCCTACCCGGTCGAGCGCCAGGTGGCCGCCATCTACGCCGCCACCCGGGGCCACCTCGACCGGGTGCCGCTGGACAAGGTCGCCGCCTACGAGGCCGACTACCTGGCCTACCTCGACCGCCACACCGACGTGCTGCGCGAGATCGCCGCCAGCGGCGACCTGCCGGCCCCCCTGGAGGCCGCCTTGAAGGCCGCCACCGAGAAGTTCACGCGCGAGTTCCTGCTCACCATCGGCGTGCTGGCCGGCCCCGAGGCGGACGAGCCGGAGGCCGGGGCCGAGGTCGAGCAGGAGAAGATCGCCGTCGGGAAGAAGCGGTAGGGGCGATGTCCGGTTCGCAAAGGATTTACCGCGCGCGGATCAAATCCACCCAGTCCCTGGGCAAGATCTTCCGCGCCATGGAGCTGATCGCGGCCAGCCGGATCGGCCGCTCGCGCCGCGCCGCGGAACGCCAGCGGCCCTATTCGGCGGCCCTGACCAGGGCGGTGGCCCTGGCCGCCAGCCACGTCCGGGGCGAGATCCGCCACCCTTTGATCTCGGAGCGGCCGGAGGTCAAGCGCGTGGCGCTGCTCATCTTGGCGGCCGATCGCGGCATGGCCGGGGCCTACACGGCCAACCTGCTGCGCGAGGCGGAGGGCCACGCCGCCGAGTTGGAGGCGGAGGGCTACCAAGTCGACCGCTACGTGGCCGGCCGGCGCGCGGTCGGCTACTACGACTTCCGCGGCGTGCCGTTGGCGCGGACCTGGCTCGGCTCGTCGGACGCGCCGTCCTTCGCGGTCGCCAAAGACATGGCCAGCACGCTGCTGCGGGCCTTCACCGCGCCGCCGGAAGCGCCCGATGCCGTCGGCGGGCTGCAAGTTGTCTACACCCACTTCAAGAACATGGTTTCGCAGTCGCCCCGCGTCATCCGCCTGCTGCCGCTGCAACTGGTCGAGGCCGAAGACCCAGACGAGGTGGTGGTCGAGCGCGAGACGGCCAGCGGCCAGCGCTCCGAGGCCGAGGTCTTCCCGCTCTACAGCTTCGAGCCCAGCCCGGAGGGCGTGCTCGACGCCCTGCTGCCGCGCTACGTGCGCTCCCGCCTGCTCGACTGCCTGCTGCAAGCGGCGGCCTCGGAGCTGGCCGGCCGCCAGCGCGCCATGCACACCGCGACCGACAACGCGGACGACATCGTGCGCCAATACACCCGGCTGGCGAACCAGGCGCGCCAGGCGGACATCACCCAAGAGATCAGCGAGATCGTGTCCGGGGCGGACGCGATGGCGGCCAGCGTGTAGTTGGGCCAGGAAGGAACACCAAGACATGACCAGCACCACCGTAGGGGCCCCGGCGGGCCGGGACCGGGCGCCGGCGAGGGGAAGAGTCGCCCGCGTCATCGGCCCGGTTGTCGACGTCGAGTTCCCCGGCGACGCCATCCCGGAGATCTACAACGCCTTGACCACCGAGATCGAACTGGAGGAGGCCGGCGCGGGCAAGCGGCGCGTCGAGGTCACCCTGGAAGTCGAGCAGCACCTGGGCGACAACCTGGTCCGCGCCATCGCCTTGAAGCCGACCGACGGGTTGGTGCGCGGGGCCGAGGTGCTAGACAGCGGCGGCCCCATCTCGGTGCCGGTGGGCGATGCCACCAAGGGGCACGTCTTCAACGTCATCGGCCAGCCGTTGAACCTGGAGCCGGGCGAGCAGTTCGAGGCGGGCGAGCGCTGGGGCATCCACCGCGACCCGCCGCCCTTTGACGAGCTCGAGGGCCGGACCCAGATGTTCGAGACCGGCATCAAGGTGATCGACCTGCTCACCCCCTATGTCCAAGGCGGCAAGATCGGCCTGTTCGGCGGCGCCGGGGTGGGCAAGACGGTCCTGATCCAGGAGATGATCTACCGCGTGGCCAACAACCACGATGGCGTCTCGGTCTTCGCCGGGGTGGGGGAGCGCACCCGCGAGGGCAACGACCTGATCCAGGAGATGACCGAGTCCGGCGTCATCAAGCAGACGGCGCTGGTCTTCGGGCAGATGGACGAGCCGCCGGGGGTGCGCCTGCGGGTGGCGCTGTCCGCCTTGACCATGGCGGAGTACTTCCGCGACGTCCAGCACCAGGACGTGTTGTTGTTCATCGACAACATCTTCCGCTTCACCCAGGCCGGCTCGGAGGTCTCCACGCTGCTGGGGCGGATGCCCTCGGCGGTGGGCTACCAGCCGACTTTGGCCGACGAGATGGGCGAGCTGCAAGAGCGCATCACCTCGACCAGGGGCCATTCCATCACCTCGATGCAGGCCATCTACGTCCCGGCCGACGATTACACCGACCCGGCCCCGGCCACCACCTTCGCCCACCTGGACGCCACCACCGAGCTGTCGCGCGACATCGCCTCGCGCGGGCTTTACCCGGCGGTCGACCCGCTGGCCTCGACCTCGCGCATCTTGGACCCGCGCTATGTGGGCCAGGCCCACTACGACACCGCCACCCGGGTCAAGCAGATCCTCCAGCGCAACAAGGAGCTGCAAGACATCATCGCCATCCTGGGGGTGGACGAGTTGTCGGAGGAGGACAAAATCGTGGTCGGCCGGGCGCGGCGCATCCAGCAGTTCTTGTCCCAGAACACCTACATGGCGACCCAGTTCACCGGCGTGCCCGGGTCCACCGTGCCGCTGGCCGAGACGATCGAGGCTTTCTCGCGCATCGCGGACGGGGAGTTCGACCACGTGGCGGAGCAGGCCTTCTTCAACCTTGGCGGCCTGGAGGATTTGCAGCGCAACTGGGAGCGGCTGCAAAAGGAGCTGGGCTAGGCCATGGCGCGGGAGCTGACGGTTGAGATCGCCGACTGGACCGGCCAGGTGTGGCGCGGCCCCGGCCACTTTTTCACCGCCCCGACCACCGAGGGCTCGATCGGCATCTACCCCCGCCACGAGCCCCTGCTGGCGCTGCTGAGGCCGGGCGAGGTCAAAGTCGAGCTGCCCGGCGCCGGGTCCGGCGTGGTCAAAGCGCGTGTCTCCGGCGGGTTCTTGTCCGTCGATTCCGATATTGTGACGGTGGTCGCCGACGAGGCGGAGCTCGTGGGCGGCGATTGACGTCCATTTGGCTCGAGCCCGGGAGGCCTTCTCATGCCGCATGCGCTGGCGGTGGCCCTGACCTGGCTCGGCCTGGCGGCGGTGGGGCTGGCCGGCTTGTTTTGGCTGCGCTGGCAGTACCTCAAGGCGCGGCCCGGCTTTTTCCCCTGCTACGTGGTTGTGGCCAAGGGGGCGGGGAGGCGCGAGCGGCCCGGTTTGGCCACCTTCACGCCGATGGCGTTGGAGTGGTTTTCCCGCGACTCCCTCAGCCCCGGAGCGGCCCTTAGCTGGCCGCGCCGGGGCTTGCTGATCAAAACCCGCGACGCGGCCGGCTTGAAGGCCGGCTGGCAGGCGGTCCAGTTGGAGTCCGGCGGCGCCGCCTACCTGCTGCTGATCTCGCGCGGGGCCTCTACTGGCCTGTTGTCCTGGATCGAGGCCGGCCCCACCGGCGGCGAGCCGGTCTGAGCCCCGCCCGCGGGGCCCCGGCGCGGCTGCCACAGCTCCTCGCGGCCGCAGGCGGCGGCCCGGGCCATCAAGAACAGCGCGTCCGAGATCCGGTTGAGCCAGACCAGCGCCGCCGAGTTGAGCCCGCCCGGCTGGTCCACCCCGCGGGCCTGGGCCGCCGCCCAGGCCGCCCGCTCGGCCCGGCGGGCCACGGCGGTGGCGAGGTGGAGTTGGGCGGCCGGCATCGGCCCGCCCGGCAGCGCGAACGAGCGCAGCGGGCCGAGCTGCTCGGACAGGTCCCGCGCCACCGCCGCCCAGCCTTGCGCCAAAGCCGCGCCGGCCCGGGGGCTGGGGCGGGCGCCGGCCGGTGCGGCGGGCAGCGGGGTGGCCAGGTCGGCGCCGACGTCGAAGCATTCTTGCTGCAGCCGCTGCGCCAGTTGGTCAAGGGCCGGCGCCAGCCCGGCGGCGCGGGCCACCCCGAGGGCGGCGTTGGCCTCCGCCAGGGCGCCGACGGCCTCGATCAGCGGGTCGGCTTTGGACACCCGCGACATGTCCGCCAGGTGGGTGCGCCCGGCGTCGCCGCCGGTTGTGGTGATCTTGGAAAGCACTACCATGCCAGGCACCCTACCGGGCGGCGCCGCCCGGCCCACCGCCCCGGCGCCGCCTGTGCCCCATAATTGTCCGGTGACGCTACCTCGCAAGCCCCTGCGGCTGCTGGCCGGCGGCGCGGCGCTGCTCGGCTTGGCCGCCTGCGCGCCGGGCGGCGGGGCCGGCCCCGCCGGCGCGCCCACCGCCCGGCCCACCGCCACGGCCACCGCCAGCCCGGCGCCGGCCGCGCCGGCCAAGACCGCCCCGCCCGCGCCCGCGGCCGACTGGGCGGGTGAGACCCTGGCCGCCATGACGCTGGAGCAGAAGGCCGGCCAGCTGGTCATGGCGCCGCTGACGGCCGCCTCGGACGCGGACGGCGTGCGCCGCGCCATCGCCCAGCGCCACGTTGGGGCGGTGCTGCTGCTCGGGGGCGGCTGGGGCTCGGCCGCGCAGGTCAAGCAGGTGGTCGACTCGCTCAGCGGGCCGGACGGCGCCGCCCCCGGGCTGTGGGTGGCGGTGGACCAGGAGGGCGGCCAGGTCCAGCGGCTCGACGGCGCCGGCTTCGACGCCATCCCCGCCGCTTTGGAGCAGGGCCGCTGGGACGCCGCCGAGTTGGAGCGCCGGGCCCGGACCTGGGGCGAGCAGCTGGCGGCGGCCGGGGTCAACTTGGACCTGGCGCCGGTGGTGGACACGGTCGACCCGGCCCACCGGGCCGCCAACGCGCCCATCGGCGCGCTTGGGCGCGACTACGGCCTGGACGCGGCCGGCAACGCCGAGCACGCCCAGGCCTTCGCCCGCGGGCTGGCCGGCGCCGGGGTGGGGGCGGCTTTGAAGCACTTCCCGGGCCTGGGGCGCGTCCAAGGCAACACTGACTTCACCGCCGAGGGCACCACCGACCAGGCCACCGGCCCGGACGACCCGGCCGTCCAGGCCTTCGCCCAGGCCATGGCGGCCGAGCCGGCCATGGTGATGGTGTCGCTGGCGACCTACGCCAAACTCGACCCGGCGTCCCCGGCGGCGCTGTCCCCGGCGGTGGTGGGCGGCCTGCTGCGCGGCCAGCTGGGCTGGCAGGGCGTGGTCATCTCGGACTCGATGACGGCGGCGGCCCTCCAGCAGGTGCCCGCCAGCCAGCGGGCGGTCCGGTTTGTCGAGGCGGGCGGCGACATCGCCTGCTTCGGGGACCTGGCGGACGCCCTGGCCGCCCTCGACGCCTTGGTTGAGCGGGCGGGCTCGGACGAGGCCTTCGCGGCCCTGGTGGAGGCCGCGGCGGGCCGCGTCCTGGCGGCCAAGGCGCGCCAGGGGCTGGGCCGGTGAAGCTAGTGGTGGCCCGCTGCGCGGTGGACTACAGCGGCCGCCTCGCCGCCCACCTCGACCCAGCCCGCCGCCTGCTGCTGGTCAAAGCCGACGGCTCGGTCCTGATCCACGCCGACGGCGGCTCCTACAAGCCGCTCAACTGGATGAACCCGCCCTGCCAGGTGCGCCTGCTGGAGCCGTCCCCAGCCGAGGCCGAGGCCGGCGTCGAGGCCGTCTGGGAGGTCGCCCAGCCGAAGGGGGCGGACCGCCTGCGCATCCAGCTGTATGAGATCTTGCACCAGTTCGAGGCCGATCTCGGCCCCGAGCCCGGGCTGGTCAAGGACGGCGTCGAGGCCCACCTCCAAGCTCTTTTGGCCGAGCAGGTCGGCTTGATCGGGGACGGTTTGAAGCTGGTGCGCCGCGAGTACCCGACGGCCATCGGGCCGGTCGACTTGCTGCTGCGCGACCCGGCCGGGGGCACCGTGGCGGTCGAGGTGAAGCGGGCGGGCGGGATCGACGGGGTGGAGCAGCTGACCCGCTACGTGGAATTACTGGGGCGCTATCCGCTGCTGGCGCCTGTCCGAGGCGTCTTCGCGGCCCAGTCGATCAAGCCCCAAGCCCGGGTGTTGGCGCAGGACAGAGGCTTGGGCTGCGTGGTGTTGGACTACGAGGCGATGCGCCAGGCGGACGATCCGTCGCTGCGCTTGTTCTAGGCCGCGCCGCCCCGCGTGGACGCGCGGGGCCGCCATGGGGCAGACTTGGCTGCAACCCGATGGCCCCTAAGGAGCAGCCTTGTCCCTCGCCCAGCTCGACCGCCCGCCGCTTGACCCGGCGCCGGCGCCGGCCCCCGCCGGGCCCCGGCCCGCCGCGGCGGCGATCGCGGTCTGGCCCGGCGACGCGCGCCCGGCCGGGCGGCGCTGCCCGCGCTGGCTCGAGGCGGAGATCGATTTGCCCGCCATCGCCGAGGTCGACGCCTGGGAGGCGGTCGAGGACTTGGAGGCGGACGCGGCCGCCTGCGGCGGCGTGGCCCCCTGGCCCGAGCTGCGGGACCCGGAGCGCGTCGAGGCGGGCGCCTCCCGCCCGGTCACAGTCTCCGCGGTGGCGGTGTTGCTGCTGGTCCTGGCCATGATCCACTCGGTTGGCGCGCTCGGCTCGTTCTCCTTGGGGACGGCGGCGGGCGGGATCGGCCGGGCCATCGCGGCCGGCGTGCTGGCCTTGCTGATCGGCATCGGGGAGACGGTTTGCGCCGTCCAGGTCACCCGCGGCCGCGCCTGGGCCCGCCTGGCCGTGGTCTGCCTGGGCGCCTTGATGCTGGTGTGGCTGACCATGGCGCCGTGGCCCCCGGGGCTGCTGACGGTGGTGGTGTTCGCCGCCTGGCTGCTCATCGGCGCCCTCCTGGCGCACCCTTTGACCTCGCGTTTCTTCGCCGCTCTGGCCCAGGCGCCGCCGCCGGCGCGCCCCTGAGGGCCGATGCCGCGCCGCTCGCGCCGCCCGCGCCCGCCCGCCCGCCCGCTCGACCCCGCGCGGGCCCGGGGCGCGGGGCCTTTCCGCCGCCGCGCCGCCGACGGCCGGGAGTACTTCGCCTCGGCCGTGGCCCCGGCCCGCAAAGCCTATGTCTGCGCCGGCTGCGGCGGGCCCATCGCCCCGGGCCAGCCCCAGCTGGCCCTGTGGGAGGCTGATTCGCTGCTTGGGGTGCAGGCGGCGCTGGAGCTGCGCCGCCACTGGCACGCCGCCTGCGCCCCGCTCTAGGACGGTGTTGAACAACACCGTCCGACCGTGTTGACGCAGGCGAGAGCGAAGCTCTCGCCAGCGGAAACGCGGCAGACAAGCGCT
The DNA here is from genome assembly GCA_031279575.1 of Bifidobacteriaceae bacterium. The sequence continues at coordinate 14,079 of JAITIG010000128.1, forward strand.
GTCGGACGTCCTGGGAGAGCGTTGTTCAACGCTCTGCCAGGACGGTGTTGACGCAGGCGAGAGCGAAGCTCTCACCAGCCGAAACGCGGCAGACGAGGGCTCTCCTAGGACGTCCGGGCCAGCAGGGCGGGCAGTTGGGCCAGGGCCGGGCCGAGTTGGCGCTGGCGGGTAAAACGGGCGCCGTGGGCGCGCGCCTGGGCCGCCTGGGCGGGCGTCAGGTTGGCCGCCAGGCGGGCGGCCTGGCCCAGGGCGGCGGCCACCGCCTCGGGGGTCAGGGCGGCGGCCCGGGCCCACAGCGGGTAGCCCTCCAAGACGGCGCAGGCGGCCGATTCGGGCGGGTGGACCGAGACGATCGGCTTGCCGGTCGCCATGTACTCGTAGACCTTGCCGGAGGTGACGTAGCGGCCCGGCCCCAGCGCCAGGACCAGCCCGTCCAACCCGGCGTAGAACTCGGCCACCTGGGCTTTGGCCACCGGGCCGGCGAAGGCGACGCCATCGGCCGCCGCCTGGGCCAGCTGGGCGGCCGCGTCCTGCCCCGCGCGGTCCTCGCCGGAGCCGAAAAATCCCAGGTAGCCGGCCACTTTCAAGGTCGCGTCCGGGCCCAGCGCGCCAGAGCGGCGGGCCAGGCGCCACCCGGCCAGCAGCTCGCCCAGCGGCACCTTGCCGGACACCGTCCCCAGGTAGCCGAAGGCCAGCGGCCGCCCGCCGCCAGAAGGGGCGCCCGCCCGGGCGCCCAGCAGCTCCGGGTCCCAGCCGTTCGCCACCACCCGGAAGCGGGCGGCGGCCTCGGGGTAGCGCTCGGCGTACCACTGCTTGATCGGCTGGTTGACAAACCAGGCTTGGGCGCCGGCCGCCAGGTAGCGCCGCTCCAGGCGCGCCCGCCGGCCGGCCCGGCCAAACGCCGCCTCCCCGCTGAACACGTCCAGCGACCAGGCGTCGCGGTAGTCCATCACAAAAGGCAGGCCCCAGCGGCGGTGGCAGAAGTAGGCGGCGGCGAAGGCGACGTAGGGGTTGGCGCTGGCCACCACCAGGTCGACCGGGCGCTGGCGGTGCAGCGCGCGCAAGGCCCGGCGCAGCTCGCCCAGCCAGCCCGCGTAGCCGACCTCCGGAAAGACGGCCAGCTCCGCCAGGGCGCGGGCTTTGCGCCAGACTCGGGGCGCCAGCCGGTGGGCCAGCGACCAGGTGGCGCGGTCCGGGTTGCGCAGCGGCCAGGGGAAGCGCGTCCGGATCAGGCGCAGGCGGGGGTCGATTTGGCTTTCCAGCGACAGGTCCGCGCCGGTGATGCCGGTGAAGACGGACCGCTCAACCGTCAAGACGCTGACCTCCCAGCCCGCCGCCGCCAGCGCGTTGGCGGTGGCCAGCTGCCGGTAGGCCCCCCCGGAGCGGGACGGCGGAAAGCCCCAGGCGATGTACGCGGCGTGCGGCAACGGGCGGGTCCTTCGCTTCGGCGGCTGGGATGGTCGGGTTCATCCTAGCCAAGGCCGTTGCCCGCCGCCGCCCGCCGGTCGCCTAGGCTGGGGGCGCAGCTGTCCAATCGCGCGAGGAGGGTCCAATGGCGCCAGCGCCCAAGGCGGCGCGGGCGGCTTGGTCGGCCGTGTTGCGCCGCCGCCACCGCCTGCCGGCGGGGTTGGACCGCGCCTTGGAGCGCGCCAAGTGGTGGTTTGCGCCGCCCCCGGCCGGCCTCGAGCTGGCCCCGCCGCCCGCCGGGGCGCCGCCCCGCGTGCTCATCGCCCCGGCCGGCTTCGCCGGGCAGGGCCGGGCTTGGGCCGAGGCCCTGACCAGCTCGGGGCGCGCCGCCGGGGCCAATTGGGCCTTTTTGGCCGCCTCCGGCCAGGCCTTCGCCTACGGGGCCGATTACACCGCCCCGATCTCGCTCAACGCCGCCCCCGCGGCCTTCCAATCGGCCCAGTTCCAGCGTGTGGTGGACTCGTTCCAAGGCGTGGTGGCCGAGTCGGGGCGGCCGCTGTTCGGCAAGCTGTTCGGCTACGCCCCCGGCCGCGAGGCCTTGGCGCTGGCCAACCTGGGGCTGGCGGTGGCGGTGATGTGGCACGGCTCCGATGTCCGCCTGCCCTCGGAGCACGCCAAATCCCACCCGCTCAGCCCCTACGCCTTGCCGCAGTTGCGCCGCCGCGCCGCCGAGCTGGAGTCGACCGCGCGGCGCAACCGCCGCGCCATGGCCCACCTCGGCCTGCCCCAGCTGGTCTCCACGCCGGATTTGCTGGACCAGCTCGAAGGCGCGCGGTGGTGCCCGGTGGTGGCCCAGCCGGTCCCGGCGCCGGGCGGGCCGCCGCTGCTGGGCCGCCTGCCCAAGGTGGTCCACGTGCCCTCCCAGCCGCTGCTCAAAGGCACCGACCTGATCGACCCGGTGCTGCGCCGCCTGGCCCAGGCCGGCCGCATCGAGTACATCCGGGCGCAGGGCCTGGCGGCGGTCGAGGTGCGCCGCCTCTACGCCGGGGCGGACATCGTGGCGGACCAGTTCCGCATGGGCATCTACGGCGTGGCGGCGGTCGAGGCGATGGCGGCCGGCCGCTTGGTGGTGTCCGATGTCGACCCGGCCACCCGGCGCGCCGTGGCCGGGCGCACCGGCCTGGACCTGCCGATCATGCAGGCGCCGGCGGCCCAGCTGGAGGCCGTCTTGGACCAGATCGCGGCCGATCCGGGGCCGGCCCGGGCCTTGGCCGCCCAGGGCCCGGCCTTTGTCGAGGCGGTCCACTCCGGCCCGCGCTCGGCCGGCGCCTTGCTCGAGGCCCTCGGCCTGGCCTGAGATCCACAGTTGCGGCCCGAGCCTGATATAGGGTTGAGCCGGATCGGGCAGAGCGGGCAGGCCCGCTAGCGAACTTTGGGGGAGACCGACTGTGGGATTTTTCGCCGCGCCGAGCGCGGACGTCGATGAGCGCGCCGCGATTGGCGACGGCTCGAAGATTTGGCATCTGGCCCAGGTCCGCGAAGGCGCCGTGCTCGGGGCCGGCTGCGTCATCGGGCGGGGCGCCTACATTGGCGCCGGGGTGCGCCTGGGCCAGGCCTGCAAAGTCCAAAACTACGCCCTGGTCTACGAGCCGGCCGGCTTGGCGGACGGCGTTTTTGTGGGCCCGGCGGCGGTCTTGACCAACGACACCTACCCCCGGGCCATCAACCCGGACGGCTCGCTCAAGGGCGGCGAGGATTGGGAGAGCGTCGGGGTCAGCGTCAAGCGCGGCGCGTCCATCGGCGCCCGGGCGGTCTGCGTCGCCCCCCTGACCATCGGGGCCTGGGCCATGGTGGCGGCCGGCGCGGTGGTGGTCAAAGATGTCCCCGACCACGCTTTGGTGGCCGGGGTGCCCGCCCGGCAAATCGGCTGGGTGGGTCCGGCCGGGCGCCCTTTGGAGCGCCGCGGCGAGGTTTGGGTTTGCCCCGCCACGGGGGCCCTTTTCAAGGCGGCAGGCGACAAGCTCGAGGAGGTTCAGCCGCAATGACCGAAAACTTTATCCCCCCGGCCAAGCCGTTGATCGGCCCCGAGGAGCGGGCCGCGGTCGACCGCGTGCTGCGCTCCGGCATGATCGCCCAAGGGCCGGAGGTGGCGGCCTTCGAGGCCGAGTTCGCGGCCGCGCTGGTGCCCGGGCGCGAGTGCGTGGCGGTCTCCAGCGGCACCGCCGGGCTGCACCTGGGCCTGCTGGCGGCCGGGGTGGGGCCGGGCGATGAGGTCATCGTGCCCTCCTTCACCTTCGCCGCCACCGCCAACTCGGTGGCCCTGACCGGGGCCAAGCCGGTCTTCGCGGACATCGAGCGGGATTGCTTCTGCCTCGACCCGGATGCGGTCGAGGCCGCCATCACGCCCCGGACCAAGGGCGTCATGCCGGTGCACCTCTACGGCCAGCCGGCCGATATGGGGCGCTTGGAGGCGCTGGCGCGCCGGCGCGGCATCGCCCTGTACGAGGACGCGGCCCAAGCCCACGGCGCCGCGCTGGACGGCCGGCCGGCCGGCAGCTGGGGCGTTTTCGCCATGTTCTCGCTCTACCCGACCAAGAACATGACCTCCGGCGAGGGCGGCATGGTGGCCTGCGCCTCTGGCGGGGTGGCGCGCGCTGTGCGCCTGCTGCGCAACCAGGGGATGGAGCGCCAGTACGCCAACGAGGTGGTCGGCTTGAACGAGCGGATGACGGACATCCACGCCGCCATCGGGCGCGAGCAGCTGAAGAAGCTGGCCGCTTGGACCGCCCGGCGGCAGGCCAACGCGGCCTTCTTGAGCGCCAACCTGGAGGGGGTGGTGGCGCCGCCGGTGCGCCCGGGCGCCACCCACGTCTACCACCAGTACCCCATCCGGGTGGGGGCCGACCGCGACGCCATGGTGCGCGCGCTGCGCCAGGAGCACCAGGTGGGCAGCGGCGTCTACTACCCGATCCCGAACCACCGCCTGCCCTCGCTGGCGGTGTTCGCGCCGCAGGCGGACCTGCCCGAGACGGCCCGGGCCGCGGCCGAGGTTATCTCGCTGCCGGTGCATCCGGCCTTGACCCAGGCGGACCTGGACCGGATCGCGGGCGCGGTCAACGCCGTCGCCCGGGCGGGGGCCTGAGATGGCGAACCTGCGGGCCGGGGTGATCGGCATCGGGTCGATGGGCCGCCACCATGTCCGCATCCTGCGCGAGATCGACGGCGTCGACCTGGTGGCGGTGGCCGATCCAGGCGGCGACCGCTTTGGCGTGGCCGGCGGCCTGGAGGTGGGCCGGGCGGTGGAGGACTTGGTGGCGGCGCGGTTGGACATGGCGATCGCGGCCGTGCCCACCGTCCACCACGAGGCGGTGGGCCTGGCCCTGGCGGCGGCCAAGGTCCCAACCATGCTGGAAAAGCCGGTGGCGGCCTCGGCGGCGGCGGCCCGCCGGGTGGCGCAGGCCTTCGCCGCGGCCGGGGTGGTGGCCTGCGTGGGGCATGTCGAGCGGTTCAACCCGGCCATCGCCGGGCTGCGCCAGCGCATCGGGCGGGGCGAGCTGGGGGAGGTCTACCAGGTGGCGACCCGCCGCCAGGGGCCGTTCCCGGCCCGCATTTGCGATGTCGGCGTGGTCAAGGACCTCGCCACCCACGACATCAACTCCAGCCAGTGGCTGGCCGGCTCCGACTACGCCCAGGTGGCGGCGCAGGTCGCCCACCGCGCCCGGCGCGAGCACGAGGACATGGTTTTGATCAGCGCCCGGATGGCCAACGGGGTGTTGGCCAACCACATTGTCAACTGGCTTTCGCCGATGAAGGAGCGGCTGACCATTGTGACCGGCGAGCGGGGGGCTTTGGTGGCGGACACCGGCAACGTCACTTTGACTTTTTGGGCCAACGGCTCGGTGCCGACCGAGTGGGAGCCGCTGCGCCAGTTCCGGGGCGTCTCCGAGGGCGATGTCACCCGGTACGCCATCGAGACCCGCGAGCCGCTCAAAGCCGAGGACGAGGCCTTCCGCGACGCCGTGCTGGGGGTGCGCGATGACGCCATCTCGCTCCAGGACGGCTACAAGACCCTGCTGGCGGCCGAGGCGGCCTTGGAGTCGGCCGCCAGCGGCCGGACGGTGCATTTGTGACGGCGGTTTGGCGCGCCTGGGCCAGGTGGTGGCCGGCGGTGGCTTACACGCTGACCGTCTACTTGCTGTTTTGCGCCAACCTTTGGCGGGCCATCCACACCACCCGGATGGCCTCGCCGGATTCGATCCACTATTTTGGGCGCGCCCTGATCTTGGCCGGCTACTCGCGCGAGGACGCCTTCGCCTTGGCCAACGGCATGTCCCAGATGTACGGCTGGGACCACATCTCGATCTACTGGCTGGTGGACTGGAACCTGGTGCGGCCCCGGGTCATGTTCCCGCTGCTGGCCTCGCCGCTGGTGGCGGCCCAGGGCTGGTTCGGTTTGATCCTGGCGGGGATCTGCGTCGGCCTGGTGCTGTTCGCTTTGATGGCGGCGGTGCTGCGGTGGCGCTACGGGGCCGGCCCGGCCCTGTTCGCCATGCTGGCGGTGTTCGGGGCGCAATCGTGGTTCTACTACGCCGTCGCCCCGCTGACTGAGGGCCTGAGCGCCTTGCTGCTGGCTTTGGGGCTGGGCGCGGTCTGGCTCTACCGCCGCTCCAAGAGCCGCGGGCGCTGGCTTTGGCTGGCGGCGGCGGGTTTGGCCATGGCGGCCTTCGCTTTCACCCGCCAGGCCCAGCTGATCCCGGCGGGGGCGCTGTTCGCGGCCTGGCTGGGGGAGTGGGCGCGCACCCGGCGGGCGCGCAACTCCTACCTGGCGCCGGCCGGGGTGGTGGTGGGGGTGTGCGCCGCGACGCAGCTGTGGCAGATGCTGGCCTTCCCCTTCGACCAGCTGTCCCAGATGCGCTCGCGCATGGGCGGCGCCACCGCCTGGGAGACGGTGGCGGCCGCGCCCAGGCGTTTGGCCTACACCATTTGGGTCGATTTGCAGACGGCGGCCAAGACCGATCCGGGTTTGGTCTTCGCGATGGTTTTGACGCTGGCGGCGCTGTTTGTCGCCTGGCGGCGGGTCGAGGCCCACCTGGCCCTGGGGGCGCTGGCCGGCGGGCTGGTCTACCAGGCGGTCAACGGCTCTACCCGCCTGGAGTTCCGCTATTTTGAGCCGGGCTTGTTCATCTACGCGCTGGCCTTGGCGGCGCTGGCGGCGCAGCTCGGCTCGCGCTTGGCGGCGCGCCCGCCCGCCCGCGCCCAGGGCGGTTTGGCGGCCGTTTCTGATAAGGTCGCGCCGTGTACCGGGGCTTGAAGATCGGTGTTGTGGTGCCCGCCTACCGGGAGGAGCGCCACGTTGGGACCGTCATCAAGACCATGCCCGAGTTTGTCGACCGCATTGTGGTGGTGGACGATTGCAGCCCCGACGCCACCCGCGCCGCGGCCTTGGAGGCGGCCGACGAGCGCACCGAGGTGGTGACGCTGCCGGCCAACCTGGGGGTGGGCGGCGCCGTGGTGACGGGCCACAAACGCCTGATCGAGTTGGGCCTGGACGTCTCGGTGGTCATGGCGGGGGACGCCCAGATGCCGCCAGCCCACCTGTCCCGCCTGCTCGACCCGATTGTGGACCAGGGCTACGGTTTCACCAAGGCCAACCGCTTCTACTCCTCGAAGTCGTTTGAGGGCATGCCCCGCCACCGCGTCTTCGGCAATGTGGTGCTGACGTTCTTGACCAAGGCGGCCTCCGGCTATTGGAACCTGGTCGACCCCCAAAACGGCTACACCGCCTGCGCCACCGAGGCTCTGCGCCGCCTCCCGCTGGACAAGATCCACCGCCGCTACGACTTCGAGAACGACTTGTTGATCTGGCTCAACATCGCCGATGTGCGCGCCCGGGACGTCAACATCCCGGCCCTTTACGGCGCCGAGAGCTCGACTATGAACCTGACCCGGGTGGCGCCGCGCATTTTGGCCACGTTGATTGGCGGCGGCTGGCGGCGGCTGTGGCGCAAGTACATCTTGTGGAGCTTTTCGCCCATCGCCCTGCTGGCGCTGGTGGGCATGGCGTTGACGGTGTTCGGCGTGGCGGTCGGGGTGTGGGCCACGGTCTGGTCGCTGACCCGGGGCGTGTCCGCCTCGACTGGGACCTGGCTGCTGGGGGTGGCGCCGGCCATGGTGGGCATCCAGTTCATGGTCCAAGCTTTGGTGCTTGACATCCAAGCCACCCCCAAGTAGCCCGATGCCGCCCGCCCGCCTGCCCTCCGTGGTGGCGTTTGCCCTGGTGGGCGGGGCCAGCGCGGCTGTGGACCTGGGTTTGTTCCTGGTTTTGGAGCGGGCTGGGCTACCCGCCTGGGCGGCCAGCGCGGCCAGTTTTTTGGCCGCCTTCGCGGTCAACTACCGGGGCAATCGCGATTTGGTGTTCAAGGCCGGGGCGGTGGCCGGCGCGCTGCGCCGCTATGTGGCGCTGGTGGCGTTCAACTGGATCGCCTCGACCGGCCTGGTGGCGGGGCTGGCGGGGTTGGGCGCGCCCGGCTGGGCGGCCAAGGCGGTGGCCATGGCGGCGGTGGCGGTGTTCAACTACCTGGCCTTGCGCGGCTGGGTTTTCCGCCGCGGCCGGCCCCGCCCGCCCGCCGCACCACCGCCCAGGTCAAAGCTGTCGTGACGCCGGCCGCGCCGCCCACCGCGCCGGCCGCGCCGAGGTGGGTCAGGGCCAGGTAGGGGGCGCCGGCCAGGCCGAGGGCGCAAAGGCCGACGGCGCGCCAGCCTTCGAAGGTGCGCTCGGCTCTGGCGCGCAGCCCCCACAGGGCGGTGACGAAGGCCAGCGCGGGCAGGGCCACCAGGTAGCCGATGGCCACCGCCCCGACTCCGAGGTGGTTGCGGTGGGAGATCTCCACCGCCAGCTCCAGCCCGGCGGCCAGCACGGCCAGGGCGGCGAAGATGGCCACGTGGCCGTAGCCCCAGGGGAAGGCCAGGTCGCGGTTGGCGGCCAGGCGGTCGCCCATGGGGGACAAGAAGTAGAGCCACCACAGCGCGAACAGCAGCACCAGGCTGGCCCCGGAGACCCCGGCCAGGCCGGGTGTCAGCCCGGTCGAGTCGAGCTCGACTTGCACCCCGGCCACCGCCACCGCCACCAGCTCGCCGAGCAGGATGAGCGTGAACAGGCTGTAGCGCTCGGCCACGTGGTGGGGGTGCCAGGCGGTCCGCCGGGGGTTTTCGGCCCAGGCCGGGATGGCCAGCTCGAGCGCGGCCAGCAGCGCGAAGGAGATCCCGGCCGCCGCCAGGTCGCGCGGCAGGGCGAGCCGGGCCAGCCAGAGGGCTTGGACGGCGGCGATGCCGTAGGCGTAGCGGCGGGTGGTGGCGCGCCGCGCCGGGTCGCCCCGCCCGGCCCGCTCCCATTGGAGCACGGCCGAGGCCCGCATCAGGACGTAGCCCAGCGTCCCGGCGGTCCAGTCCAACTCGTGGAAGGCCCGGGGCACCCCGGCCGCCAGCACCAGCACCCCGGCGATCTGCGCCATCACGGCCAGGCGGTAGGGGCCGTCGTCGACGTCGTAGGAGGAGGCGAACCAGGTGAAGTTCATCCAGGCCCACCAAATGGCGAAGAAGACCATGGCGAAGGAGGCCAGCGAGCGCCACAGCTGGCCTTGGCCGACGCCATCGGCCAGCTCGGTCACAGCCGTGCCGATGGCGACCACGAACACCAGGTCGAAGAGCAGCTCCAGCGGCGTCGAGGTGCGCCCGGCCTCGTGGATGGGGCGGGGGCGCATCTGCCGGCGCCATTGGAAGGCCCCCCGGGGGCGGGTCGGCGCAGCGTCATCGGACATGGTTCCAACCTAACCCCCAAGGCGCCGCTCCTGGCCTGCCGCGCCGTCCCGGCCAGGCGCGCTGGACGCCCTCCCGGTGGCGGCGGCGGGGGCTTGGCGGGCCCTGCCACGAGGGCGAGCGGGTTTCTACCTAGGCCGAGAGCCCATTTCCGGCAAAAAGTTTTCCGAGTCAGTAGCATTTGACGCGAACGGCCAGTCCCCAAGCTGGCCCCAGCTCCCCAGGGATTGACTTATGCAGGCGACCACAAACATGATCAGGCGAGCGGCTTTGGCCCTTGCCGCATTGGTTGCGTTGCCTGGACTCGCGCTGGCCTTGGCCCTGCCGACCAGCGCGGCGCCGGGCTGCTCGTTGCAGGCCATGATCGACAGCGGTGGCTTGGTGGCGGTGCCCGCCGGCTGCGTCGAAGACGGCGAGATCGTGGTCAGGGGGTCGGTTGAGCTGGGCGGCGGTCCTTTCACGGTGGGCGACCGCATCACCGTCAAGGCCGGCGGCGAGCTCAAATTCGCCGACGCCTCCCAGTCCACGGCCGATGTCTTTGTCGAGCCGGGGGCCTCGTTCCAGGCCGTCGGCTCCGACATCGCCTTCGGCGGGCAGCTGTGGGTCCAAGCGGCCGGCTCGGCCCAAATCGAGGGCCTGGGCGGCCAGGGCGTGGTGGTGGACCGGCTGATCAACCAAGGCTTCACCAAGGTGGCCGGGCTGGTCCGCCTGGGGCGCGAGGACCAAGGCGTCTACACCTGGCTGGCCGGGGAGAACCACTTGGCCCTGGGGCAGCTTGCGCCCGAGTCCGTTTTGTGGTTCTACCAGCCGGCCTCGCCCCAAGCCGTCGCCCTGGTGCTGGGCGGGACGGTGGGGGCGGACCTGGCCAGTGTGATCTTGTGCGACAACGGCGGCTGCGAGGCCTCGACCACCGCCGGGGTGGGGGACGCCACCTGGCTGGTGCTCAGCCCCGGCGGCGCGGGCCAGACCACCCCCAGGCCCACCCCCAGCGCCAGCCCCTCGCCCAGCCAGCCGCCGGCCGAGCCGGCCGATTTGCAGGAACTGGTGGCCAACGCCCCCAGCGGCGCGACGCTGCAGATTCCGGCCGGCACCGTTCTCGAGTCCACCGTGACGGTGGCCACCAGCGACGGCGAGCCCACCCAGCTCACCCTGACCGGCGGGCCCATCGCGCGGGCCCACGGGGGCACCCTGCTGGAGGTGCCGGCCGGCTCCAGCCTGACTTTGCGCGACATTGTGATCGACGGCCAGGGCGACTTCGCCGGGGCGGTCGAATGGGATGCGGCGGCGGTCGAGGTGGCCCGCGGCGCCGCGCTGGCGCTCCAGACGGGCGCCCAAATCAAAGACAACCCCTCCTACGGCATTGTCAACGCCGGCCAGCTGTGGCTCAGCGGCACCCGCTCAGGGGTGACGGGCAGCGCCCTGGCGGTGCCGAGCGGCGCCGCGGGGGCGGCCCCGGCCGGCGGCGCCGGGGTGTGGAACAAGTCCGGCGCGGTCTTCTACATGGGCGGCGGCCGCATCGCCGACAACACGGTCTCCGCCCCGCAGGGGCAGACCGCCTACGGCGGGGGCGTGCTGAACGCGGGCACCATGTTTGTCTACGGCGGCGCCATCTCCGGCAACGCGGTCGATGGCGACGGCGGCGGCATCGCGGTGGTGCGCGAGCCGGGCGGGGTTTCCGGGTCCGGCGGGCGGCTGGACTTCGGCAGCTACGCGGGCCAGACCGCCGCCTTGGCCGGCGAGCCGGAGCTGACGGCCAACATCGCCCGGCGCGGCGGCGGGGTGGCCGTGGCGGACCAGGCCGCCTGGGGCGGCAGCCCAAGCCCCGCCCCTGAGGCCGAGGTGCCGGATTCGGTGCCGTCCGCCATCTTGGACAAGGGCCGGATCAGCGGCAACGCGGCCACCGGCGGCGGGCGCGGGGTGGTGGCCTACGGCGGGGCGGCGCTGGAGTTGGCCGGCCCGCTGGTGATCGAGGCGCCGGCCCGGGCCGCCGCCGTCGGGTCGCTCGGGGTGGCCGTCTACGACGCCTACTTCTTCGTCTCGGGCGATGTGCTGGTGGCGGACGGCTCCGGCATCGGCCTGATGGCCAAGGGCTGGCCGGTCTACCTGAAAGACGGCTTCACCGGCCAGGGCCGGCTCTTGATCGAGCACGTGCTGGGGCTGGAGGCGGGCAAGACGCTGTCCCCCATCAAGTGGCGCGGCGGCGAGGCCAAGGTGTCCCCGCAGGCGCTGGAGGCGATCGAGTTCGCCCTGCCGGGGCTGACGGTGTCAATGTTTGTCGAGCCGGGCGGGGAGATCCTGGTCAGCGCGGCCGGGGCCGAGATCGGCGCCGAGCCGGAGCCGAGCACCGGCGAGCCGAAGACCCCGGCCCCCTCAAGCCCCGCGCCGGCCGCCTCGGCCGCGCCCAGCCAGGCGCCCCAGGCGCCCGCCGAGACGGCGCCGGCCAGCCAGGCCGCGACCGGGGCGGATGGCCAAGAGGCTTCGCGGGCGGGCGGCCAAACCGACTGGTTGGAGGCGGACCCCGCCGCCACCGCCGGCGGCGCGGCCTCGCCTTCCGGCCAGGCGGCCTCGCCCACGCCCAGCCCCTCGGCCTCGGCGACCAAGGGCGCCTCGCCCAGCCAGGATGAGGCTGTCGTCAGCTCGCCGGAGCCGCCGGCCGGCGCCTCGATGCGCGGGCTGGGCTTCACCTTGATGGCGGTGGGCGTGTTCGGCTTGTCTTTGCTCGGCATCTACGTGATGCGGCGCGGCGGGTTCTTCGCCGCCTGATGGGCCCTTCCCGCCGCCACACCGGTGCGTGGCGAAGTGAAGCGCCGAGGCGGCGGCCGGGGAGGGTCTACTTGACCAACCAAACTAGCAGCCAAATGTGACACGCGTCACACTTCCGCGTTCGCGGATCGCGAACCCGGCCAGATTCGATTAGAAGCGCCGCGCCGCCCGGCCCAGGGCCGGCCCGGCGCCGGGCCGGCCTAGTGGGGGTGCCCGCGCCAATCGGTACACGGCCCGGAGGCGTCGCAATACGGCCGGTTGCCGCTCGAGCCGCAGGCGCACAGGGCCGCCCTGGTCTCCGCCAGCTCGTCGCCATCGCGCGCTATGACGGCCTCGCCTTGGAGCCAAATCGGCTGGCCGGCGGCCCAGCGCAGGCTGGCGGGGCGGTGGCCGGCCTCAGCTGGGGCGGCCGGGTCGGTGAACTCGTAGTGCAGCGCGCCGGACGGGCAGCGCCGCACCACCTCGGCGATCTCGCCCGCCTGGCCGGCGTCCGGCAGCACCCAGGGCTTGCGCTTGGTGTCGAAGACCGCCGGGATGGAGCGCACGCAGACGGCCGCGTGCAGGCAGCGGGCCAAGTCGAAGCGCACCGTGATGTCGGTGCCGTAATAATCTTTTACCGCCATCGCCTACGCCTCCCCCCCGGCCGGGGCGGCCGCGCCCGGCAGTTCCCCATCGAAGCCGAAGGAGCGCCGGCGCCCGGCCGGGACCAGGTCGAGGTATTGCGGATGGGTCTCGATGAAGTGGCGCACAAAGGTGCAGTAGGGCAGCACCGCCAACCCGCGCGCCCGGGCGTCGTCCAAGGCGGCGCCCACCAGGGCGCTGCCCAGGCCTTCGCCGCCGACCTCGGGGGCTATCTCGGTGTGGACAAAGGCCAGGCCCCGCTCCGAGGCCTGGTACTGGGTCAGGCCCAGCCGCGCGCGGCCCGCGTAGAGCTCGTACTGGCTTGCCGTCTGGTTGTTTCGGACAGTCAAATGGGGGGTTTCGCTCATGGTGGCCTCCTGCCGCTGGCAACGCTTGGTCCACCCCAACTTTCACCCGTGGCGGACAGATGTCAAATGCCGCCGGAACAGGCTTAGGCTTTGGACTGCGCGGGACACAGCCCCTCGCCTTCGGTAACATCGAAGGGCCTGAGGGCGGGGGCTCCCCGCAGGCGCCATAGAGCGCAGCAGTCCTGCCCTCCCCGTCAGGAGGCCAGCCAACTCAGTGGAAGGTGCAGTCGCATGGAACCGATGAGTGTTGACCAGATCGTGGCCTGGCTCAAAGAAGATCCGCAGCTCCGGGTCGCGGAATGCCTCGCCGCGTGGACCCACGGTGACATCAAGTGACAGGTCCGGTTCTGCCGCATGTGGCGTTCGCCCGCGAGGTTTTGGAGGAGGGCCCGCGCGGCCTGCCGTATCCCTTTGTCCGCCGCGCCCAGGTGGCCGCCTTGCCGTCCGTGCCGTCAGAGAACTCGATCGAGGCGCCCGCCTACCTGGTCGACATGGGCCTGCGCCGCTGGCGCGACCCGCGGGCGCTGTTCCGCGCCACCTTGGAAACCGACGAGCAGATCAAGCGGCGCTGGGCGGCCCTGGCTCGCCGCCAGCCGGAGCGGCTGGTGTTCCAGGCCCGCGAGTGGGAGGCGGGCCGGCGCTCCACCACCGAGATCTCGGCTGATTTCGAGACCCTCACCATCTTCACCGGGGACGATGCCGCCGGCTGGCGCTTCGCCGAGCTGCTCGACTCCTCGGTCCGCCCGGTCGACACCCCCCGCCTGGCGGTGGCGCTGGCCACCATGCTCTCCATCACCGACGCCTCCAAGGCCTACGACCTGCTCAAACGGGGGGCGGATCTGACCAGCGACCCGGTCTCGCGCTTCTTGGTCGATTTGCGCATCCTGGCGCTGCTGATCAAGCGGTTGCACGATTACGAGGGCGCGCTCGGTATGATCAAAGACTTGATGAAGGTGGCGTCGGGGGCGGTGCGCCAATACGTGGTCTCGGAGGCGGACGGCGAGGCCATGCGCGTGCTGCTCCTAAACTGGCGGGCGCTGATCGAGGTCCGCCAGGACCGCCTCTTCGAGGCGGTCACCACCATGGAAAGAGCCCAGGCCCAAATGCCTGACGACGGCTTTGTCAAGGTCCCGCCGGACATGGCGGACCGCTACCGCTCGCAGGTCAGGATCAACGTGGCCCAGGCTTTGTGGGTCTCCGGGCGCGAGTCGGAGGCGGTCACCCAAATCAACCGGCACGCCTCCATCACCCGCTCCGAGCACCCTTACTCGCTCTCCGAGGCGCTGTTGGCGGCGGCTTATTTCAACGAGTTGTCGGGGCAGCACTCGCTGTCGTTGTCGTATTGCCTAGAGGCGGAGCGGCTGTTGGCCAGGGAGGGCGTGCCCACCCGCCTGGCGATGTGCCGGCGCATCGCCGTGGCGGCCTTGAACGGCCTGGGCAAGCGGGGCCGGGCGGAGAAACTGGCGCGGTCCATCCCGAAGGATCCGTTGGGGGAGCGTTTCCTTGTCTGAGCCAGTTCCCGAGCGGCGGACCGATCCTCGGACCACGCCGCACGCGGTGATCCACCAGGGCGTCCCGGAGGAGGCGATCAAGCCGGCCACCGGCCAGGGGATGTCCGCCCGCGACGGCGGCCCGGGCTACCCGGACACCCAGGGCCGCCGCCTGATCCGCACCGGGCCGCCGTATTCGCCCTCCGAGGGCTCGGTGGTGGTGCGCCTGCCGGCCCATGTCGCCATCGTGGACCAGGAGACGCTGTTTCGCACCATGGTGGTGGACGCCTTGAGCCAGAGCCGGGACTTGCGGGTGGTGGCCTCGCTCGACTCGGTGGCCAAAGCCCGCGAGGCGCTGACGGGGCGCCGCCTGGAGCTGCTGATTGTGGACGTGGAGCAGCGCGACGGCTCCGGCGCCCACCTGGCGGCCGATTTGCAGAAGGCCAACCCGCGGATGCGGGTGCTGATCATGACCCGCCACGATGTCGCCGCCCTGATCGAGTCGACCCGCCGCCACCTGCGCCGGCCGTGGGCGTACCTGTCGAAGCTGAGCCACATCGGGCGCGACGGGCTGGTCGAGACGATCCGCCGGGTGGCGCTCGATGTCGGCAGCGCCTCCTCGCCGGCCGCTGTGCGCAAGGACCCCTTCGCCACGCTGACCGGCCAGCAGATGGCGGTGCTGCGGCTGATCGCGGACGGCTACACCAACCAGCAGGTGGCGGAGCGGCTGGGCTTGTCCCGCCGCACGGTTGAAAACCACCTGCTGTCGATCTACCGCGCCCTGGACATCGCCGATGACGAGGTCAACCCCCGGGTGGCGGCGGTTTTGCTGTTGCTGTCGCAGACTCTGAAGCTGTGATGGCGGCCGGCCGCTACGCGCCCTCGCCCACCAGCGACCTGCACCTGGGCAATTTGCGCACCGCCGTGGTGGCCTACCTGGCGGCCCGCTGGGCGGGCGGCGCCTTCCGCCTGCGAGTCGAGGACATCGACGAGCGCTCGCGCCCGGCCGTGGCGGCGCGCCAACTGGCGGACTTGGCCGGCTTGGGCCTGGCCTGGGACGGGCCGGTGATGTGGCAGTCGCGCCGCCGCGCCGCCCACCTGGCCGCGATCGAGGCTTTGGCCGGGGCCGGCCTGGTCTACGAGTGCTTCTGCTCGCGGCGCGAGATCCAGGCCGCCACCCGCGCCCCCCACCACCCGCCCGGGGCCTACCCGGGCACCTGCCGCGACCTGGCGCCCCAGGCGGCGGCCCAGCGCCGGGCGGTCCGGCCGGGCGCCTTGAGGCTGCGGGCGCAGGTGGGGGATTGGGAGGTGCGCGACCGCCTGGGGGGCGCCAGCCGCCAGCCGGTGGACGATTTTACGCTGCGCCGCTCGGACGGCGCGGTGGCCTACAACCTGGCCGTGGTGGTGGACGATGCCGCCCAGGGCGTCACCCAGGTCACCCGCGGCGACGATTTGCTCAGCTCGGCCGGGCGGCAGTCCTACCTGGCCCACCTGCTGGGCTTGGCGGCGGTCGAGTACATCCATCTGCCGCTGGTCTACAACCGCGCCGGGCTGAGGCTGGCCAAGCGGGACGCGGCTTTGGCCGGGGCGGCCTTGCTGGAGCGGTTCGGGGGGCGGGAAGGCCTGTTGGGCGGCATCGGGCACTCGCTGGGGTTGGCGGCGCCGGGGGAGGCTGTGACGCTGGACCGGCTGGGGGAGCGGTTTGACTTGGACCGCCTCGAGATCTCAAGGTGGACGCTGTGAGATGGCGCCGCGGGCTGCTGGTGGCCCTGGCGCTGCTGCCGGCCGCCCTGCTGGCCGGGGTGGTGACGGCGCGGGTGGACCATCCTTTTGGGCCGCACGAGGCGGTTTACGAGGTGACGGCGGATTCGCAGGTGACGGTGTCGCTGGGGCCGCTGGGGGCGCTGGTGATGCCCACGCCGCTGCCCGGCCCGCTGGGCTACCTGGGGGCGCGGGTCGAAGTCGGCCCGATCCCGGCCGATTTGGCCGCCGCCGCCCTGGGCGAGGCGGCGGCGGCGCCGAGCGCCGCCGAGTTGGCCGGCGACTTGGAGCAGTACGGCCAGGCCTACCTTGGGATTGGGACCACGGTGCGCCACGCGGCCGGCC
Source organism: Bifidobacteriaceae bacterium (assembly GCA_031279575.1). Next base: position 30,649 of record JAITIG010000128.1, read on the forward strand.
GGCTGGCGCTTGACGCGGCCGTCCGGGCGGGGTTGTGGTGGGGCGGGTCGGTGGCGGCGCTGGCCTTGGCCCTGGCGGCGGCGGGGCGGGCGCGGCGCAACCAGGTGGGTTTTTGGCTGGGCCGGCGCCGCTTGTTGGCCTGGGGGCTGGCTGGGGCGGTGGCGCTGTGCGGGGCGGGCGCGGCCTGGGCGGCGGCGGCCGCCCAGCGGCCTGCCAGTTGGCCGGCCGGGGACCCGCTGCTGGCCGGCACCCCGTTGGCCGGGGCCCATTTGACCGGGCGGCTGGGCCAGTTGGCCAGCCTCTACGGCCGGGTGGCGTTGAACGCCTACCAGCAGAGCAGCGCCTTCTACAGCCGGGCGGCGGACTCGGTCGAGGCCGCCTTCGCGGACCAGGCGGCCCAGGCCGAGGCCCGCGCGGCCGATGCCGCCCAGGCCAGCCCCAGCCCCGGCCCCGGCTCCGGCTCCGGCTCCGGGGAGAGCCCCGGCCCCGGCGCTGGCGAGAGCCCCGGCCCCGGCCCCGGCGGGAGCCCCCTCCCAGGCGCCGGCCCGGGCGAGAGCCCGAGCCCCGGCGCCGGCGAGAGCTCCGGCCCCGGCGGAGGGGAGGGCTCCGGGGCCGGGGAGAGCCCGGGCCCCACCTCTGGGGAGAGCCCCGGCGCCGGCGCCGGCCAGAGCCCGAGCGCCAGCCCCACGCCGCCATGGCTGGACGGGCCGGGGCCTTACGGGGGGCTGACGCCGGT
>JAITIG010000193.1 GCA_031279575.1 Bifidobacteriaceae bacterium
CGCCACCACTGGGAAGAAGCGCACCATCACCGCCAGCGTGACGGCGATCGCCCGGGGGGCGCGGGCCGCCCGCAGGGCCGCGCTCAAGCTGGTGGGCGAGGTGGTGGCCACCAGGTGGGCGGCCACGCCCACCGAGGCGGCGAACCGGATGGCGAATTGGCAGGCCAGCGCGATCACCACGATCACCGGGTGGGGCCACCACAGCGGCGCCACCCAACCGCCGAACCACAGCACCGCCGCCACCCCCAGTAGTCCGGCCGCCCGCCGCCAAGCGCCCTCGGACAGGGCCAGCGCCGCACCCAGAGCTACCGCCGCAGGCGTGAAACGCAGGCCGTCCGGGCTCATCACCGCCAGCGAGACGATGACGACCAGCAGGATTTTGCTGCGCGGGTCGAGTTGGGCGCGCCTGGGGCGGCGGGGCGCGGCAGGAGCGGCGGGCGCCGCAGGAGCAGCAGGAGCGGCGGGGGCGACGGGCGCGGCAGGGGCGGCGGGGGCGGCGGGGGCGGCGGGCGCGGCGGGCGCGGCGGGCGCGGCGGGCGCGGCGGGCGCCGCGGGAGCAGCAGGAGCAGCAGGAGCAGCAGGAGCAGCAGGAGCAGCAGGAGCGGCAGGAGCGGCGGGCGCTGCGGGGCGGCCGGCCCCGTCGGCGGGGGCCGGCTCAGGCCAGACCGGCGCGGGCAAAATGCTTGCGCAGGGTCGCGGACCCGATCAAGGCGCCGGCGAAGCCGGCCGCCGCGACCACCGCCGCCAGCCCGCCCAGCACCGGCAGCGTCAGCAGCTGGTTGGCCTGCTCGATGTAATCCGCCCCCATCGACTCCCAGGTGGTGGTGGCGAAATAGGCCTCGCGGTCGGCGAACAAGGGCAGGAAGGGGGTGAAAAAGCCCAGGCTGAAAACGGTGTAAGCCCAGATCGAGGACCATTTTGAGCGGTAGGAGCCAGCTCGGCAGACGACATCGGCCGCCACCCCCAGCAAGGCGATCAGGGCCGAGCTCAGCGGCGAGTTGCCGGCCAGCAGGTAGAACAGCGCGATCACCACGCCAAACAAGCTGACCACGCCAAGGCGCTGGACGCGGGTCAAAAAGAGCATGAACGGGATCGCGCCGACAATGATCTGCAGCGGCGTGGCCAGCAGCCACACCAGCGGCGAGATCACCCCCAGCATGGCGATGGCCCACACCGCCACCAGGAAGATGACCGCGAAAATGGCCACCGACAGCAAGTCGCGGGCGCTCAGCCGGGCGGCCCGGCCGGGCGGCGCGGCCCCGCCCGCCTGGTCCGCCGGGTTTGCTGGCAGCGACGATGGCGACGATGCCGGCGATGGCGGCGATGCCGCCTCAGCGTTTTGGCCCATGCCCTGTTCTCCTCTCATCAAGACGCCAAAGCCTGGCCGGAGGCGGGCTCGGGCCGCCAGACGGCTGCCTCGAACCGGCGACCGCCATCGCTTGCGGCCATCGCCTTGGCCTGCTCGCCTGGCTGCGGCCCGGAGCGGCCCGGGGCGGCCCCGGGGCGGCCAAGGCGGCCCGAGCGCCGGGAGCCAGCTAGAGCCCCACCCCACCGGATCGGCTCTAGTTTAAGGTTAGCCTAAGCTTAACGCCCTTGGGAACCCTCGGGCCGGCCTGGCCGATGAGGCGCCAAACCCCCGGCCGGCGCCTGGTCAGCGGACCACCGGCGACTCGGCCGCGGAGACATCGATCGAGGCGACGTCCGGCTGCTGCAGCAAGATCTGGATGGCGGCGGCTTTGACGGCGGCCTGATCGGCCGCCCCCCAGATCACCTCCACCCCGCCCACCAGCGTGAACGCAACCGTGTCCTCGGTCTGCCCGCCTATGGTCGCGACTTGGGAGGCCAGCCAGTCCGGCAGCGAGCCGGCCACCGCCAGCACCGCCGCCACCGTGCGCCGGTTGCCCTGCGTCAACGGCACCTCGATCACCGGCATCCCCTCCGGCGGCGCCTCCACCCGCGCCACCTGGGCCGCGCCGGCGTCCAGCAGCACATAGTCCTCGCCGTCCGCCACCGCCGCCGCGGCCACCCGCGGCACCAGCTCGACGCTTAGCCCGGTGGGCCAATCCCGGCTCACGCTGGCGGACTCAACCGCCGCAATCGCCTCCAGTTGGGCCGCCAGGCTGGCCGTGTCCAAGCGGGCCAGCGGCACGCCCACACCCTGCGCCAAAACCTCCGAGACCTCGGCCCGCTCAATCCACCCGCCCAAGCCCCTGATCTCGATGTCGCCCGCCCTGACGGCGAACACCGGGCTGAGGTAGACCAGCGCCGCGGCCCCCGCCGCCAGCGCCAGCGGCGCCGCCCACAAGGCCGCCCGGCTGGCCGCCGCCCGCCGCGCCGCCCGCCGGCGCTGCTTGAAGGCCGCCTTGGTGCGCTCGGCCAACGCCGCGGCCGGATCCCCCGGCCAAGTCCGCGCCCCGGGGCCGGGCGCGCCCCCGGCCGGGCCGGGCGCGCCCGGCCGCTCGGCCCCGGGCGGGCGGGCCAACCCCAGGTAGGCCGCTAACCCCATCGCTCCTCCAAGGCCGCCACAAGCGGCGCCCCCAGGTCGGTGACGTCGCCGGCCCCCATGGTCAACACCAGGTCGCCCGGGGCCGCCGCGGCCGCCACGGCGGCGGCCACGCCCTCGCGCCGGGGGGAGACGACCACCTTGGCCGGGTCCATCCGCTGCCCGATCAGCCCCGCGGTCACGCCCGGCAGGGGCTGTTCGCGCGCGCCGTAGACATCGAGCAGCCAAACCCGCTCGGCCGCGCCCAAAGCGCTGGCGAACTGCGGCGCGAACTGCCGCGTGCGCGAATACAGGTGCGGCTGGAACACCACCAGCAGCCGCCCCCCGGCCGGCAGCTGGGAGCGGGCCGCGGCCAAGGTGGCGGCGATCTCGGTCGGGTGGTGGGCGTAGTCGTCGACCACCCGCACGCCGCCGGCCGCCCCGCGCGGCTCGAAGCGGCGCGCCGTGCCGGCAAAAGCCGCCAGGCCGGCCCGGGCCAAAGCCTCGTCCGCCCCGAACCAGCGCGCCACCGCCAGCGCCGCCGCCGCGTTCAAGGCCATGTGCCGCCCCGGCAGCCGCACCAGGCCGGCCTCGGCCCCCCCCGCCCCGTAGGTCACCACCGCGGGCAGGCCGCCGGGGCCCCGGGCCCAGCGCGCCAAGGCCGCCGCCCCCCTGTCCTCGGCGCAGGCGATCAGCGCCCCCGGCCGGCGCACCAGACTCGCGAAATCGCGAAAGGCCTGCTCAAACGCTTCCTCAGAGCCGTAGTGGTCCAAATGGTCGCTTTCCACATTGGTCACCACGGCGACTTCGGGGCGGTAGTTCAGGAACGACCCGTCGGACTCGTCCGCCTCGATCACCATGATGTCCCCCGCCAGGCGCGCCCCCGAGCCGCGCCCCACCAGCTCCGAGCCGATGGCGTAGGACGGCTCCAAGCCGGCCGCCTCAAGCGCCGCCACCGCCATCGCCGAGGTGGTGGTCTTGCCGTGGGCGCCGGCCACCGCCACCAGCCGCCGGGGGTTGGCGATGCCGGCCAGCGCCTGCGAGCGGTGCTCCAGGCGCAGGCGCGGCAAGCCGCGGGCCGCCGCCAGCTCGGGATTGCCCGGTTTGATGGCGCTGCTCACCACCAGGCGGTCGGCGCCGGCCAAATGCTCCGGCGAATGCCCCACCACGACACCCACCCCCAGCTTGCCCAAGCGCCGCAGGCGCTCCGAGTCCGCGCCGTCGCAGCCGGTCACGGCGTGGCCTTGGGCCGCCAGCAGCTCCGCCACAGCCGCCATGCCGACCCCGCCCACGCCCATCAGGTGGACCGCCTGGCGCCCCTCTGGCGCGCCCCCAAGGCCGCCGCTCACCGGGCCACCCGCTCAATCATGTCCGCCAAACGCTCGGCGCCGTCGCGGATCGCGACCGAGCCGGCCGCGGCCGCCATCCGCTCCAGCTCGGCTGGCGAGGTGGCCAAATCGGCCAAGTTCTGCGCCGCCCAGGCGCCAAACGACTCGTCCTCGACCAAGACCGCCCCGCCCGCCCGCACCAGGCCGGCCGCGTTCAACCGCTGCTCCCCGTTGCCGATGCCGAGCGGCACCAGCACGGAAGGCAGGGCGGCGCAAGCCAACTCGTGGACGGTGGCGGCGCCGGCCCGCTGCACCGCCAAATCGGCCGCCGCCAAAGCCAATTCCATCCGCTCCAAATACTCCCGCACCTGGTAAACCGGGCCCGCGCCGCCCCCGCCGGCCTGGGCCGCGCCAGGCAGGGCCTGGCGCACCGCCTCGGCTTTGCCCCGGCCCGTCAGGTGCACCACCTGGACTCCGGCCGCCGCCAAGCCGGCCGCCGCCCCGGCCACCGCCTGGTTCAGGCGCAACGCCCCCAAAGAGCCGCCCGAGACCAGCAAAACCGGCCGGTCCGGGGCCAGGCCCAGGGCGCGGCGGGCCGCCGGGCGGGCCGCCGCCCGGTCCAGGCGGGCCAGCTCGGGCCGCAGCGGCATGCCGACCAACTCGGCGCCGGGCAGCGGCGTGCCGGCGAAGGCCACACCGACCGCGGCCGCCCGCCGCGCGCCCAGGCGGTTGGCCAAGCCGGGCCGGGCGTTGGCCTCGTGGACCACCACCGGCACCCGGGCCTTGGCGGCGGCGCGGTAGACCGGCGGCGAGGCGTACCCGCCGAATCCGACCACGGCATCGGGCCGGAAATCCCTCACCAGGGCGCCGGCCAGGCGCCTGGCGCGCCGCCATTTGGCGGGGAAGGCGGCGGCTTGGGCGCCGGGGCGGCGCGGCCAGGGGGCTTTGGGGATGGCCACCAGCTCCAGCCCGGCGGCCGGCACCAGCTCCGCTTCCAGCCCCTCCGCCGTCCCCACCACCCGCAGGGCCGCCTCCGGGTGGCGCCGGCGCAGCTCGCGGGCCGTCGCCAAAAGCGGCCCGACGTGCCCAAAGGTGCCGCCGCCGGCCAGCACCAGCCTCATCGCACCGCTCCGGCGGGCCCCGCGCCCGCCCCGCCGCCGGCGGCCGGCAAGACGGCCGCGACGCGCCGCGAGCGCCGCGAACGCCAGGCCAGGGCGGCTTTCACCTCCGGATCTGTCCGCATCAGCCCAAACACCACGCCAATCGCGGCCAGGGCGCTGACCAGCGCCGAGCCGCCGGAGGAGACAAACGGCAGCGGCACGCCGATGACCGGCAGCAGGTTGATCACCATGCCAATGTTGATCAGGGCTTGGCCCTCGATCCAAACCGCGATGGCGCCGACCGCGATCTGCACCGACCGGTCCGGATGCAGCCGCACCACCTGCAGCAGGCCAAATCCGAGCACGCCGAACAGCACCAGCACCGCCAGGGCCCCCAGCAGGCCGGTCTCCTCGCCGATGATGGCGAAAATGAAATCCGAATCGGCTTGCGACAAGTAGGCCCACTTGGCCCGCGAGGCGCCCAAGCCGGAGCCGAACCAGCCGCCGGAGGCCAAAGAGAAGCGGGCCTGCTCAACTTGGTAGCAGGCGTCGGAGGCCTCCTGGCAGCGCTCCGGGTCGAAGGCCAGCGCCAGCCGCTGGCGGCGCTGCGGCGAGATCGCCACCACCAGGGCGCCGGCCAGCGCGGCGGGCACGGCCAAGGCCGCCAGCTTCGACCACGGCACCCCGGCCAGCATCAAGGCCCCCAGCGACATCACGCCCAAGACCAGCGAGGTGCCCGCGTCCGAGCCCGCCATCACCAGCCCGATGCCGACCGCGATCCCAATCAGGGCGGGCATCGCCAAATCGGACCAGCGCTTCAGGCTGGGCCCCTTGAGCGCCAGAACCGAGCCCAGCCACAGCGCCAAACCGAATTTGACGAACTCGGACGGCTGGACTGTCAAGCTGGGGGTGATCTGGAGCCAGTTGCGGTTGCCGTACTGGTCCAAGCCCAGCGGGGTCAGCAGCACCAAAGCTTGGGCGGCCAGCGACAACCCCAGCGCCGACCAAGCCACCGCCCGCCCCAAGAGGCGGTGGGTGTGCGCCAAAATCGCCCCCGCCGCCGCCCCCACCAGCGCGTAGACGCCTTGCGAGAGGCCCGCCTGGTAGGGGTTTTGGCCGGCGTTGAGCGCCACCACGGTGTGCGCCGACATCGTCATGACCAGCCCCAAAACGGTCAGCACCGCCACCGGGATGAGAATCATGTAGTAGGAGGTCACCAAGGTCCGCAGCCGCGCCGGGCTCATCGCGCCACCCCCGCCGCGCCCCCGGCCGCCCGCGCCAAAGCCTCGGCCGCCTGGCGGAAGGCCTGGCCGCGCTCGGCGTAGGAGGCGAACTGGTCCATCGAGGCGCTGGCCGGCGCCAGCAGCACGGCATCGCCCGGGCCGGCCAGGGCGGCGGCCTGGGCCACGGCCCGCGCCATCACCCCGGGGCCGTCGGCGATCTCCACCACCGGCACCACCGGCGCGGCCGCCGCCAAAGCCTCGGCCAGGGGGCGGCGGTCGCGCCCAATCAGCACGGCCGCTTTCAAGCGGTCGGCGCGGCGGGCGGCCAAGTCCTCGAAGCGGGCCCCTTTGGCCAGCCCGCCGGCGATCCAGACCACGCTGCCGGGCGCGAAGGCCTCCAAGGCCGCCGCGGCGGCGTGCGCGTTGGTGGCTTTGGAGTCATCGACATAGCGCGCGCCGCCCACCTCGGCCACCGTTTCAAGCCGGTGCGCCCCGGCCTCGAACCGCCTCAACCCCTGCCCGATGCCGCCCGCGCCAGCCTCGCCGCCCAGGCCGGCCGCCAGCGCCAGGGCCGCCGCCGCCAGGGCGTTGGCCACCGTGTGCGGCGCCAGCCGGCCGCCCGGCCCGGCCAGGTGGGCTAAATCGTCCAGCGGGGCCAGCGGGCGGGCGTGGCGCCGCCCCCGGGCGTAGAAGGCCCGGTCCGCCAGCCAGCCGCCGGCCACGCCCACCTCCCCCGCCCGGGGGGCGGACAAAGTGAAGCCGACCAACTGGGCGCCGGGAGCCGCCGCCCCCGCGCCCAGGGCGGCCTCAGCCAGGCGGCGGGTGGCAGGCGCGGCCGAGTTGAAGACCAGCGCCCGGCGCGCGCCCTGGTAGATCCGCCCCTTGGCGGCCGCGTAGGCCTCGAATGAGCCGTGCCAGTCCAAGTGGTCCGGGGCCAGATTCAAGATCGCGGCCGCCTGCGGCCGCATCGAATAGGTGTGGTGGAGCTGGAATGAGGACAACTCGACCGCGAAGGCCTCGACCGCCGGGTCCGCCACCGCCGCCACCAGCGGCGCGCCCACGTTGCCGGCGGCGCCCGCCCGCACCCCGCTGGCCCGCAGGATGGACTCCAGCATCTGCGTCACGGTGGTCTTGCCGTTGGTGCCGGTCACCGCCAGCCAAGCCGCCTCCGGGTTGGCCCTCAACCGCCACGCCAACTCGACCTCGGACCAGATCGGCACCCCGGCCGCCCGCGCCCGCGCCAGCAGCGGCGAGGTGGGCGGCCAGCCGGGCGAGACCACCAGCAAATCCAACCCCTCCACCGCCACCTGGGCGGGCGCCACCGCCCCCGGGGCGCCCGGGGCGTCATCGGCCAAGACGAGCTCGGCGCCCAGCGGGGCCAGCGCGGCCGCCGCCGCCCGGCCCGACAAGCCCAGGCCGGCCACGCCCACCCGCCGGCCCGCGAAATCAGGCGTCACCGCGCCACCACCCATTCGGCGTAGAACAGCCCCAAGCCCACCGCCACAAACAGCCCCGAGATGAGCCAGAACCGGATCACAATGGTGACCTCGCCCCAGCCGGACAGCTCAAAGTGGTGGTGCAGCGGCGCCATCTTGAACACCCGTTTGCCGCCGGACAGTTTGAACCAGGCGATTTGGATCACATCGCTGGCCGCCACAATCACAAACAAGCCGCCAATCACCGCCGCCAGGATCTCGGTGCGGGTCACAATCGACAGCCCGGCGTAGGCCCCGCCCAGCGCCAAAGCCCCGGTGTCGCCCATGAAGATGCGGGCCGGCGATGAGTTCCACCACAAAAAGCCGGCGCAGGCCCCCATGATGGCGGCCGCCACCATGCCGCTGTCCAGCGGGTCGCGCATGGTGTAGCAGCGGGCGGCGGCGGTGGTGCCGCAAAGGTTGGCGATGCCCCACAAGGTGACAATGATGTAGGCCGCGAACACCATCACCGAGGCGCCGGTGGCCAGCCCGTCCAAGCCGTCGGTCAAGTTGACGGCGTTGGTCCAGGCCGTGATCAGGAAGTTGGCCCAGATGACAAACAGCACCACCCCCAGGGCGCGCCCGGCGAAGGCCAAGTCGATCGAGGTGTCGCGCAGAAAGGAGATCTTGAAAGAGGCCGGCCGCCAGCCCGCCTGGTTGGGGAAGCCGATGGCGAGCAGCGCGAACCCCACCCCGACGGCGCCTTGGCCGGCGAACTTCCAGGCCGGCCTCAGCCCCAGCGAGCGCTGGCGCGAGATCTTGATGTAATCGTCCAAGAACCCGACCGCGCCCATGCCGGCGAACAGCAGCAGCACCAGCAGGGCGGAGGGTTTGGGGCCGCGCTCCAAAATGGCGTTGGCCCCGAAGTAGCCGGCCAGCGAGGCCGCAATTATGACCACGCCGCCCATTGTCGGCGTGCCGCGCTTGGTGTAGTGCGCGGTTGGCCCGTCCTGCCGGATGAACTGCCCATATGACCTTTTGACCAGGAACTTTATGAACAGCGGTGTCCCAAACAGGGCCAGCCCCAAGCTGATCCCCAACGAGTAGAGGATGTTCAGCATCAGATCCAGTCTCCCAGGGGGTCTCCCGCCCAGTCCTCCAGGTCTTGCTCGTACGGGTCGCCGGCCGGGACCGGGTCCGGGTTGCCTGGCTCCAAGCCCTCGGTCAAGGCCTGCGCCACCCGCCACAGCTCGGCCCCGTGGGAGCCTTTCAGCAGCAGGTGGCCGGGGCCGGCCCAGCGGCGGATGTCCGCCTCCAGCCCCTCGATGGTGGGCCGCAGCTCGACCGCGTCCTCGGGCAGGCCGCCGACCCGCGCGCCCCAGTAGACCTCGCGCGCCGCCTCCCCCACCACCACCACGCGCTCGAAGCCCTCCTCCGCCAGCGCCTCGCCGGCCGCGCGGTGGGCCGCCAGCGACGCCCCGCCCAGCTCCGCCATCGGCGCGATGACCGCGAAGGCCGGCTGCTCGGCCGAGCGGGCCAAGTCCCCCACGGTGCGGATGGCCGCCAGCATCGACTCCGGGCTGGCGTTGTAGGAGTCGTCCACCAAGGTCAGGCGGTTGGGCAGGCGCCACACCGCCATCCGGTGCGGGCTGGCGGCCTCGGCCCCGAGCAGCGCGGCGGCCGATTGGTCCAGCGGGATGCCCAGCACCGCCGCGGCGGCCATCGCCGCCACCACGTTGACGCCCAGGTGCTCGCCGGTCAGCTTGGTCCGCACCCGGCAGCGCGAGTTGGTGTCGTGGTCCTCCACCGTCAGCGACAGATGCCCCCTGGGGTTGGTGTCCATGTCGTAGCCGGCGATCCGGGCCAACTCGTGCAAACCGAAGGTCATCACCTGGCCGGGCGCCTCGAACGCCATCGAGCCGACCACCCGGTCGGTGGTGTTGAGCACCGACACCCCGCCGTGGGCCAGGCCGCGCAGCAACTCGGTTTTGGCCCGCGCGATGGCGTCCAGCGAGCCGAACTCGCCGATGTGCGCGTTGGACACGCCCAGCACCACGCCCACGTCCGCCGGGGCGATCTGCGCCAGCCGGGCGATCTCCCCCTCGTGGTTCGCGCCCATCTCCAAGATCAGGAAATCGGTGTCGGCGCCAACCCGCGCCACAGTCAGCGGCACGCCCAAGTGGTTGTTGAGGGAGCCTTCGGCCGCGACCGTGGGGCCCTGGGCGCTGGTGATGCGCGCCAAGAGGTCTTTGGTGGTGGTTTTGCCGACCGAGCCGGTGATGGCGACCACTCTCAGAGCCGGGTTGGCCTCCCGGGCGCGCCGCAGCGCCACCTCCGCCAGCTGCCCCAGGGCCGCCACCGGGTCTTCCACCAGCGCCACCGGCCCCGCCACCGCCCGGCCGGCGATGGCCAGCGGCGCGCCGCGCCCGATGGCGTCCGCCACGAAGTCGGCGCCGTCGCGGCGCGCCCCGGGCAGCGCCACGAAGGCGGTGCCCGGCCCGGCCTGCCTCGAATCTATGGTCAGGCCCGTCACCACCGCCTCCGGGTCGACCTCGGGGCTGAGCTGCGCCCCGATGGCAGCTGCCATCGCCTTTGGGTTCCACGGGATCATCCGGCGTCCTCCATCCTCGCTCGCAGGGCCGCGCCTGCCACCAAATTGTCCTGGTGGGGACGCAGCTGGCCGCCGTAGTCGATGGCGGCCTCGTGCCCCTTCCCCAGGATCACCACCGTATCTTGTCCCTCGGCAGCTTTTATCGCCTGCCCGATGGCGCCGGCCCGGCTGGCCACCTCGCGCGCCTGCGCGCCCGCCCCCGCCAGCACGGCGGCGCGGATGGCGGCCGGGTCTTCGCCTCTGGGGTTGTCGTCGGTGACGTAGACCAAATCGGCCCCCTGGGCCGCCGCCGCCCCCATCGCCTCCCGTTTGCCGTGGTCGCGCTCGCCCCCGGCGCCGAGGACGGCGATCAGCCGGCCGGGCGTGTGGGGGCGCAGCGCCGCCAGGGCGGCGGCCACCGAGGCGGGCGCGTGGGCGTAGTCCACCACCACCTGGGGCGCCCCGGGCGGGGCGGCGACCCGCTCCATGCGCCCGGGCACGGGCGCGGCCTGGCGCACCCCGGCCGCCGCCGCCTTAGGCGCCACCCCGGCCGCGATGGCGCTGACCAGCGCCACCGCGGCGTTGTCGACGTTGTAGGCGCCGGGCAGGCGCACCGCCGCCGCCAGGGGCCGGGCCGGCCCCGCCCGCCGCACCAGCTCGAAGGCGGTGCCGTCGCGGGCCGGCGGACCGGGCGCCACCAGCCAATCGGGCTGGTCGGCCGGCTCGCGCGAGACGGTCAGGCGCTCGATTTGGCTGGTCCGCGCCAACTGCCGCGACCAGCCGTCGGCCAGCCCGATCACCCCCAGCCGGGCCCGCCCGGGCGTGAACAGGGCGGCTTTGGCGGCGAAGTAGTCCCCCATGGCGCCGTGGAAGTCGAGGTGGTCGCGCGTCAAGTTGGTGAAGGCGGCGACATCGAAGACCAGCCCGTCGACCCGGTGCAGGGCCAGCGCGTGCGAGGACACCTCCATGACGCAGGCTTCGACGCCCCGCTCCGCCATGGCGGCGAGGGCGGCTTGCAGGGCCGGCGCCTCCAGCGTGGTGCGCTCCGAGGCCAGTTCCCGGCCGTCGACGCGCGCCAGCACCGTGCCCAGCAGGGCGACTTTGGCGTAGCGCCGCGCCAGGGCGCTCTCAAGCAGGTGGGCCACCGTGGTCTTGCCGTTGGTGCCGGTCACCCCGACCAGCTTGAGCCTGCGCGCCGGGTAGCCGTAGAGCCAGGCCGCCAGCGGTCCCAGCCGCGCCCGGGGGTCGGCCACCACCAGCCGGGGCGTCGCGGGCGGCAGCAGCGCCTCGCCCGCCGGGTCGGTCAGGACGGCGGCCGCGCCGGCCGCCAGCGCCGCGCCGGCGTGGCGCGCGCCGTGGGTCTTGGCCCCGGGCAAGGCCGCGAACAAGTCGCCCGGGCGGACCTCGGCGCTGGACAAGGTGACGCCGCCCAGCAGGCCGCCCCCCGCCCCGGCCGGCCCCCCGGCCAGGCGCGCGCCGGGGACTTGGCGCGCGGCATCGGCCAAGGTGGCGCGGGGGGAGCGGTCGGGCCGGAGCATGGCTCACCACTCCAAGGGCAGGACGGCGGCCTCGGTGGTGGACGGCGCCACGCCCATCCGGTCGACCGCGGCGGTGGCGATCTGCTCGAACACGGGGCCCGCCACCTGGGAGCCGTAGTAGCCGCCCTGGGCGGGGGCGATGATGAACACGCCGACCGCCAACTGGGGCGCCTCGGCGGGCACCAGGCCGGCAAACGAGCCGACGTAGATCTGGCCGCCGTCCTCGAACATCTGCGAGGTGCCGGTCTTGCCGGCCGTGCGGTAGCCGGGCACCTGGGCGCTTTGGCCGGTGCCGGATTGGACCACCTGCTCCATCATGGAGACCACCTGGGCGGCGGTCTCAGCCGAGACAACTCGCACCGGGTCCTCCAGCTCGGTCGGCTGGAACTCGCCGCCACCGCAGGTCACGCCTTTGACCAGGTGCGGTTGCAGGCGCGTGCCGCCGTTGCCGAGGGTGGCGAAGACCTGCGTCGCCTGCAAGGCGTTGACGCTCACGCCCTGGCCGAACAAGACCGCGTTGGCGGTCCGCCCGTCCCAGTACGGGTCGCCGTCGCGCTCCGGCAGGGCGCCCGGCTGGTGGACCACGCCGGGCGCCTGGACGGCCAGCTCCAGCCCGGTGCGCTCCCCGAAGCCGAACCGTTTGAGGTACTCGTAGCGGGTTTGGTCGTCCGCCGCCTGGCCCGCCATCACCGTGCCCACGTTGGAGGATTGGGCCAGGATGCCGGCCAGCGTCCAGCGCTCGGTCCCGTGGGAGTACGAGTCTTGGAACAGCTGGCCTTGGAAGGTGCCCTGCCAGGGCACGGTGTACTGGGAGGCGGGCGTCGCCAGGCCCTCCTCCAGCAGCATCGCCATGGTCACCACTTTGCCGGTCGAGCCGGGCTCGAAGACGTGCTCCACGGCCCGCGAGTTGGTGTAATCGCCGGTTTGGCCGCTCGGGTTGGCCGGGTCCGGCGTGTCCGAGTCCGCCAGCGCCAGCACGGCGCCGGTTTTGACGTCGATCACCACCACCATGCCGGCCCGGGCCTGGTATTGCTCGACTTGGGCCTCGATCGCCTGCTGGGCCTCGAATTGCAGCGCCGAGTCGATTGTCAGGGTGACGTCGCAGCCCGGCTCGGCTTCTTCGATCTCCACTTTGCCGCCCGGGATGGGCTGGCCGTAGCCGCCGATCTCCCGCCGGGTGCTGCCCGCCTGGCCGGCCAGGACCCCGTCCAAGACCTCTTCCAGGCCGGTGTAGAGCTTCTCGCCGTCGGATTCCGCTGTCTCGTACTGGTAGCCCACCAGGTTGCCGGCCACGGTGCCGGCCGGGTAGGCCCGCTCGTAGTGCTTGACCGGGTAGATCCCGATGTCGATTTTCTGTTTGTCCCAGTACTCCGCCACCAAGGCGGTGACCGGCTCCCACTGGTCTTGGGTGGCGCTCGCAACCAGCGGCACCCAAGTCCTGGTCTTGTCGCTCAGCTGTTGGGCCAGCTCGGCTTGGTCCAACCCGAGCAGCGGCGCCAGTTCGGCGGCCAGTTTTTCCGCGCCCAGGCCGCGCGGTTCGCCGCTTGCCGTCTCGGCCCCCACCACTTGGGGGTTGGCCTGGATCTCGTAGCGCACCACGTCGCTGGCCAGGACGGTGCCATCGGCGGTCACAATCCGCCCGCGTTGGGCCGGGGTGGTTTGGGTGCTCATGCGCAGGTCTTGGCCTTTGGCGGCGTAGGCGGCCCCGTCGACGGCCTGGATCCACACCAGGCGGGCCCCGAAGACGGCCAACGCCACCAGCACCACCACCAGCATGAAGGCCTGCCGTTTGGGCGGCTCGCCGACTCCCGTCAGCCACCGCCCCAGCCTGCCGCCGGGCGGGGCGCCGGCCGGGCCCGGTTTGGGCCCAGCGGCCGGCCTGATCACCCGCCCCGCCCCCGGTGGGGGCCGCTCCCCGCCGGCTCGCTGCCCGATGCCGTCCGGCCGGGCCCCCGGCCCCCGCGGCCGGTTGCCAGCGCCGCCAGCGGCCGCCCCGGCCCCGGCGGGCGGGCCGGCTGCGGCGGCCGGGCCGGCTGCCCCCCGCCCCCGCGGCGCGGCCGCGCGGCGGGGCTCGGCCGGGCCGGGCCGGCTGGTTTGGCCGGTTTGTCCGGGCCGGCCGCGCTCGGCCGGGCCGGGCCGGCTGGTTTGGCCGTTTTGGCCGGGCCGGCCGCGCTCGGCCGGGCCGGGCCGGCTGGTTTGGCCGGTTTGGCCGGTTTGGCCGGGCCGGCCGCGCTCGGCTGGGCCGGGCCGGCTGGTTTGGCCGGGCCGGCCGCGCTCGGCGCCGGGGTGGCGCAGCATGCCCTCCGGCAGGTTGCCCAGTTGGCCGGCCGTGCGGCGCGGCGCCGCCGGGTCCAGCGGGCGGGGGCGCGGGCCGGCCGTGCGCCGCCGCTCCGGCCCGCTGGCGCCGTCCGGTGTCCCGCGGGGCGCCATCAGCCGTCCGCCTCGGCTGGGTCGGCCCCGGCGGCATCGTCCAACTGGTCGGCCGCGGCGTCGGTGGCGGCGGACGGGGGGTTGATCACAATCCCCTCCTCTAACACCAGGTAGCCGGAGGCGTGGGACTGGACCATGCCCAGCTCTTGGGCTTTGGCGGCCAGCGCGGCGGGCTCCGACAGCAGGGTCAGGCTCTCCTCGGTGGCCTCCATGATGGTCTGGTAGCTGGCCAGCTGGTCCTCCAGCTCCTGGATCTCGAAGGCGCCGGCCGCCAGGGCCGTGTTCAACCACAGCACCGCCGCGGACCCGCCCAGCAGCAGGGCCAGGCAAGAGGCGATGTAGGCGACAAACCCGCGCGACCGCGCCGGGGCCGCCACCAGGCGCAGCTGCGGCGCGGCGGAGGGGCGCGGGGCGGCGCGGCGGTTGGCCCGCGCGGCCGGGGTGGCGCTCATCTCGGCTCCCTGATCTTCTCGGCGGCCCTCAGCCGGAGCGGCTTGGACCGGGGGTTGGAGGCTTGCTCGTCCTGGCTGGCCCGCTCCGCGCCCCTGGTCAGCAGTTTCAGGTAGGGCGCGGCGCAGGCTGGCTCGACCGGCAAGCCGGGCGGCGCGCTCGATGCCGCGCCGGCCGCCAGAGCGCGTTTGACCACCGCGTCTTCCAAGGACTGGTAGCTCATGACCACTATCCGGCCGCCGATGCGCAAACGCCGGACGGCTTGGGGCAGGGCGGCGGCGATTTGGTCCAGCTCGGAGTTGACCTCCACCCTGAGGGCCTGGAAGGTCCGTTTGGCCGGGTTGCCGCCGCTGCGCCGAGCCGGCGCCGGGATGGCGCGGCGCACCAACTCGACCAGTTGGCCAGAGCGGGTGACGGGGGCTTTGGCCCGGGCGGCCGCGATCTGCCCGGCGATCTGCCAGGCGAAGCGCTCCTCGCCGTAGTCCCGCAGCACGCGGGCCAAATCTTCGCGCGAGTAGCGGGCCAGGATCTCGGCCGCGCTGAGCCCTTGGCCGGGGTCCATCCGCATGTCCAAGGCGACATCGCGGGAGTAGGCGAAGCCGCGCTCATCGGAGTCGAGTTGGACCGATGAGACCCCCAAGTCGAACAAGACCGCGTCCGGCGCCAAGGCGCCCGCGGCCTGCAAGACTTGGTCCAGTTCGGCAAAAGGGGCCCGGAACACCTCCGCCCGGCCGCCCAGGGCGGCCCGGGCTTGGCCCACCGCCTCCGGGTCGCGGTCCAGGCCGATGATCCGGGCGCCGGGGAAGCGCTCGGCCACGGCTCTGGCGTGGCCGCCCAGGCCGATGGTGGCGTCGACAAAGACCGCGCCCGGGCGCGCCAAGGCGGGGCCGGCCAACTCCAGGACGCGCTGCGGCGCGACCGGGACGTGCCCAGTGGCCTGGCGTGGCATCGGATTCCCTTTCGTGGTTGCGGTTTGGCCGGGGGCCCTGCTCCACCCAGCCAGATCCCCAACCCGCTTGGGGCGCCGCTGGCGGGCGCCCGGCGGGTCTGGCGCCGGGGAAGAGGTGGCGCCAGAACCGCCCAAGCGGGGCGGAGACCAAGCTGCGCGGCTTGGGGCCTGGTGTCGGGGTCAGCGCACCCCCTCGAATGACTCGGCGAACTGGTCGATGTACTTGGCCTGGAAGGCGTCCCACTTGGCCGCGTCCCAGATCTCCAACCGCTCCTCCAGGCCCACAATCACCAGTTCGCGCTCGAGCGAGGCGTAGCCGCGCAGGCCGGCCGGAATGGTGATGCGGCCTTGCCTGTCCATGTCTTGCTTGACCACCGAGGAGTAGAACAGCCGGTCGAAGGCCGTGGGCGGGATCTCAGCCGGCGTGTTGGCTTGGACCTTGGTCCGGAAGGCATCGAACTGCGGGTGGGAGAACAGGTAGACGCAGCGGTCTTTGCCCCGGGCCAGGACGGTCCCGCCGTCCAGCGCGCCGCGGGCGGCGGCAGGCACGATGACGCGCCACTTCTCGTCCATTTTGACGTTGAAGCCGCCCCAGACCTGCTCTGCCTGGTCGGTCACGCCTGCCCTCCTCTCGCCCCGTCTGGTTTAGCCCACCACTTTACTCCACGAAATGGCTGCTTTGGACCGAATTGAAGGCTAGTGTCCAGATTCTAGTCGCCTGACCACGGTGGAGGGAAGTGGGGCAAGATTTCTGAGACGACCTCCGAGGCGGCCCCGGCTAGCGCCAAGGTGACATTGCTTCGCCCGCAGGCGGGGTGGATCTGCCCGGTGGGGCCGCAGGCGGCCGCGGCTGGACGGCATCGGCCAGCGCAAAACCACCCGGGAAAAGGTCAGACGCCGTCCTCGCGCCCGTCGATGCGCTTTTGGAACCTGTCGGACAAACCCGGCTTGGCCGGTTTGGCGCCCGCCCCGGGGCCGGCCAGCCCCCTCGCCTTGGGTGTGGACAAGGCGAACAGGCCCCCCGCGAACATCAGCAGGAAGCCGGCCAAAGACACCCACAGCAGCGACACGCCAACACCGAGCACCAGCACGGCCAGGCCGGCCGCCACGGCCACCAGCCCCAGGGCCACCCGGCTCCGCCTGGGAGAGGCGGCCGCCGCCAGCCGCGAGCCGAGTTCTGGGTCCTCGGAGGCGAGCTGCGCCTCCAACTGGTCCAGGACGCGCTGCTCGTACTCAGATAGTGGCATGCCGATCACCTCCCCGTATTTGCAAGCTGAATCAATCATACCGACCCAGCCTGGCGGCGGCGCACCTCCCCTAGCGGATCAACGCGCCCGGTTCAAGCGCGCCGCCGCCAAAGCGGCGCCGCACTTGGTCGCGCACGCGGTCAAGCGCGGCCGCTTCAGTATGATCCTCCCCCAACGCCGCTTGCACCGGCGCGCCGGCCCGTCTCACCAAGTTCTCCAGGCGCACCCCGACCAACCGCGCCGCCCCCGTCCCCGGGATGGCGGCGACCAGGGCCCCGGCCGCGGCGGTGATGGCCCGGGTCGAGTCGGTGGGGGCGTCCAGGGTGCGCGAGCGGCTGGCGGTCTTGAAATCCCCGGTGCGCAGTTTGACGCCCACGGTGCGGCACATCAGGCCGGCCTCGCGCAACCGCCAGGCGGTTTTGTCCGCCAAGCGCATCACAGCCCGGCGCAGCTGCGGGCCGCCGCGCGGCAGGTCCTGCTCAAAGGTGGTCTCCGCGCTGATGGACTTATCCGCCCGGCCGGGCGCCACCGGCGCCTCGTCGCGCCCCCGGGCCATCGCCAGCAGGTGCGCCGCGGCCGCCGCGCCCAGCGCCCGGGCCACCAGGCGGTCCGGCGAGTCGGCCAGCTCGGCCACGGTTCGCACCCCGATCCTGGCCAGCGCCGCCTGGCCGGCCGGGCCAATCCCCCACAGCGCCGCCACCGGCAGCGGGCGCAGGAAGGCCAGCGTCAGGGGGCCCGGCACCTCCAGCAGGCCGTCGGGTTTGGCCCGGCTGGAGGCGATCTTCGCGACCGACTTGGACCGCCCGATCCCCGCCGAGGCGGCCAGGCCGAATTCGGCCGCGATCGCCCGCCGGATCCCGGCCGCGATGTCCCGGGCCGGCCCCAGGCGCTTAAGCGAGCCGGTGACGTCGAGGAAGGCCTCGTCCACCGAGACCTGCTCGACTAGCGGGGTGACATCGCCCAGCAGCGCCATCACCCCGCGCGAGACCCGCCGGTAGGCCTCGGGGCGCGGTTCGACAAACACGGCCGAGGCCGCCCGCCGCCGCGCCTGCCCCACCGGCATGCCGGCCCGCACACCGAAGGCGCGGGCCTCGTAGGTGGCCGCCACCACCACCCCGCGCTCCTGGCCGCCGGCCACAATGACGGGGCGGCCGCGCAGCTCGGGGCGGGCCAACAGCTCCACCGAGGCGAAGAACGCGTCCATGTCGACGTGGATGATGGCGCGTTCCATGCTGCCATTATGGTGGCTGTGATGCCATCGGAGCCGTTCCAGATCGACACCGGCACAGCCTTGTTTGTCCAGCGCGAGGACGGCGTGACGTTGTATATCAACGGCGTGCCCTCCTCGCAGTGGTCGATTGGCGACCCAGCCGAGCTGGAGTTCGAGTACATGCGTTGGATGCTGGCCGCCCTGCGCGCCATCTTCCCGCCGGATGAGCCGCTGCGGGCGCTGCACCTGGGCGCGGCGGCGTGCGCCCTGCCGCGCGCCATGGCCCACCTGTGGCCCCGCTCGCGGCACCTGGCGGTCGAGATCGACGCCGCCTTGGCGGCCGCGGTGCGCCGCCACCTCGACTTGCCGCGCGCCCCGGTGCTGCGCCTGCGCGTGGCCGATGCCGTCGCCGCGCTCAAGGCCCGCCCGCCGGGTTCGCACCATGTCATCATCCGCGACGCCTTCGACGCCCAGGTGCGCCCGCCGGCGGGGCTGACGGACAGCGACGGCCTGGCCGCGGCGGCGGCGGCTTTGCGCCCGGACGGGCTCTACCTGGCCAACTGCGTCGACCTGCCGCTGGCGCCCAGGGCGCGGTTGGACCTGAGGGCGCTGGCGGCGCATTTCAGCTGGGTGGGGCTGGCCACCGAGCCGCCAATCCTGCGCGGGCGCCACCGCGGCAACGTGGTGCTGCTGGCCCGCCACGAGCCGCCCGGCGAACGCGCCGAGGCCGCCCTGGAGCGCGCCCTGCGCTCGGAGGGGTTCCCCGCCGCCCTGCTGCCAGACGGGCAAGCCCGCCGCTGGGCCGGCCTCGGCTGACCCGGCGGCGCCTCGGGATGCGCGCCAGGCGGTCCGGCCGGCTGGCGGCGGGTGAGCCGGGCCCCGAATTGGCTGAAAAGCTGAATCCGCTGGTGGAGCAAGTGTGGAGCAAGTTTTGGCGGCGCAAAACCAATACTGGGCGGAGCGGCAAAGGTATTCCGCCCCGCCGCCGGGCGTCGGCTAGGACGCCCAGCGGGCGGGGCGGGATGGATGGGGCCGCGCCCTAGAGCGGGCGCACGTTTTCGGCTTGCGGCCCCTTGGGCGAGTCCACCACGTCGAACTCGACGCGCTGGTCCTTCTCAAGGGTCTTGAAACCCTCGGTCTGGATCTGGGTGTAATGGACAAATAGGTCCCGGCCGCCGCTATCCGGCGCGATGAAGCCAAAACCCTTTTCAGGAGTGAAAAACTTCACTACTCCTGTAGCCATGTGAATGCTGTTCCTTCCGGGGACTTAGGACCGGCCGGTTGCCGGCCCTGAGAGTACTGCCGATCCTTGAGCCCAGGGGATCCGAAGGATGGGCGCCCGTTAGGTCTCGCGAAACTGCTGCAGGCAAGAGTCTGGCACGAAGAACCTCATCCGGTAAAGGCAGGGCCGTCCGCCTCGCCGTCCTGGCCGGCCAGGAAGCGCTCAAACTCGGCCGCGATCTCATCGCCGGTGGGCAGCGCCTCGGCCAGCAACTCGCCGCCTGGCGCGCGCTGCGCCCGCTCGTCGTGCGCCTGCTCCATCTTGGCGATGGCCTGGGCCAGCTCCGGCTGCTCGGCCACCTGCTGGTCGAGTTGGCGGCGCTGGACCTCGGCCGCCTCCTCGATGCCGGCCAAGCCGAAGTCCAAGGCGGTGGCGCAGCCGATGGCGCGCATCAGCTTGACAGTGCCGATGGGGGAAGGCATTTGCGCCAGGTAGTGCGGCACCTGGACGGAGAAGGTCTGGGCGTCGCGGCCCACCTCGCGCAGCTTCAACTCGACCAGCGCCATGGCGCTGCCGGGCAGTTGGATGCGGGCGGCGGCCGAGCCGCCGAAGCGCGCCACCAACTCGCCGGCCTGCTCCGGCCCGCTCACCTTCCAGTCGCGGGTGTGGGGGGCGGAGGCCGGAATGCCGTGCATGCCGACCGCCAGGCGGACATCGAAGGTCTCCACCACCTCGATGACGGCCTCGGCGAAGGCCTCCCAGCGGATGTCCGGCTCGGGGCCGTACATGAGCAGGAAAGGCGCCCCGGCGGCGTCGCGCACCAGGTCGATGGCCAGGGCCGGCTGGTGGTAGTCGGTCCAGCCGTCGGCCGCGAACGTCATCGGCGGGCGGCGCGAGCGGTAGTCGAGCAACTCGTCGGTGTTGAAGGTGACCAGGCGCTCCGTCAGCGGCCGCCCGGCCAGGTCGCCGATGGCCAGGCCGGCCGCGAAGCCGGCGTCGACGAAGCCCTCGAAGGCGTAGAGCATGACGGGCTGGGCGCCCGAGGCGTCGAGGGCCTGGGCCGCGGCCCGGTTCACGGTGTAAAGCTTGTCCATAGGTTTCCCCCTGGTTTGGTGATAGCGCTAAGACTTGAACGCGCCCGGCCAGGCCGGTATTCCCGCACGGGGACCACCTTGGAAGAGTACAATAGATGGCCGAGTTGCCACAGGGAGGACCGCCCCTTTTGAGCCCAAAGCCGTCGCCGATCGCCACCGAGCAGACCCACCTGGACCGCCTCTACCAGCGCCTCGACCAGTTGCGCCGGGAGGCGCGCGAGCGCTTGGCGCAGGTCCGCGCCTCCCGGGCGGGCGGCTCGCCCCAGAACCGCTCCGAGCGGGACGCCTTCGCCGCGCTGCACTCCGACCGCCTGGCGCAGCTCGAGTCGGTCGAGGACCGGCTCGTCTTCGGCGCTTTGACGATGGACGATGCCGAGCGGCGGCACATCGGCCGGATCGGTTTGCAGGACCAAGACTTGCGCCCCATCCTGACGGACTGGCGGGCGCCGGCGGCGGAGCCGTTCTACCAGGCCACGCCCGCCCGGCGGCTGGGGGTGGCGACCCGGCGGCACATCACCGCGGCGGGGCGGCGGGTCACCGCCGTCGAAGACGAGCTGCTCGATGTCGAGGCCGCCGCCGGCCCTGGGGCGGCCGATACGTTGGAGTTGGCCGGCGAGGGCGCGCTGATGGCGGCGCTGGCGGCGGGGCGGACCGGCCGGATGAACGACATCGTGGCGACCATCCAGGCCGAGCAGGACCGCATAATCCGCTGCGACATGGCCCGGCCGCTGGTGGTCCAGGGCGGGCCGGGCACCGGCAAGACGGCCGTGGCGCTGCACCGGGCGGCCTACCTGCTGTACACCCACCGCGAGCGCCTGGCCGCGGCGGGGGTGCTGATTGTGGGCCCCAGCCCGATCTTCCTGCGCTACATCGACCGGGTGCTGCCCTCCTTGGGCGAGACCGGCGTGGTGACAGCCACGATGGCGTCCCTGCTGCCCGGCCTGGTCGCCTCCGGCTTGGAGGCGCCCGAGGTGGCGGCCATCAAAGGGCGGGCGGTGATGGCCCGGGTGGTGGCCCGGGCGGTCGAGGAGCGCCAGCGGCTGCCCCGGCGCGACATCGCGCTGCCGGTGTTGGGGCGCGATCTGGCGCTGCGGCGCCGCGACGTGGTGGCGGCCAGGGCGGCGGCCCGCGCCACCGGCAAACCCTACAACCAGGCCCGCAACGTGTTTGCGCGCGACCTGCTGGACCGGCTGGCCGAGCAGTACGCCGCCCAGGCGGCCGGCGGCGAGGCCGGCGGCGGGGACGGGCCGGGGGGCGGCGGGCGGCTGGGCCCGGCCGACCTCGACGAGGTGCGCCAGGACCTGCGCTCGGCCCGGGACGTGCGGGTGGCGATCAACCTGTGCTGGATGCCGCTGACGCCCGGCCGGCTGCTGGAGGATCTGTACGCCCAGCCGCACCTGTTGGAGCACTGCGCCCCGGAGTTGGCGCCGGGCCAGCGGGCGGCCCTGGCCCGGCCCAAGGGCTCGGCTTGGACGCCGGCCGACGTGCCGCTGCTGGACGAGGCGGCCGAGCTGCTGGGCGAGGACGACGCCGCGGCCGAGGCCGAGCGCCGCCACGCCGCGCTGCGCCGCCGCCAGGAGGTGGAGTACGCCCAAAGCGTGATCGCGGGCGGGGCCGGCGGCGGCCTGGTCTCCGCCGAGCAGCTGGCGGACCGGTTCTCGGCCGGCCCGCAGACGGGCACGCTGGCCGAGCGGGCGGGCGCCGACCGCGCCTGGGCCTACGGGCACATTGTGGTCGACGAGGCCCAGGAGCTGACCGCGATGGACTGGCGGGCCTTGCTGCGGCGCTGCCCCACCCGCTCGCTGACGATTGTCGGCGACGCCGGCCAAACCCGCGCCCCAGGCGCCTCGGGCAACTGGGAGGCGGCCTTGGACCCGGTGTTCGGCCAGGGCGCTTGGCGGTTGGAGGAGCTCACGGTGAACTACCGCACGCCGGGCGCGGTGGTACGCGCGGCCCAGGCCATGGCGCGGGCGGCGGGCTTGCCGGTGGGCAGCGACACCGCCGCGCGCGAGGTCCGCGGGGCCCTGGCCGAGCGCTCGGCGGCGGATCCGGTGGCGGCCGCCTTGGAGTTGGCGGCCGAGCGGCTGCCGCGCGGCGAGACCGGGCGGCTGGCGCTGGTGGCGGCCGGGGGGGACCTGGCCGCGGCCCAGGCCGCCATCGCGGCGGGGCCGCTGGCGGACAAGGTGGCCCGGCCGGGCGAGAACCCGTTGGACTTCCCGCTGTCCATCTTGGACGCGGGCCAGACCAAGGGCCTGGAGTTCGACGAGGTCATCATCGTCGAGCCGGAGGCCATCCGGGCCGCCCACGGCCGCGCCAGCGCGCACGCCCGCCGGGCCGGGGCGGCCGATCTCTACGTCGCCATGACCCGCCCCACCCGCCGCCTCTTCCTCCTGCGCCGCTCCGGCTGACCCCGGTCCTCGGGGGCGGGGCGGGGCGGGCATCGCCATGGGCATCGAGCGCGCCGCCAGCCCCCGGTCCTCGGGGCTGGGAGAGGTGTGGTAAAGTGATATCACTTTGCTATACGAAAGGGGACTTGGCATGGCAACTGAGCAGACGGCATCGGGCAACGGAAAAACGGCAACGCGAGTAGAACTGGCTGAGCGGGCGGCGCGGACCCTGCCCGGGTGGCTGGGGGTGCTGGTGGTGCTGGGGCTGACGGCGGCCGCCGTCGCAGCCTTCGTCGCGGCCGAGGGAGAACCGTACGAGATCTGCCTGGCCGACGAAGGCTGCTGGTCGGCGGACCCGGACCCGGCCAACCCAGCCGTCATCGCGGCCGGGGTGGTGGCCCTGCTGGTGGCGGCGGCGCTGTGCACAGGCTGGACCGTGGTGGTGCCGGGGACCACCAAGGTGCTGCTGTTCTTCGGGCGCTACGTCGGCACCGTCCGCCAGCCGGGGTTCTACCAAGCCATGCCGCTGACCCTGCATTCCAAGCTGTCGGTCCGGGTGCGCAACTTCGAGACCGGCGAGCTCAAGGTCAACGACGCGGACGGCAACCCGGTCAACATCGCGGCGATTGTGGTCTGGCGCGTGGCGGACACCGCCAAAGCCAGCTTCGCAGTCGACAAATACACCAAGTTTGTCGAG
>JAITIG010000214.1 GCA_031279575.1 Bifidobacteriaceae bacterium
CCCCCCCCCCCCCTTCCCCTCCACGCCCCCCTACCCAACTGCCATATCCGTCTGACACGCTGGGGCGGGCGGGGCGGGGGGCCGGCGGCTCGCAGGATGGCGTTGGCGGGGATCAGGCGGGCGGGGCGCGGGGCCGGCGGCTCGCAGGATGCGTTGGCGGGGGTCAGGCGGGCACCGGGCGCGGGGCCGGTGGCTCGCAGGATGGCGTTGGCGGGGGTTAGGGCGGGGAAGGCTTCGGGCAGGGCCTGGGCCAGGGCGTCTGCGGCCGCCGCGTCGCGGGCCAGGCAGGCCACGGTTGGGCCCGACCCGGACACCACCGCCCCGCAGGCGCCCAGGTCGAGCGCGGTTTGCTGGACTGCGCGCAATTCGGGCCGGAGCTTGAAGGCGGCCGGGGCCAAGTCGTTGGCCAGGTTGGCGCCAACCAGTTCCGGGTCGCCGGCGCGCAAACCATCCAGCAGGCCGGGCGGAACCGGCGGTGGCGGCGCGCCCGGCCGCGCGGCCCCCATCTGGTCGAACCGCGCGAACACGGCCGGCGTCGACAGCCCCTCTGAGCTGGTTGCCAGCACCCAGTGCAAGCTCCCACCCGCCGGCGCCGCCGCCAGCCGCTCGCCCCTGCCCTGCCCGATGGCGTTGCCTCCCGCCAGGGCGAACGGCACGTCCGAGCCCAGCTCGGCGCCCAACTCCATGAGTTGCTCCCGCCCCAGTCCCAGCCCCCACAGCTGGTTCAGCGCCACCAGCGCGGCGGCCGCATCCGCGCTGCCCCCCGCCAGCCCGCCGGCCACCGGTATGCGCTTGACGATGCCGATTTCCACCGGCCCCAGCGGTCCCCGCCCGGGTGCCAGGCGCCCCGCCTCGCGCCGCAGCAGCGCCGCCGCGCGCAAGGCGAGGTTTTCCCGGCCGAGCGGCACGGCCGCCGCGTCGCGGCCCTCGACCCGAACCCAGTCCGCGCCACCGGGCGGCGGCAGCCACCCCGGCCCGCCGCCCGCTTGGCCGCTGGCCTCGCCGCCCGGCTCGCCCACCGCCTCCGCAGGTTCTGCCGCAATCCGCACAGTTACGCGTTCTACCAGGTCAATGGCGTGAAACAGGGTGTTTAGGGGGTGATAGCCATCGGCCCGGCGGCCGCCCACCCGAAGAGCCAGATTGATCTTGGCGGGCGCTGTCGCCACCACCTGGGGCATTCTCCGCGGCCCCGGCGGGGCAGGCGGGACCCGGCTCACCGGGGCTCCAGGCGGCGGGCCGGGCGGGACCGGGCTCACCGGGGCTCCAGGCGGCGGGCCGGGCGGGACCCGGCTCACCGGGGCTCCAGATGGCGGGCCAGGCGGGCGAAGTCGCCGATGCCGAGCGTCTCGCCGCGGGCGGTCGGGTCCAGGCCGGCGGCGAGCAGGGCCGCCTCGGCCCGCGCGCTCCCGCCGGCCAAGGCGGCCAGGGCTGAGCGCAGCATTTTGCGGCGGGAAGCGAAGGCGGCGTCCACCAGCGCGAACACCTGGCTGCGGGGCACATCGGCGGCGGGCGGCGGGCGGCGTTCGAAGTAGACCAGTTCGCTGTCCACCCGGGGCACCGGGAAAAACGCGTTCCGGGCCACCCGCCCGGCCGGCCGCGCGGCCGCCCACCAGGCCAGTTTGGCCGAGGGCAGGCCATAGGCCTTGGACCCGGGCGGCGCCACCAGGCGGGCCGCCACCTCCGCCTGCACCATCACCAGCCCATGGCGCAGCGAGCCGAACCGCTCCAAGAACCGCAGCAGCACTTTGGTCGCCACGCTGTACGGCAGGTTGGACACCAGCGCGCTCGGCGCGGGCTGGCCCAAATCATCCACCGCCAGCGCGTCAGCCAGCATCAACTCAAACCGCGCGGCACCGGGCGGAAAGGGGCCGGCGGCGGCATCGGGCGGCAAGGGGCCGGCGGCGGCGCGCGCGAGGGCCGCGGCGGCCCGGTCAGACCCGCCGGCCACGGCCGCCAAGGCCGCGCGCAGCGTCTTGCGCCGGGCCGCGAAAGCGGCGTCGATCAGGGCGAACACGCGCTCCCGGGGCGCCTCAGAGAGCGGCGGCGGCCGCCGCTCCAAGTAGACCAGTTCGCTGTCCACCCGGGGCACCTGGAAGAAGGCGTTGCGCGGCACCCGCCCGGCCACATGGGCTTCGGCCCACCACGCCAGCTTGGCTGACGGCACGCCGTAGGTCCGCGATCCCGGCGGCGCCACCAGCCGCGCCGCGACCTCCGCCTGCACCATCACCAGCGCGTGCCGGATCGAGTCGACCCGCTCCAGGAATCGCAGCAACACCTGGGTCGCGCCGCTGTAGGGCAGGTTCGCCACCAGGGACGATGGCGCCGCCCCCGGCAGCGACATGACCTCCAGGGCGTCCGCCTCCAACAAGGTGAAGCGCGCGGACACCGCGGCCGGAGGCCCGCCACCGGGCGGGGCCGGGCCGGCGACGGGCGAGGCCGGGCCGCCACCGGGCGAGGCCGGGCCGCCACCGGGCGAGGCCGGGCCGCCACCGGGCGAGGCCGGG
>JAITIG010000224.1 GCA_031279575.1 Bifidobacteriaceae bacterium
CAGTCGCGGTTGACCTGCTGTCTCTTTGCGTTGGGTGGCTTGGGAGGGCGCGCGTTGGGGTTGACGTGCTGTTCCGCAGCGCGCGTCGCCTGGGGTTTCACCTTGTTGTGTCCAGGAGATGGCGAGACAGAAGTGTCCACAAGACGGCGAGACTTGACAGGGCCAAAACCCGCCGTTACAGGCAGTTTGACCACGCGCCCACCCCAGCCGCCACCACGCGCGGGGCGCCGACCAGGGGAAATGCCGCCGGGCGGGGCGGGGGCGCCGGACGCCAGGTGGTCAAACTGCCTGTAACGGGCCAAATCCCGCCGTTACAGGTAGTTTGACCACGCGCCCACCCCCGCCCCCGGGCGCGAGGCGCTGACCAGGGAAATGCCGCCGGGCGGGGCGGAATCGGCCGATGGGGGCTGACCCCGGACGATGCCGCCAGGTGGGGTGGCGGGATCGGCCGACGGGGCTCTGACCAGGGACGATCCCGCCGCGCGGGGCGGAATCGGCCGGCGGGGTGCCCTGACCAGGGACGATCCCGCCGGGCGGGGCGGGATCGGCCGGCGGGGCACCCTGACCCCGGCCGATGCCGCCGGGCGGGGCGGCGGCATCGGCCGGGGGCCGGGTGGGGTCAGGCGGGTGGGGCGGAACGGCGGCGGCGCAGGGCCAGGGATACGGCGCCCGCGCCGGTCAGGAGCAGGGCGGCCGCCGCCAGCGGGACCAGATTCGAGCCGGTGAGCGGCAGCTTGCCGCCCGCCTTGCCGCCATCACCGGCGCCAGCCGGGCCAGAACCGCTGGTGGACGGGCCGCCCGCGCCAGCCGAGCCATCCGAGCCGCCAGACCCAGGCGTGGTGCCAGGCGGCGTCTCGGCCTGCGGCGCCTCAGCCAACGCCATCGGCACGGCGAAGGCGTTGACGCCGTCGCCTGGGATGCCCGAGGCGGGCGCCGCCTCCTCGTAGGAGACCAGCAACTGGACATCCTCGCCCAGCTTGGCCAACCCGGCCGCATCCAACGCCAACTCCACCACCGCCGTGCCAACCCCGACCGCCTGCTTCGCCTCCGCCAGCACATGGCCGCCCATATCAGGCTGCCACGGCGGCGCCGCGCCATCGGACTCGTCGCAAGCCTCAAAACCATGCACGTCACCCGGGCAACTCGAAGTCCAGACGGGAATATAGCCGGTCTCCCCCTTCCACAAGTAGGCGTGGACCGAACCCGCCCGCTGCGCCGCCAACGTCAACTTGACCGCCGACCCAGCCAACTCAACCTTGGCGATGCTGGCCGCCTGGGAAGGCTGCACCCCGGAAATAGTCCCGCCGCGCGCCGCCGATTGGAAAATAGTCTGCGGCGAATCCACCCCCTTCAAAGCCGTCTCCGGCACCCGGGCCGCGGGGGCGGTGACCGGCTGGCCGGGCGGCGGACTGTAGCCAACCAGGTAGGCGTGCCCCCAGCCCACAGGATCAGCCTGGTTGCCGGACCACTTGTCCCGCGTCGAACCAATAAACGTCTGCGCATCCGAGTCGTAAGGCGCCACATTCAAGCCCACAAAACCCGGGTCCACCACATTGGTGGCGGCCAGCCCAGTCGGCAAATCGGCCGCGGTCGCGCCGATGGCGGCGGCCGGCAGCGCCGCGAACGGCACCTTCACCTTGACCGTGTAACGCCCAGCCGTGTAATTGCCGGCGGCGTCGGCGGCGGCGCTGGCGGCCACCTGGACGCCCTCGGCGTTGCCCAAACTGAGCGGGCCGGTCGAAAAACCCTGCCAGTTGTCGGCATCGCGCGACCAGCACGGGCCGTTGGCGCCATTGCCGTTGTAATTGGCGGCGTCATCGGTGAACGGGAAAATCCCCAATTTGAAGGACGATGCCGCGTCCACACCGTCCCCGCGCGGGTCAATCATGAACTCGACCGAATCAACCAGCCAGTGGCCAAAACAGCGCGCGGGGGTGGCGGCGGCCGATTTGACGTCATCGACCACTGTGAAATGCGCGTAGATGGCGTCCGCCGTCCAGCCGATGGCGGCGGTTGAATGGTCTGCCGCGTCGCCGCCGAAATCCGCCGGCGAATCAGGGCGGCCGCCCTCCCAATAGTTGCCAATATTCAACTGGGCCAAGCTCAAACCGCTGGCCGGAACCAAATCATTGGCGGCGGTCGCCATATCCGGGGCGGACGCCAACTCGTAAATGGCGGTGACGGGAACCACGCTCAGCGTCAAGCTGTCCGTCGCCACCGAGGCGCCGGCCGCGGTGGTGGCCGCGGTGGTGGCCGTCCAACGCGAGCTCTTGCCCTCGCCCGGGTCGAAGCTCGGATCTGTGTGGGTGACGGTGAAGGTCACCGTGGTGCTGGCGCCCGCGGGCAGGGCCGCAAACGGCCAGCTGGCGGGGCTGACGTCGAAATCGGCCGCATCGGCCGGCGGGGGCGCCAACTCGACTGTGCCGCTGGCGGGCGCGCTGGACCGGTTGGACACCTCGACCGCGACGGTTTGCGACTCGCCGGCCCCGATCGACGCCACCGCGGCCGACTCGCCGCCCTGGTGGACGTTGTGGGCGGCCGCCCACTGGTCGTATTCGGCCCTGAGCGCGTTGCGCACCACCTTGCCGGTGACCGGCGCGACCACCGAGACCTGGGTCTCGTTGTAGGCGGTGACGGCGCCGTTGTCGAAATTGGCTTTGACGCGGTAGACGGCCAAGGCGGCATCGGGCGCTGGCGTGACTGCGAAAGTCACCGCGCTGGCGGCCTGCGCGCTGATCCCGCCGGCCCCGCCCAGCGGCTTGGGGCCGTCATAAGACCAGCCGGCCGGCAGCTCCAAGCTGACCGCGCCCTGGGCTATGGCGCCGTGGCTCAACTGGGCTGTGACCGTGACATCGATCGGCTGACCAGGCGCGACGTAATAATCTGGGGCCTGGGCAAAATACAGCGAACCGAGCGGCAGGCCGCCTGGGTCCGCCTCGGTGGCGCCCAGGAAGAGGGCGTCGTCAAGTTTGGATGCGGGCGAACCGTTCGGCTGCATCGGCACCCAGGAGGCGTAAACCTGGAAGGCGTTGCAGCTGGGCGAGACAAAGTTCTTCACCATGGAGCGGGCTTGGGTGGCGTGCGCCCGGCCGCCTTCCTGGCCCACCTGGGCCCAAGTTTTGGCCGCGCCCGCGGGCACGCCGGCCAAGTTGCCGGCCAGCCACTGGTAGGGCGAGGCGTACCCGTTCCAGGTGCCGGCCACGGTGTACAGCGCGCCGGCGGGGGCGGTGTAGGTGGACAGGCAGTTGGGGGTGGTGGCCGAGGCGCCGGCGGCGGAGGCCGATGAGACGATCTTGGCCACCTGCCAGGTTTGGACCGCGCCCAGGCCGGAGAGCTGCTCGGGGAACATGGCCGGGTCCGCCGCCGCCTCGGCCGCCAGGAAGGCCATGCGGCCGTGCATCTGGTGGTTGCCGTGGTTGGCGCCCGGGTTGCCGGGGCTGCCGCTGATCAAGATCTCCGGCTGGGTTTCGCGGATGACGCGCACCACCCGGCGCAGGGTTTCACCGGCGTCCCACATTTGCTCTGTCAGGGGGGCGGACAGGTTGTAGTAGAAATCGACCCGGTCGATATTGAACACGTTGATTGTGCCGGAGCGGTAGTGCGAGGTGCGGTCCTCGTTCTCGCGCCGCAGGCCGAGGTCGGTCGAGGCCTCATCCCCAACCGAGTTGGAGCCGCCTTCGCCCCGGGTGAGCATGATGATGCCGCATTCGATGCCGTAGAGGTCGTGCCACACGCCGCACGGGGTGGCCAGGCTGGCTTCGTCGTCCGGGTGGGCGAAGACGCCCATGACGTTGATCTTCATCGGGTTTGTCCCGGTGGCTTGCACCGGCGTGCCGAAGACATAGGTTTCGGCGGCGCTGGCCTGGGGGGCAGGGGCCGCGATGGCGCCCGCCGCCGCTATCGCGCCGACTGCCGTCAGCGCCGTCAGTCCGGCCCAGAGCTTGTTCTTCATATGGTCCTCCGTCGACAGCTGTGTCGCTTGCCAAGATCGCCACCCGCCGGCGGCCGCTTTCGGCGCCGGGGTGCGTGGGTGGCTGGGAACTGCCAGACTATCAGCAGCTTCAGCCATCTGCAAGCAGTTTCTGTCATAATAATCCAGCAACCCGCCCAACCCGCACCACTTTCACCCACCCCCCTCCTACCCCCGCCCCAGGGGCGGCGCGGCATCCTCTGTCCTCGCCAGCGCCCCCACCTGCGGAAACACAACCCCGCCCGACACCAGCCCGATGGCGGCCGGCGGGCTGGCGCGCGCAACTCCAGGGTTCTCGCCTCCAGCGCGAGTTCTGTGGAGTTAGCGCACCCCGCCCCAGGCGCCCCCCGGCACCGGCCGCGCCACCCCCAGCGTGCGCACCCGACGCGGCGGGCGCCACAGCGCGGTCAGGGGTTGGGCTGCCAGCGCAGGAGATCGCCGGGCTGGCAGTCGAGGGCCCGGCAGATGGCCGCAAGGGTGGAGAACCTGATGGCGCGGGCGTGCCCGTTTTTCAGGATCGACAGATTGGCCAGGGTGATGTCGACGCGCTCGGACAGTTCGGTCAGGGTCATGCCGCGTTCGGCCAAGAGCGCGCCCAGGCTGACGCCGATGCGGCCGTTGACGGCATCGGGCAC
>JAITIG010000014.1 GCA_031279575.1 Bifidobacteriaceae bacterium
GCCGATGCCGTCGGGACCCTGCGGATCGACTGGGGGGACGGCACCGCCTCCAACCCGTCCCCGGCGGCGCCAGGCGAACTCACCTCGTACTACCACACCTACGGGGACAACGGCGTATACACCATCGCCGTGACGGGCGCCGATGTCTACGGCCGGGCCATCATCCCCACCGGCGGCGCCGTGACCGTCTCCAACAAGAATCCGTCAGTCAGCCTGGCAGCCAAGTTCGATGTCTTCACCCCGGCGGCGTGGAATCCGACTGTTTCGATCTCGGATGCCGCGGGGGACACGCCCACGCTGTTGTGCGCCTGGGATTACGGGGACGGGGACCAAGCCAGCGGCCCCTGCTCCACCCGCGCCATCTGGCAACCTCACCAGTACACCGAGCTGGGCGTTTACACCGCCACGCTGACAGTCACGGACAAAGACGGCGGGCAGGTCGAAGCCACCACCAGCGTGTCCGCCAAGTCCAGCCATTATGTGAACCTCTACCCGGTGGCGGGCACCGCCAGCGCCGCAGAGGTCACCATGCGGCTGAAAGTCTGGGACTGGGCCACTTGGACCGAAGCCGCGGGCGTCGAGGTGGAGGTCTCGGTTGGCGCGACCGTTTTCAAGGTCGCAACCGATTCTGACGGCTTGGCCGAGGTCCGCGTGCCGCGCCTGGCCGGCCAACCGGTCGAGGCCAACGTCACCAACGTGCCGGGCGCCACCGCCTGGCTGGGCAGCGACTCGAACGACTTGTCGATGCTGGGCAAACCGCAAGTCGACGTGCTGTTCCTGGTGGACGATTCAGGTTCGATGTCTGGCGCCCAAGAGGGCGTGCGCAACAACATCGACTTCATCGCCGACCAGTTGGGCGCCGCCCTGGATTACCAAATCGGCATCCAGCCGCTCAACATTTGGGCCTCGGGCACCCTCGGGCCCAGGATTTACCTCCCCGCCACCGATTCGCTGCCCTGGGTGCATGAGGCGGTTAGCCGCCTCAGTGTCAATCCCGGCGGCGAATTGGGGGTGGACTCGATTGTCAACGCCTTTGATTCCAGGCTAGGGCTGCGCGCCGAGGCCGCCAGCTGCCTGGTGCTGGTCGCGGACGAGCCGACGCAGGCGGAACACCACACCGTGGCGGAGGCCGCGCAGGCTTTGGCGGACAACGACGCCACGCTCTACTCGGTTGTGCCGCTGAGGAATACGGCCGGCAATGAGGCATACCGGGACATGGCGCGAGACAGCGGCGGCGGGGTCTTCGAATTCGACGACTTTGTGGAAGACCCCCAGCCGGTGCTCGAAGTCCTCATGAATGGCTGCATGGCCAGCGTGACGCAGCGCCCGGACCTGGCGGTGAGCGTCGATGACGGCCTTGCGGAGGTGGCCTTGAACGGCGCCAGCACCCACACCGTGACCGTGGCCAACAACGGGCTGGTCGGGGCCACCGGGGTTGAACTGGAGTTGGCCCTGGGCGGCCCGGCGGCCCCTGGGGCCATCAGCGGCGGCGGTTCGGCCGCGGCGCAGGCGGGCGGCGGCTATTTGGTGACCTGGCCGCCGTTCAGCTTGGCCGCGGGGGCGACAACCAGCTTCACGGTGACCTGGTCGCCGGCGGCGGCGGCGGTGGTTGGCGACGAGGTTGAGGCCGTGGCCGCAGTCGGCGACGACGGCGCCAACGGGGCCGATCTGACACCCGCCAACAACCAGGATTCGGACACCACCCTGATTGCCGCCGCCGGCCAGTTGGTGTTGGTGGTTTACACCGACGATGACGCCGCGGGCGCTGCGGTCCAGCCGCTTGCCGGCGCCCGGACGGTGTTGGTGGGGGACAGTTTGGCCGCGGTCGGCTTCACCGAGGCCGAGGCGCGGGCGGGCATCCCGGCGGGCTACGAGTTCGCCTCGCTGGACAACGTGGCCGCCTTTGACGACGATGCCGCCACCACGCAGCTGATCACGGTGCATTTGAACCACCGCCACACGGTGACGCCTCTGCCGGTGAGCCGCACCATCACTTACACCGGCGCGGGCGAGGCCACCCCGGATGAGGTGGTCCATGAGGTGGTGTGGTACGCCGACACCGACGAGGCCACCGGCGAGACCCTGTACTGGTCGACCGAAGGCTACCCGGAGGTTGCCTCCCCGGATGTGGACGGCCACACGGTGTCGCATCCGGTGGTCGGCTCCACGGCCCCGGTGGGCGCCTCCCGCTTGCGCCCGGAGGACACCGAGGTGGTGGTCCACTACACGCCGCAAGACTCCTCCACCCCGGCTCTCACCACCACTGCGACGCCGGTCCCGGCCGCGGCGGCGCCGGTGGCGACTTCCTCGGCCAGCCTGCCTGTCTCGGGCCCAGTGGTGGACTTGAGGTGGATGGTGTGGCTGGCTTTGGCGGTGACAGCCGGCGGCCTGTGGCTCAGGCGCCTGGGCCGCCGCGTCCAGGCGGGCTAAGCCGCCGCCTCCAGGCGGACACTAAGCCGCCGCGTCCAGGCGGGCTAACAGGCGGGCTAAGCGGCCGCGTCCAGGCGGGCTAACAGGGGGCTAACAGGCGGGCCCGGCCAGCCTGCCTGGCGACCCGGGCGGGGGGCTAGGCTGGTCCGTGTCTCCGACAACCCCCGACCCGGGCGGCAAGCCGCCTTTCGCCTCGGCTAGCGGCGAACCGGCTGGGCCACCCCGCCTGGGGCCGGACTTTAGCCCGATGCCGCTCCAAGGCCCCGCCGCCCGCCCGGCCGCGCCAAGCGGCCCAGCCGGCGGGGCCGCCCCACCGGCTGGCGGCGATCCAGCCCAGGGCGCCGCCTCCGCCCCGCGCCCGGGGCCCAGGCGGCGCCGGCCGGCGCGGTGGGCGGTCGGCATCGTCGCCGGGGGGGTGGCTGGGCTGCTGGCGGTGGGCGGGGCGGTGTGGTGGCTGGCGCCCAAACCCCAAGGCGCCGAGGACCTCAACCGCGCGCCCGACCTGCTTGAACTGCCCGCCCTGGGCCCGGCCATCACCCTGGACGGGCTGGTGGCGGGGAACTTTGACCAGACAGGGTTCTTGGACCTGGTGGATGGGGAAATCGGCTTCGCCTACGGCCTGCCGGCCGAGCACGGCCTGTGGTATGAGGGCTACGCCGAGGAGCGCGCCCAAGGCGAAGCCGACGCCGCCCGCCTCGACCAAGCCAACCAGGAGTACAACTCTTGCCTGGACCAAGGCGAACCGCCGCAAGACCAGTCCGGCTGCGCCAGCCCCGAGGCCGCCGACTACCAGGCCTATCCGGGCAGCGAACCGGGCCACCAAGCCTATTGGGACGGCTTTTGGGGCGGCGTCCCAACGGCCACGCCGGAGAACTCGCCGGACTCGCTGGCCGCCATCGCCGCCTTCGACCTGGACAGCGGCGAGCCCCTGTGGCAACTCGACCTCGAGGCGGAACTCGGGCTCGAGCGCCGCAACGGCCATGTCGCCCCGACAGTGCTGGCAATCGGCAGCCAGGCTTTCGCGGTGGTCGCCAGCCAAACCTGGGACAGCGGCGGCCAACAGGTGCTGGCCACCACCGACCGGTCTGGGAAAATCCTGGCCCGCCAAGTCCACCGCGGCCCCGCCTGGACCGCCACCGCGGCCGGGGACCGCGTCATCTGGGAGACGGTTGGGGAAATGATCGCCGCCTACACGGTCGAAGACCTGGCCACACCGGTCTGGCAGCACGCCCAAACTGAGGCCCTGGCGGCCTACCAGACCTTCAACGACACCACCGGCGCCCATTTGATTCTGACCGAGACGGGGTTGGTGGACGCCATCAGCGGCCAAAGGCTGCCCTTCGGCCAGGACTCCGGGGAGGGCTCAGGGGTTTGGTACCAATTCGCCCACGGCGGCCAGGACGCCCTGTTCCGCATCGACCAGACCCGCCAAACCCTGACCCGGGTGGACCTGGCCTCCGGCGAGGCCCTGTGGGACACCGCTTGGTCGCTTGACCAGGACGTGGCTGTGGGGCTTTACATCGCCGGCGGCGATTTGGCGGTCCTGGGGGCCCACGCCGCCGACGCGCCAGCCGGCCTCAGCCTGGCAGACGCCCGCAGCGGCAAAGTCCGGCGCCTTGACACCAGCCAGGCGCTGGACTACTGGGTGGCCGGCCCCACCACCGGCTGCCTGATTGCCCAGCAGTACCCCGATTGGTATTGCGTCGATTGGCAAACCCTGCAGGCCAACGCCATCAGCCTGCCCACCTGGGACGGCGCTTGGCTCGCCTTGGGCCAGCGCCTGGTCTACCTGGCGGGCGCGGAGTGCCGCCTGACCGCCTTTGACACCGAGCCCAAGTTGGCCCAAGCCTGGTCTTTGGCAATTCCGCCGCCGGGCCAGGACAGCTGCGGCGCGGGCGACCTGTCGCTCGATTGGGCCGGCGGGCGCCTGTTCGCCTTGACCTACGGCTACGACGGCAGCGCGAGCCTGACCGAGCTGCGCCCCAACTAGCCCGGCGGCCACCGCGCGCCGGCCGGGCGCGCTGTCCGTTACCATTCTGAGAATGCGGTTTGCCCCCCGGCTCGCCTCCCTGCTGGCCGTCGCGCTGGTGGCGGGCGCCGCCCTGGGCGTCGAAGCCGATTGGGCTTTGGGCCGCCCCGCGCCGCCGCCCGATGCCGCCGGGCCGCCCCCCACCGTCACCGCCACCCCCCAGCCGACGGCGGCCAAGAGCGCCCCGCCCGCCGCCATCGAGCAGCTGACCGTGACGCTGGCCTTTGGCGGGGACCTGCTGACCCACCAGCCCGTCAACCGCTCGGCCGCCGCCGGCGGCGACTACGATTTCACCCCCTTGCTGGCTGGGGTGGACCCATGGATCCAGGGGGCCGATTTGGCGATCTGCCAACTGGAGGTGCCGTTGGCGCCGCCCGGCCAGGCGCCCACAGGCTACCCGCTGTTCGCCGCCCCTGCGGCGCTGGCGCGCGACCTGGCGGAGCAGGGCTGGGACGGCTGCACCACGTCATCGAACCACTCGCTGGACCAGGGCTGGGCCGGGGTGCGCCACACCATTGAAACCCTGACCGCCAACGGCCTGGGCTACGCCGGCACGGCGCTGAGCGCGGCCGACTCGGAGCTGCCGCAGCTTTACCGCCTGACCTTGGGGGCGGAGTCGATCACGGTGGCGCACATCGCGTTCACCTACGGCACCAACGGCTTGCCGCTGCCGGCCGGGCAGCCCTGGTGCGTCAACACGCCGATCGCGCTCGACCGGGTGGTGGCGCAGGCGGCGGCGGCGCGGGCGGCCGGGGCGGACATTGTGGTGGCGGCCATCCACGCCGGGGTGGAGTACCGCACCACGCCGACGGCCGAGCAGCGCGAGATTGCCCAGCGCCTGGCCGCCTCGGGGCTGATCGACGCCATGATAGGCGACCACCCGCATGTGGCCGAGCCGATTGAGCTGGTGCCCGGCGGGGTGGACGGCAACGGCATGTGGACCATCTACTCGATGGGCAACTTCTTGTCCAACCAGACCGATGCCGTGGTGGGACCGAACACGGACACCGGCGCGGTGGTCTACCTGACCGCCGCCAAAGGGCCTGCCGGCGCCGCTGTCACGGCGATGACCTGGGCGGGTGTGACGGTGGACGCCGCCCACGGCCACCGCGTCCAGATGCTGCAGGACGCGACCGCCGAGGGTTCGCTGGGCCAGCTCGGCGCCGATGCCGTGGCCTTGCGCTACGGGCGCCTGCGGGACATCTTGGGCGCCGCCCCCGAGCAGTTGGCGCCGCCCGAGCCTTCCGGCGCCGCCCTGGAGGTCCTCCCCCGCGGCTGAGCCCGCCGGCGGCCCCGGGCGGGGCGCCCCAGCGGCGGCCGCCGGCCGTCCGCGCCAAGCGGGGTCGCCAGCGGGCCGCGCCGGACCAACCGGGCGGGGCGCTTCAGGCGGGCGGCCCGGCCGGGTGGTTGGGCGGGGGGCTGGGGCGGCGGCTGGCCAGCGCGCCTCAGCAAGCCGGGCCACCGGGGCGGGGCGCTTCAGGCGGAGGGCTGGGCGGGGGGCTGGGCCGGCGCCACCTTGTCGTAGTGGCGGTTCAACAGCCATTGGATGAGACTGCCCAGGGTGGCCGAGAACCCCACCCCGACCACCACCGCCAGCAGCGGGTTGTCGCCGCTGAGATGGCCGGCCGCGAACCCGATCCCAACCGCGTAGGCGGCCCAGCAGGCCGCCGCCGCCGAGTCGACCAGCGCAAAGCGCCGCAACGGGTAGCCAATGGTCCCCGCCGTCAAGTTCACCGCCACCCGCCCCACCGGGATGAACCGCGCCACCATCAGCAGCGGCACCGCCCCGCGCGCAAAGACCCGCCGCGCCCAGGCCAACGCCGTCTGCCCTTTGCGGCCGCGCAAAACCCGCCAGTTGGGGGCGTTGAACCAGCGCCCCAGTGTGAAGGCGATGCAGTCGCCGCTGACCGCCCCGGCCGCCGAGACCGCCCACAGCCCCAGCGCCCAGCCCCACACCGCGGCCGTGCCGGGGGCCGAGGCCGCGTGCGCCGCCGCCGTCGCCACAATCAGCGTCTCGGCCGGCACGGGCGGGAAGAAGCCGTCGATCACAGCCAGCAGGTAGCAGGCCACCACCGCCCAGGGCGATGCGGCCAGCCCGATTATCCGCTGGTTGACCTCGCGCCACAGCCCGGCCAGGCCGCCGCCCTCGCCCGCCGCCAGCGGTCCGGCCCCCTCCAGGCCGCCGCCCGCCAGTTGGCCGATGCCGTCCACCCCGGCCGCCAGCGCCCCAGGCAGCCCGCCTGGCGCCCCGCCCAGCAAATCAGCCGCCAACCAGCCTCCCGCCACCAGCCCGGCGGCCGCCCAAAGCCTCATCTACAAGTCCAACTGGCGCGCCACCACGGCCGCCAAACGCTGCGCCACCGCCTCGGCCTGCCGCTCGGTTGGGGCCTCCACCATCACCCTGACCACCGGCTCGGTGCCCGAGGCGCGCAACAGCACCCGGCCCGAGGCCCCCAACTCGTCCTCGGCCGCCGCCACCGCCGCCAACACCGCCGGGTCTGAGCCGACCCGGGAGCGGTCGACCTCGCTGACGTTGACCAAAACCTGCGGGAAGGTCTCCACCGCCGCCGCCAACTCCCCCAGCGGCGCCTCCTGCGCCCGCACCTCGCAAGCCAGCTGCACCGCCGTCAAAGTGCCGTCCCCGGTGGTGGCGTGCCGGGCCATGATGATGTGCCCGGACTGCTCCCCGCCCAGCGCGTAGCCGCCCCGCACCATCTCCTCTAGGACGTAGCGGTCCCCCACTTGCGTGACGCGCAGCGCAATGCCGCGC
The DNA here is from genome assembly GCA_031279575.1 of Bifidobacteriaceae bacterium. Next base: position 7,230 of record JAITIG010000014.1, read on the forward strand.
CGCTCCATCGCCTGGAACAGCCCCAAATTCGACATCACCGTTGTGACCAGCGTGTTTTTCGCCAATTCGCCCCGCTGGCGCAGCGCCAGGGCCAAGATCCCCATGATCTTGTCGCCGTCGACCAGCTGGCCGCCGGAGTCGACCGCCAAGCAGCGGTCGGCGTCTCCGTCGAAAGCGAACCCGGCGTGCGCCTCCAGCCCGGCCACCGCCCGCTGCAGCCGCTCCGGGTGGGTCGAGCCGACGCCGGCGTTGATGTTGGTGCCGCTTGGCTGGACCCCGAGCGAGGTCACCTCCGCCCCGAGGCGGCGGAACACCTGCGGGGCCACCCGGTAGGCGGCGCCGTTGGCGCAGTCCAGCACCACCCGCATGCCGTCCAACCGCACCGGCGCGGCGGCCACCAGGAAATCGATGTACCGTTCGACGGCCTCGAAATCGGTCTTGGTCACCCCCACCGCGTCGCCGATGGCGGGCGACCACTGCTCGGCCAGACGGGCTTCGATGGCGTCCTCGACGGCATCGGGCAGCTTGTAGCCGGTGCCGGAGAAAAACTTGATGCCGTTGTCCTGGTAGGGGTTGTGGGAGGCGGAGATCATAACCCCGAGGTCGAAGCCCATCGAGCGGGCCAGGTAGGCCAGGCCGGGGGTGGGCACCACGCCGGCCAGCACGGCGTCGACCCCGGCGGAGGCCAAGCCGGCGGCGGAGGCGGCCGCCAGCATGTCCCCCGAGACCCGCGAGTCCACCCCGACTATGCCGCGCAGGCGCCTGGGCGCCCCCTCTTGGCGGTGGTCGCGCACCGGCGGGGCGGCGGTCGAACCGTAGCCCAGGCCTTGGGCGGCTTCCAGTTCGCGCGCGGCGGCGGCGGACAGGCGCAGCGCCAACTCGGCGGTGATGTCGCGGCCCACCAGGCCGCGCACCCCGTCAGTGCCGAACAAGCGGGCCATCAGGACCTCCTACGATGCTGGGGCGGCGCGGGGCAGCGCGGGCGGGCGGACGGCATCGGCCATCGCGGCGGCGTTCAGCGCTTCGAGTACTGGGGGGCCTTGCGGGCCTTCTTCAGGCCGGCCTTCTTGCGCTCGGTGACGCGCGCGTCGCGTGTCAAGTAGCCGGCCCGCTTCAAGGCGGGGCGGTTGTGCTCCCGGTCAATCAGATTGAGGGCGCGGGCCACACCCAGGCGCAAGGCGCCGGCCTGGCCCGAGGTGCCGCCGCCGCCAATCCGGGCGATGACATCGAACCTGCCCTCGATGTCCAGCAGGGTGAACGGCGAGCGCACCAACTGCTGGTGCAGCTTGTTTGGGAAGTAGTCCTCCAGGGTGCGGCCGTTGATGGTCCACTGGCCGGAGCCGGGGAGCAGGCGGACCCGCGCCACCGCCTCCTTGCGGCGGCCGAGCGCCCGGCCCGGCGCCACCAGAGTCTGGCCGCGGCCGGGGGTGTCCGGCGTTTCGGTGGTGTAGGTTGACGGGATCTCTTCGGGCGCCAACTGGTCCGTCTCGGTCACATTGCTCCTTGAAACTGCGGTTGCGGGGCTCGGTTACTGGGCGACCTGCGGCAGGTCGTAGGGGATGGGCTGCTGGGCCGTGTGCGGATGGGTTGGGCCGGCGTAGATTTTCAGCTTCGCCAACTGCTCCCGGGCCAGCCGGTTCTTCGGCAGCATGCCCCGAACCGCCTTGCGCACCACTTCCTCCGGCCGCTTCGCCATCAGCTGGCTGTAGGGCACGGCGGTCAGGCCCCCCGGGTAGCCGGAATGCCGGTAGGCCCGCTTCTGGGCCAGCTTGTTGCCGGTCAAAGCCACCTTGCCGGCGTTGATCACGATGACGTAATCCCCGGTGTCGAGGTGCGGCGCGAAGATCGGCTTGTGCTTGCCGCGCAGCAAGCGCGCCGCCTGGCTGGCCAAACGGCCCAGCACCACATCCGTGGCGTCGATGACATGCCAGGCCCGCTCGATCTGGCCGGCCTTCGGGGTGTACGTGCGCACAGTTCTTCAGCCTTACTTGTTTCTTCAATGGTGCGTTGCCCGGCGCGCGGGCGCTGAGGCGGGCGCGCGCCAACGTGCGGCCTTGCGCGCACGGGACGTTTCAGGGTAGCCCCGGCCCCACCCCGGGGTCAAAACGCCTCCCCGCCCGTCTCGCCGCCGAGGGCGCCAAGGCCGGGCCGCGGTATTTCAGCTTGCCCAACAGCCAGCCTTCCTGGGCCTGCCGACTCGTCAAAGGCCTTCAGCAAGGGTCAACCGAGCCAGCGCCCGGCCTCCGCCGAGTCCCGCGATCCCCAACGCCAAGCGTTATCCCAGGCCAGGAGTCCATTCCCCGGTTAATCAGGCCACCTCGGGCCAAGCAGCCGGTAGTTGAGGCTTAGACTGGGCTGTTCGCGCGGGCCCGGGCGGCCCCGGCGCACCCGATCCGATGGCTAGAAGGAAGTGACACCATGACCGAGACGACCTGGCTGACCCAGGAGGCGTATGACCGGCTCGCCGCCGAGCTCGCCCACCTCCAGGGCGAAGGCATGGCCGAGGTGGTCCGCCGCATCGAGGCCGCCCGCTCCGAGGGCGATCTGAAAGAGAACGGCGGCTACCACGCCGCCCGCGAGGAGCAAGGCAAGATGGCCAGCCGCATCGCCACGCTCAAAGCGCTGCTCCAAAACGCCAAAGTTGGCGGCGCCCCGGTCGACTTGTCCACCGTCCAACCGGGCATGGTGGTGACCGTTGAGCTGGGCGGCGGCGAGCGCCAATTCCTGTTGGGCTCGCGCGAGGTGGCGGCCGGCTCCGATGTGACCGTGTACTCGGAGAAGTCTCCCATCGGCGCGGCGGTGGCGGGCGCGCGAGTCGGCGACACCCGCACCTACCTGACGCCGGCCGGCAAACAGATGTCCGTCAAAGTGCTGGCGGCCCAGCCCTACACCGCCTGAGCCGTGGCCCTGCGATTGGTCTTGGCCTCGGCTTCCCCGGCCCGCCTGGCCACCCTTCAAGCCGCCGGGATCGACCCCTTGGTGCAGGTCAGCGACCTCGACGAGGCGGCGGTGCTGGCCGGCGCCCTGGCCCGCGACCCGGCTTTGGCGCCGGCCGGGCAGGTCACCGCCCTGGCCCGGGCCAAAGCCGAGGCGGCGGCCCCGCTAGCCCCGCCGGGCGCCCTGGTGCTGGGCTGCGACTCGATGCTGGAACTCGACGGCGAGGTGCTGGGCAAGCCGCGCGATGCCGCCGACGCCCGGCGCCGCATCCGCCAGCAGTCTGGCCGGGCTGGGGTGCTCCACACCGGCCACTGGCTGCTCGGGCCGGCCCTGGCGGTTGGCCCGCGCCCGGCCTGGGGCGCAGGCGCGCCGAGCGCCGGCGGCGCGGACCGGCCGGCTGGGGCGGCCCCGGGCGCCGCTTCGCCCGCTGGGGCCCCGCCCCACCCGGTCGCGGACCACCCAGTCGCGCACCAGCCGGGCGGCGCGGGGCGGCGGGGCGAGGGGGCGGCATCGTCCACCGTGGTGCGGTTCGGGGACTTGACCGAGGCTGAGATCGAGGCCTATGCGGCCACCGGCGAGCCGCTGGCGGTGGCGGGCGCGTTCACCATCGACGGGCTGGGCGGGCCCTTTATCGAGGGCTTGGAGGGCGACCACCACGGGGTGGTGGGCTTGTCGCTGCCGGTGCTGCGCCACCTGCTGGCGCGCTTCGGCGTGGCCGTCTTCGACCTGTGGCGCCCCGAACTGCGCCCTGACGCCGCGCCCCGGGCGGCGGCGGGGGGCGCGTAGGCCGGCCGGCCTGGCCGCCGCAGGCGGTTGGGCGGACTTGGCGCCGAGGCGGCCGCGCCCGCCCGGGCGGGGGGCGCGGGGTTGTGGGGGCGCCACAAATTGGGCCGCGCGACCTGGCGGGCCGCCGAGGCGGCGCCCAGGCGGTCCGCCGCCTAGCGTGAAATGGTGTTCACCAAAGTCCTGATCGCGAACCGGGGGGAGATCGCGGTTCGGATCGCCCGCGCCTGCGCCGAGGCGGGCCTCGCCTCGGTGGCGGTCTACTCGCCGGAGGACCGCGACGCCATGCACGTCCGCCTGGCCGACGAGGCTTACGCCCTGCCAGCCGCGGCGGCCGCCCCAGCCAGCGCAGCCGCGGCCGGCGGCGCGGGGCAGCCGCACCCGCCCGCCGCCGGCTACCTGGACGCCGAGGGGATTGTGGGCTTGGCGCTGCGGGCCGGGGCCGGCGCCGTCCACCCGGGCTACGGGTTCTTGGCCGAGTCGGCCGCCTTCGCCCGGGCCGTGGCGCGGGCCGGCCTGGTCTGGGTGGGCCCGCCGCCGGCCGCGCTCGACCAGGTGTCCAACAAGGTCAGCGCCCGCCAACTGGCCCGGCAGGCGGGCGCGCCCCTGGTCCCGGCCACCGACGGCCCGGTTGCCAGCGCCGCCGATGTGCGGCGCTTCGCCTCCCGCCACGGCTACCCGGTGGTGGTCAAAGCCGCCTACGGCGGCGGCGGGCGCGGCATGCGGGTGGTCAGGGGGCCATCCGAGGCCGGCGCCGCCCTGGAGGCCTGCCAGCGCGAGGCGGCGGCCAGCTTTGGGGGGGCGGAGTGCTTCGCCGAGCGCTACCTGGAGCGGCCCCGGCACGTTGAGACCCAGTGCCTGGCGGACGCCCACGGCGCCATCGCCATCGTCGGCACCAGGGACTGCACCATCCAACGGCGCCACCAAAAACTGGTCGAGGAGGCGCCGGCCCCGTTTTTGGCCCCGGCCCAAGAGCGCGCCCTGGCGCGCGCCTCCCGCGCGGTGCTGCACGCCGCCGGCTACGTGGGGGCGGCCACCTGCGAGTTCCTGCTCACCGCCCAGGGAGAGTGCTATTTCATGGAGGTCAACCCCCGCCTCCAAGTCGAGCACCCGGTGACCGAGGCGGTGACCGGCCTCGACCTGGTGGGCGAGCAGTTGCGGATCGCGGCCGGCCAGGCGCTCGGCGGCGGCGACCTGCCCGCCCGCGGCCACGCCATCGAGTTCCGCCTCAACGCCGAGGACCCGGCCCGCGGCTTCCTGCCCTCGCCCGGACTGGTCACCCGCCTCCAGTTGCCGGGCGGGCCGGGCCTGCGCTGCGACTTCGGCTACCAGGCCGGCGACTACCTGACCGGCGCGTTCGACTCCCTGCTGGGGAAGGTGATCGTGTGGGGCCGCGACCGGGCGCAGGCGCTGGCCCGGGCCCGCCGCGCCCTGGCCGAGTTGGCGGTCGAGGGCGTGGCCACCGTCCTTGACCTGCACCGCGCGGTGGTGGGCGCGCCTGATTTCGCGGCCCCAAGCGCCGCCGCCTTCCGCGTCCACACCACCTGGCTGGAACACGAGATGGCCGATGCCGTCGCCGCCCTTCCCAGCCCCGCCCCCGCCCCCGCCGCCGCCGCTAAGGCCGGCCCGGCCACATCCACAGTGGTGGTCGAGGTGGACGGCAAACGCCTCGAGGTGGTCTTGCCAGCCTCCCTCGGCGGCCACCTGGGCGGCCACCTCGGCGGCGGCGCGGCGGCGGCGCAGGCGGACCTTGGGCCCGGCGGCGCCCCGGGTGGGCCGGGCTGGCCGGGGGGCGGGCCGCGCCGGGCTTTGAAGCGGGCGGTGGGCTCCCCGGTGGGGGCCTCGGCCGGCGGCGCGGTGACCGCCCCGATGCAGGGCAGCGTGGTCCGGGTGGCGGTGGCCGATGGCGACCAGGTGGCGGCCGGGGACCTGCTGGTTGTGCTGGAGGCCATGAAGATGGAGCAGCCCCTGACCGCGCCCCACGCCGGCCGAGTGCGCCGCCTGGCCGCGGCCCCCGGCGACCGGGTGGCAACCGGCGCCACCCTTTGCGTGGTCGAACCAAGCCAACCCTGACCCGAAGGCGGCCCATCCGCGCGGGTCCAAGCGTGGCGCCCAACGTTATGGCTGATCCCGCCCGCCCCGATCGCGCCACTGCCGCCCGCGGGCGGGAAGCTAGCCCGGCCCGCCGGGGCGGGCGGGAAGCTAGCCCGGCCCGCCCGGCCCGCCGGGGCGGGCGGGAAGCTAGCCCGGCCCTCCCGGGGCGGGCGGCAAGCCAGCCCGGCCCGCCGGGGCGGGCGGGAAGCTAGCCCGGCCCGCCCGGCCCGCCGGGGCGGGCGGCGGGTTTATGGCAGGGGGCTTGATCTGGCAGAGTTGGGGGTACCTGCCGCCGGCCTTGACCCCAGGCGCGGCCCGGCACCCCACCGGCTGACACAACACGCAAGGAGGGCCACTGATGGTCCGCTCACACCCCGCCAAACTGATTTGCCTCGCCCTCGCCGCCGCCCTGGCCGGGGCTCCGGCGCTGCTGGACCAGGCGCCGGCCGGCGCCGCGGGGCTGCCGGACGCGGCCAGGCCGGCGGCGGCGCCGGCCACTGGGGCGGCGGGCGGCGGCATCGCGCCGGCGGCTGGGACCCAAGGCGACGGCATCGCGCAGGCGGCCACGCGGGCGGAGGGCATCGCGCCGGCGGCTGGGACCCAAGGCGACGGCATCGCGCAACCGGAAAGCGAGGTGGAGCGGCTGGGGCAGCCGCCCACCGCCCAGACGGGCGAGCCGGGGCAGGCGGCCGGCGGGTACCGGTCGGCGGCGGTCGGGCCGATCAACACGGCCAGCCAAAGCGAGGTGGCGGCCGCGTACGCCAACATTTTGGCGCCGGCCCTGGCCACCGAGGTGCAGTGGACCGGGTCGCTGGACACGTGCGACCGCGGGACGGTCGACTCCGCCTCGCAGCAGGCCACCTTCGACGCCATCAACTACTACCGGCGGATGGCCGGCCTGGACCCGGTGACGGAGAACACGGACGCCTCGGCCGCGGCCCGGCGCACCGCCTTGACCATGGCGGCCGAGTTGAACATCAGCCACACCCCGCCCGCGACCTGGAAGTGCACCACCAACAACGGCCGCTACCTGGCCAACAAGTCCAACCTGGCGCTCGGCACCACCGGGGCGGTGTCGATCTCGCGCTACATCGCCGACGCCTCCAGCGCTGAGAACATCTCCTCGGTGGGGCACCGGCGGTGGATTTTGTCGCCCGGGGGGCAGGTCATGGGGTCCGGCTCGGTCCGCGGGGCCGCCGGCCGCGCCAACGCCCTGGTGGTGATGCCCAACACCGCCGGCGCCTCCTGGAGCGGCGGGCCCACCTGGGACGCCAGCCAGGACCCGGCCTTGTCCAGCCCCTTCAGCATCACCTGGAGCACGCCAAACTTCGTGGCCTGGCCGCCGGCGGGCTACTTCCCGCACCAACTGGCCCAGGTGCCGTGGTCGGTTTCGACCGGGCGCACCGCCGCGGGTTTCGCCTCCGCCTCGGTCAGCGTGACCAAGAACGGGGCCGCGGTGGCGGGCGTGGTGGTCAACGGGCGCTCCGGCGGCACCTATTCGGGCGCCGGGGACGTGGGCCACATCTCCTTCAGCTTGCCCGATGCCGTGCTCGCGGCCCCAGCCTCCGGCGCGGTCGACACCTACAAGGTGTCCATCACGGGCATCACCGGCTCGCCTTCGACGCTCAGCTATGAGGTGAAGGTGTTCACCGTGGCGCAGGTGTCGATCGGATCGGCCTCCTTCAGCGGGTCGGCGGCGGTGGACCGCGATATGACGGCGACCGCCACCGGGGTCACCCCCGCCGATGCGGCCCTGGCCTACCAGTGGTTGCGCAACGGCGATCCAATCAGCGGCGCGACCGCCGCCACCTACCGCTTCACCGCGGCCGATGTGGGCCAGCGGGTCTCGGTTCGGATCACGGGCGCCAAGGCGGGGCACGCCGCCGGGTCGTATACCTCGGGCTATTTCACTGGGCAGCTGGGCTACTTCAGCCCCGCCAGCGTCCAGTTGTGCGCCGCGCCGGCTGTCGGCGCCGCCTGCGCCGCCACGTCATCCTCGACGCCTGCGGCCACCTCCACCACTTATGTCTGGAAGGCGGCGGGCGCCCCAGTCGGATCGGGGGCAAGCTACACCCCGGCCGCGGCTGACTTGGGCAAGGCGCTGACCGTGACGGCGACCTTCCAACGCGCCTCGCACACTGATTTGGTGCTGGCCAGCAACGGCCTGACGGTCCTGGCCGGCCGGCTGACGGCCGGAACCCCGGCCGTCTCGGGGACCGCCAAGGTCGGGTCGGCGCTGACGGCGGCCCCGGGCACGTGGGCGCCGGCCGGGGTGGCCTTGGCCTACCAGTGGCTGCGCGACGGCGCGGCCATCACCGGGGCGACCGCCAAGACCTACACCCTGGTGGCGGCCGACCAGGGCAAGAAGATGTCGGTGCGGGTGACCGGCACCCTGGCCGGGTACACCACCGCCTCGGCCACCTCCGCCCAAACCAGCGCCGTGGCGGCGGCGGGGTATGCGCCGGTGATGTCCGCCTTCGCGTTGTCGCCTGATATGACGGGGGACGGCTTGGGCGAAGTGTTGGCGGTGGACGGGTCGGGACGCTTGCGGCTGTTCAAGGGGACAGCCAGCGGGTTCAACCCCTCGCACACTGTGACCGGGCCTTCTGGTTTGACCGGGTCCAGGGTTTACGGGCCCGGGGATTGGTCCAGCGACGGGCGGGCTGATTTGGCGGTCATCGACGCGCGAGGCGACCTGTGGGTACACCGGGGCGATGGCAAAGGGTCGGTGGCGGCGGCCCGCTCCCAGTTGGGCAACGGCTGGTCGCAGTTCTTGGCCATCCCCTCGGGGGACCTGACGGGCGACGGCCAGGTGGATTTGCTGGGGGTGGATTTGAAGACCGGCGTGCTGTATTTGTACCGCTGGCGGGCGGATGTGGGCCGGTTCGCGATGAAGCGGCAGGTGGGCAACGGGTGGCTGGGTTGGCAGCTGCACGCGGCGGGCGATTTGAACGGCGACGGGCGGGGCGACATTTTGGGGATCGACTCCAAGGGCGATTTGTATTGCTATGCCGGGCGCGGCGACGGCACCTTCAAGATGAAGCAGCAGTGCGGCAACGGCTGGGGCAGTTTCCAGTTGGTGGCCGGGGCGGATCTCGATGGCGACAAACTGGCGGATATCGTCGGCCGGGACAACGCCACCGGTCAGGTGTACTTCTACAAAGGCAAAGGCCAGGGCCGGTTCGCCATGAAGAAGCAGATCGCCAGCGGCTGGTAAACCCCGCCGCCCAGCCAACCCCGGCCCACCCCGGCCAACCCGGCCCGCCACCGCCCCGCCGCGGCCCGGGCTGGCGCCGCCCAACCGGGGCGGCGGCATCGGGCAAGCGGCGGGCGGGGACGGCGGGACCCGAGGCCGGCGCGGACCGGGCGGCGGGCGGCCTCGGGCAAGCCGGCGGGCGGGGCCGGGGGGGG
>JAITIG010000212.1 GCA_031279575.1 Bifidobacteriaceae bacterium
CAGCCTGGCACCGGCCGGCGCGGCGGGAGCGGCGGCGGGCGCGCCCGGCGCCGGCGGGGCGCGAATCGAGCTCAGCGGCTCGGTGTGGACCTACCCGGGATTCGCCCCGGCGGGGGAGATCGCCGCCAGTTGGGCCGAGCGGATCTCGCAGGGCCGCTTCGCGGAGTTGGCCGGGGCTTTCGGCGTGGCGGACCAGGCCGCCTTGGACGCCACCGCCGCGGGCTTGCTGGAGTGGGCCGCCAGCCCGGCGGCCCTGTTCGCCATGCCCCACGTCCAAGCCCTGATCCGCCTGCCGGCCTGATCCTCGGCCCGGCCGGCCAGTGGCGCAGACGCGCCGATCCCTTGCCTGCGCCTGGGCGCTTCGGCGCGGCCGGCCACGGGACCCTCGGGCGCCGGCCTGAGGCGGCCGCTTCGCCCCGCCCTGGCAGGGGTCAACCGGGCCGCCTTTGACCTGCGACGCAATCCTCGGGCCAGCCCGGCCAAGTCGGCCCGGCGTTGTCGCGGGGCGACAAGGCCGCTTGGCAGACCCTGTGGCGGGGGGACAGGGCGGAGTTACGGTGGCGTAGCTTACGCTGGCGTAGGGGCTTGCCCGCAAGTTTCCCGAGGGCAGGCCGCCCGCTGGCCGGAGGAGGGAACCGACCAGCCGGCGGCCCCCAGCCCAGCCAGCCCAAGCCGGTCGCACAGCCAAGGAGTCCCATGCCCGCTGCTTCCCGCCCGCTCGCGCCGACCGGCGCCCAACGCCGCGCGATGTACCGCGACATGGTGCTGACCAGGTGTTTCGACACCCAAGCCAGCGCTTTGCAACGCCAGGGCCAACTGGCCTTGTGGGCGCCCAGCCTGGGGCAGGAGGCGGCGCAAGTCGGCTCGGCCCACGCCCTGGCCGGCCAGGACTGGGTGTTCCCCTCCTACCGCGAGCACGGCGTGCTGCAAGCCCGGGGAGTCGCCCTGCCGGATGCGCTGGCCCTTTTCCGCGGCGCCGACCACGGCGGCTGGGACACTGAGCGCCACCGCGTCCACCTTTACACCCTGGTGGTCGGCGCCCAGGTGCTGCCCGCCGTCGGCTACGCCATCGGCCTGGCCCTCGATGCCGCCCGCGGCGCCCCGGCTCCCGACCAGGCGACAGGCGCGGCGTCCGACCAGGCGACGGGCGCGGCGCCCGGCCCGGCGGCGGGCGCGGCGGGTACCCCGGCGTCCGGCCAGGCGACGGCCGCGGCGCCCGACCTGGCAGTGGGCGCGGCGGGCGCCCCGGCGCCCGGCCCGGCAGTGGGCGCGGCGGGCGCCCCGGCGTCCGGCCAGGTGACCGGCGCGGCGCCCGGCCCGGCAGGCGGCCAGGCGACAGGCGCGCCGCCCGGCCCGGCAGCGGAGGCGGCGGGCGCGGTGATTGTTTACCTGGGGGACGGCGCGACCTCCCAAGGCGAGGTCGGCGAGGCGCTGGTGTGGGCGGCATCGTGCGCGGCGCCGGTCTTGTTCTTCATCCAAAACAACGGTTGGGCCATCTCCACCCCCACCGCCACCCAGGCGCGGGTGGCGCTGGCGCGCCGGGGCGAGGGCTTCGGCATCCCCGGCGAGCGCGTCGACGGCAACGACGCCACCGCCTGCTTCGCCGCCACCGCCGCCGCTTTGGAGCGCATCCGCGCTGGCCAGGGGCCGCAAATCGTGGAGGCGGTGACCTACCGGCTAGGTCCGCACACGACTTCGGACGACCCGTCGCGCTACCGCTCGCCCCAGGACGAGGCCCCCTGGGCGGCGCGCGACCCGATCGCCTTGGCCCGCGCCGCCCTGGAGGCGGACGGCCTGGCGGACCAAGCCTTCTTCGAAGCCGCCGATGCCGCCGGCGCGGCTTTGGCCGCCGCCGCCCGGCAGCGCTGCGGCTCGCTTCAGCCGCCGGGCCTAGAAGAGCTCTTCGGCTGGGTCTACGCCTCGGAGAACCGCCTGGTGGCCGAGGAATTGGCCGCCTGGCAGCGCGGCCTGGCCGGCGCCGCCCAACCGGCCCCGGAGCTGGCCGGGACAGGCGCGCCCCAATGACGGCCGAGGCGATGGCGCCCGAGGCCGCCTCCGCCGCCGGGGCGGGCGCCGCCGCGACCGACGCGCTGCCGCCCGGGTTTGGGAGCGTCGCCACGCCGCCCAAGGCCGCGTTCGGGGCCGCGGCCGCTGCTGGGCCCGGCGTCGCGGCGACCGAGGCGCCGGCGCGCGCAGCTCAAACCGCTGCCCAGCCGCCCGCCATCGCATCCGGCGCCCAGGTGGCCGGCAGCCCGGGCGCCGAGCCGGCCGCCACACCGGGGGCGGCGGTGGTCGGGTTGGGCAAGGCTGTCAACCTGGCGCTCGCCGCCGAGCTTGAGGCCGACCCGAAAGTCCTGGTCATGGGCGAGGACGTGGGCCAACTGGGCGGCGTGTTCCGGGTCACCGAGGGCCTGGCGCAGCGGTTCGGCAAAGACCGCGTGCGGGACACCCCGCTGGGGGAGGCGGGGATAGTTGGCACAGCTATCGGCCTGGCGCTGCGCGGCTACCGCCCGGTCTGCGAAATCCAGTTCGACGGCTTCGTCTTCCCGGCCTTCAGCCAGATCACCACGCAGTTGGCCAAACTGCGCTCGCGCTCGCGCGGGCGGCTCAGGGTGCCGCTGACCATCCGGATACCTTTTGGCGGCGGCATCGGCGCCATCGAGCACCACTCGGAGTCGCCTGAGGCGCTGCTGGCGCACACGGCCGGCCTGCGGGTGGTCAGCCCGGCGACGCCGCAGGACGCTTACACGATGACGCGGGCCGCGATCCGCTGCCCAGACCCGGTGATTGTGCTGGAGCCCAAAGCCCGGTACTGGTCAAAGGGCCCCGTGCTGTTGGAGGCGCCGGCCGACGGGTCTATCCTTGAGACCGCGCGCGTGGCCCGGGCCTTGGCCGGGGATGGGGTCGGCGCTGGCGCCGGGCCCGGTTCAGGGGTCGAGGCCCGGGCCGCGGTCACCATCGCCGCCTACGGCCCGGCGGTCCGGCCGGCCGAGGCGGCGGCCGAGTTGCTGGCGGGCGAAGGCGTCCAAGCCGAGGTGATAGACCTGCGCGCGATCTCGCCGATCGATTTCGACACCCTGGAGGCCTCGGTCCTGCGCACCGGCCGGCTGGTGGTGGTCCACGAGGCGCCGGTGTTCTTCGGGGCCGGCGCGGAGATCGCCGCCCGCATCGCCGAACGCTGCTTCTACCTGCTGGAAGCCCCCGTGCTGCGGGTCGGCGGCCACCACCTGCCCTACCCGCCGGCCCTGGTGGAGCGCGAATATTTGCCCAGCCCAGAGCGGATCGCGGCCGCCGCGCGCCGCGCCCTGGCGTTCTAAGGAGGCCGCTGATGACCGCCGGTTTGCTCACCTTCGCCCTGCCGGACCCAGGCGAGGGCCTGACCGAGGCCGAGATCACCCGCTGGTTGGTGGCGGCCGGCGACCGCGTGGCCGTCAACCAGCCCGTGGTCGAGATCGAGACCGCCAAGTCGGTGGTCGAGCTGCCCTCCCCCTTCGACGGCGTGGTCGAGGCCATCGCCGCCGCCGAGGGCGTCACCGTCCCCGTTGGCCAGGTGATTTTGGCCGTCCGCCCGCACGATGCCGTCTCCCCCCGTCCCGCCCCCCCCCCCCGCGTCGGCCTGGCCCCGGCCCCCCCCCCACCCGTCCTATTCGGCTACGGCCCCTCCGGCCCCGCCCGCCCCACCGGCCCCCCCAAGCGGGTCACGGCCCAACCCCCGGTG
>JAITIG010000038.1 GCA_031279575.1 Bifidobacteriaceae bacterium
GGCTGGACAGCTTCGCGCCCCGGGCCAAAGTGGTCCACGCCGACATCGACCCGGCAGAGATCGGCAAAAACGTGGCGGTCGCCATCCCCATCGTGGGCGACGCCCGCAACGTGCTGGACGGCATCGTCCGCGAAGTCCAAAGCTGGGACCGGCCGCCCGCCTACAAACGCTGGTGGGAGCACCTAGATGAGCTGCGGCGGCGCTACCCGGCCGGCTACGCCCAACCGGCCGACGGCCGCCTGGCGCCGCAATACGTCATCGAGCGGCTCTCGGCCCTGGCCGCGCCGGACGCCATCTTCGCCTCCGGGGTGGGCCAGCACCAAATGTGGGCGCAGCAGTTCTTGGACATCTCCGGCGGGCGCCAGCTGTTGAACTCCGGCGGGCTGGGGACCATGGGGTACGCCGCCCCGGCCGCCATGGGGGCCAAGGTGGCCCACCCGGAGCGGCAGGTGTGGGCGGTCGACGGCGACGGCTGCTTCCAGATGACCGGCCACGAGCTGGTCACCTGCGCGCTCAACCAGATCCCCGTCAAGGTGGCGCTGATCAACAACTCGTCGCTCGGCATGGTGCGCCAATGGCAGACCCTGCTCTACGGCGGGCGCTACTCCAACACCGACCTGCACACCGGCCAGGACACCGCCATGATCCCGGACTTTGTCAAACTGGCCCAGGCCTACGGCTGCGCCGGCCTGCGCTGCGCCGAGGCCGGGCAGGTGGACCAGGTGATCGAGCAGGCGGCCGGCATCGAGGACAAGCCCGTCCTGATCGATTTCCAAGTCTCGCGCGACGCCCAAGTCTGGCCCATGGTGGCGGGCGGCGCGTCCAATGACACCATTGAATACACCCGGGGCCTGGCGCCCGCCTTCGCGCGGGACGATTTCTAGGAAGGAGACCACACCGCAATGGCAACCCACACCCTGTCCGTCCTGGTGGAGAACAAGCCCGGTGTTTTGACGCGGGTGGCCGCGCTGTTCGCCCGCCGCGGCTTCAACATCCACTCCTTGGCGGTGGGCCCCACCGAGCACCCCGCCATCTCCCGCATCACCGCCGTGGTCGATGTCGAAGACCACCCCCTGGAGCAGGTCACCAAACAGCTCAACAAGCTGGTCAACGTGCTCAAAGTGGTCGAGCTGAGCTCGCTCGAGGGCTCCGTGCAGCGCGACCTGCTGCTGGTCAAAGTGGCGGCGGACGCCGCCACCCGCTCCCAGGTGACCCAGGTGGTCAACCTGTTCCGCGCCCACATTGTGGACGTGTCGGCCGAGACGCTGGTGATCGAGGCCACCGGCACCGACTCCAAGCTGAACGCGCTGATGACGCTGCTAGAACCGTTCGGCATCCGCGAACTGGTCAAATCCGGCACCGTCGGGATTGGCCGCGGCGCCAAGCGCATCACCGACCGCGCCCTCGAGCGGGCGCTTGAATAGCCGCCCGCGCGGCCCCACCCCCAAGCAAGCAAGCAACAAAGGAGAATCCAGTGGCAGAACTGTTCTACGACGAGGACGCCGACCTGTCGGCGATCCAGTCCCGCAAGGTGGCCGTGATCGGCTACGGCTCCCAGGGGCACGCCCACGCCCTCAACCTGCGCGATTCGGGGGTCGAGGTGCGGGTGGGCCTGGCCGAGGGCTCCAAATCCCGCGCCAAAGCCGCCGACCAGGGCCTGGAGGTCGCCACCCCGGCCGAGGCGGCGGCCTGGGCCGACCTGGTCATGATGCTGGTGCCGGACCAGCGCGCGCGCCAGGTCTACGCCGAGCAGGTGGCGCCCAATTTGGCGCCGGGCGACGCGCTGTTCTTCGCCCACGGCTTCAACATCCGCTTCGGCTACATCCAAGCGCCCGATGGCGTCGATGTCGCCATGGTCGCCCCCAAAGGCCCCGGCCACCTGGTGCGGCGCGAATTCGTCGACGGGCGGGGCGTGCCGGTGCTGGTGGCGGTCGAGGTCGACGCCACCGGCGGGGCCTGGCGCCTGGCCCTGGCCTACGCCAAGGCCCTCGGCGGCCTGCGCGCCGCCGGCATCAAAACCACCTTCACCGAGGAGACCGAGACCGACCTGTTTGGCGAGCAGACGGTGCTGTGCGGCGGCATGTCGCACCTGGTGGAGGCCGGTTTTGAGATCCTCACCGAGGCCGGCTACCAGCCGGAGATCGCCTACTTCGAGGTGTTGCACGAGCTCAAGCTGATAGTCGACCTGATGTACGAGGGCGGTATCGCCAAACAGCGCTGGTCTGTCTCCGACACCGCCGAGTACGGCGACTACGTCTCCGGCCCCCGGGTGATCGACGGGGCCGTCAAGAACCACATGCGGGACGTGCTGGCGGACATCAAGTCCGGCGCCTTCGCCGCCCGCTTCATCGCCGACCAAGACGCCGGCAGCCCCGAGTTCAAAGCCCTGCGGGCCAAAGAGGAGGCCCACCCGATCGAAGGCGTCGGCCGCGAGCTGCGCCAGCTGTTCGCCTGGGTCAGCGCCCCCGACAGCGACTACGTCGAGGGGACAGCGGCCCGATGACGCCCGCCAACCCGGCCAACCCCGCCAACCCCGCCAATCCGGCCGGCCCGGCCGAGCTCGACCTGGCGGTGATCGCGGGCGACGGGATCGGGCCGGAGGTGGTCGAGCAGGGGCTGCGCGTGCTGGCGGCCGCGCTCGAGCCCGAGGGCGTGGCGCTGCGCGCCACGCCGTACAACCTGGGCGCCGCCCGCTACCACGCCACCGGCCAGACGCTTCCCGCGGCCGAGCTGGACGGCATCGGGCAACACCAGGCGATTTTGCTGGGGGCGGTGGGCGACCCGTCGGTGCCCTCCGGGGTGCTGGAGCGCGGGCTGCTGCTGAAACTGCGCTTCGCCTTCGACCACTACATCAACCTGCGGCCGGCCAAGCTGTACGGCGGGGTGGCCTCGCCGCTGGCCGCGCCCGGGCCGATCGACTTCATGGTGGTGCGCGAGGGCACCGAGGGCCCGTATGTCGGCAACGGCGGCGTGGTCAGGCCCGGCACCGACCAGGAGATCGCCACCGAGGTCTCCGTCAACACCGCCTACGGGGCCGGCCGGGCCGCCCGCTACGCCTTCGAGCTGGCCAACTCCCGGCCCCGCCGGCGCCTCACCTTGGTCCACAAGCACAATGTGCTGGTCCACGCCGGGCACCTGTGGCGGCGCGCCGTCGAGGCGGCGGGGCGGGACTACCCCGCCGTCGAGGTCGACTACCTGCACGTCGACGCCGCCACCATCTTCATGGTGAGCGACCCGGGGCGCTTCGATGTGATTTTGACCGACAACCTGTTCGGGGACATCTTGACGGATTTGGCCGGCGCCATCGTGGGCGGGATCGGCTTGGCCGCCTCCGGCAACATCAACCCGGGCGGCGCCTTCCCGTCCATGTTCGAGCCGGTCCACGGCTCGGCCCCGGACATCGCCGGGCAAAACAAGGCGGACCCCACCGCCACCGTGCTCTCCGCCGCCCTGATGCTGCGCCACCTCGGCTTCGCGGCGGCCGCGGGCCGCGTCGACCAAGCGGTCGAGGCGGACCTGGCCCTGCGCGGGGCCCAGCCGCGGCCAACCGACCAAGTGGGCGACTCGCTGGTGGCGCTGGTCCGCTCCGCCGCCAAGGCCCCCGCCAAGTTCTAAGGAGAAGCTGATGAGCCAGTTCGCGTTGCAGCCGCACCCCTCGCCAACCCCGCCGGCCAAGCGCGCGGCGCTGCTGGAGGCGCCCGCCTTTGGCACGGTTTTCACCGACCACATGGCGGCCATCACCTGGCGGGCCGGCGCCGGGTGGCACAACCGCAGGCTGATGCCGTACGGCCGGCTCGAGTTGGAGCCGTCCGCGGGCGTGCTGCACTACGCCCAAGAGGTGTTTGAGGGCTTGAAGGCCTACCGCTGGGCGGATGGCGCCATCCACACCTTCCGGGTGGAGGCCAACGCCGAGCGGTTCGCCCGCTCGGCCAGGCGCCTGGCGCTGCCGGAGCTGCCGGTGGCGGACTTCGTCGAGTCCTTGGAGGCGCTGGTCCAAGTGGACCAGGAGTGGGTGCCCTCGGCCCCGGGCACATCCCTCTACCTGCGGCCGTTCATGTTCGCGGCCGAGCCGTTCATCGGCGTGCGGGCCTCCCACGAGGTGTCCTACTACGTCATCGCCTCGCCGGTGGGGGCCTACTTCAAGGGCGGCGTGGCGCCGGTCTCGATCTGGGTCGACCAGGTGCGCCACCGGGCCGGGCTGGGCGGGACGGGGGCGGCCAAATGCGGCGGCAACTACGCCGCCTCGCTGGTCTCCCAAGAGTTGGCCTACCAGCACGGCTGCGAGCAGGTGCTGTTCTTGGACGCCGCCACCTCCACCACCTTGGAGGAGTTGGGCGGCATGAACGTGGTGGTGGTGCTGGCCAGCGGGGAAGTGGTGACGCCGCCCACCTCCGGGACCATTTTGGAGGGCGTGACGCGCGCCTCGCTGCTCCAGCTGGCGCGCGACCGCGGCCGGGCGGTGGTGGAGCGGCCCATCGCCCTGGCCGAGCTGCTGGACGGCTTGGCCCTGGGGGAGGTGGCGGAGGTGTTCGCCTGCGGCACCGCCGCGGTGGTGACACCGGTCGGCCGCCTGGCGGGCGAGGGCTTCGACCAGGTGGTGGGCGATGGCGCGCCGGGGCCGTTGACGATGTCCCTGCACGAGGAGCTGACCGGCATCCAGTACGGCCGCCGCCAGGACCGGCACGGTTGGACGCGCCGGCTGGTGTGACCTCGCCCTGGGCCGCCCCCGGGCGCGTCCCAGGGCGGCCCGGGGCGCCCCGGGGTGGCCGCAAGCCCCGCCCCATCAGGTAAAATAGTCCCGCGCGCAAGCGCTGTCGAAGCGGCGGGACCAGCCGGAGGCCCTGGGCCGCCGCTTTGGCGGG
Source organism: Bifidobacteriaceae bacterium (assembly GCA_031279575.1). The sequence goes on from JAITIG010000038.1 coordinate 4,863, forward strand.
CCAACGGGGGGAGGGCCAAGAATTGCGGTACGAGGCTGAGTTGCGCGGCGCCACCAAACGCTACGGCCGCGTCAAGGCCGTCAGCCAGGCGAACCTGGCGGTGGCGGCCGGCTCGGTGGTGGGGCTGCTCGGCCCCAACGGGGCCGGCAAAACCACCTGCCTTGAGCTGCTGGCCGGGCTGACGCGCCCCAGCAGCGGCGAGGTGCGTGTTTTCGGGGCCGACCCGCAGGCGGACAGGGCCGCCATCCGCCGCCAAGTCGGCTTCCAGCCGCAGCACTGCCAACTGCCCGAGAACCAGACCGTGGCAGAGCTGTTCGGCTTGTGGGCGGCGCTTTACGGGGCCGGCGGGGCCGGCCGGATGATGGCCCGCCTGGGTTTGGAGGAAGTCCGCCGGACGCGCCTGAAACGGCTTTCGGCCGGCACCAGGCGGCGGGTGCTGCTGGGTTTGACGTTTCTGCCCCAGCCCAGGTTGGCGCTGCTGGAAGAGCCGGCCAACCTGCTCGACCCGGCGGCCCGCGACGTGGTGTGGGAGCTGGTGGCCGAGCGGCGCGGGCGCGGCGGGACGGTCATAGTCACCACCCACCGGCCCGAGGTGGCAGAGGAGCTGTGCGACGCGGTGGCGATCTTGGACGGCGGGCGCATCGTGGCCCAAGGCGCGCCGGGGGAGCTGGTGGGCCGGCACTGCCCGGGGCCGGCCTTAGAGGCCCTGGTCGAGGGGCCCTTGCCGGACGGGTGGGCGGGCGGGTGGGCCGGCCCGGCCGCCGCCTGCGCCAGCCCCGGGCCCGGGAGGACCTGGGCCCGGCTGGTGACCGGCGAGCCGGAGGCGGCCCTGGCCCAGCTGCGCCAACTCGCCCGGGTGGTCGAGGCGCGGCCCGCCCAGGCCGGCCTGCGGGATGTCTACGCGCGCGTGACGCGCCCGCTGGGAAGGCTTGGCGGCGCGCGATGAGGCAATTCCGGGCTTTCTTCGGGGTCAGCGTGCGGGAGCTGGCGCGCGACCCCATGGTGCCGATCTGCGCCTTTGTCGCGCCGCTGGGGTTGTTCTGGGCGCTGGCGGCCCTGGGCAGCCGGCTCTGCCCCCAGGTGGGCCAAGCCCCGCCCCAGGCTTGCGCCACCCCGGCGGCGGTCTTCATGGCGGTGAGCGGCGCCGGGCTGACGCTCAGCTCCGGGCGCCTGGCCAGCCTGCGCGCCCTGGGCCTGCTCCAACTGCTCAACACCACCCCGGCGCGGGAGGTTTGGTTTGTCTCGGCCTACTTGCTGGCCCGCCTGGCGGGCTTGCAGCTCCAAGTGGTCGGCATTGCGGCCATCGCCTGGGCGGCGGGCCAGGTTGGCGCCGCCCAACTGCTGCCGCTGGCCGGGGCCGCCCTGGTGTGCCTGGCGCTGTTCTTGGGGGTGGGGGTGATCCTGGGCAGCCTGGTCGACCCGCCCGAGTTGGCCACCGCCCTGGGCGCGGCGGGGCAACTGGCGGCCATGGCAAGCAGCGGGGTGGTCATACCGCTGGCCGCCTTCCCCGAGCCCGCCGCCAAGATCATGGCCCACCTGCCCACCACCTACCTGGCTGACTTCCTGGCCGCCTCGCTTGGCCTGGCCCCGGCCGCCCACCCGCCGGCGGTGGCCACGCCGGTGGCGCTGGGCGGCGCGGCCGCCGTGCTGGCCGGCGCGGCGGCCGCCTTCCGCTGGGAGGCCGGCCGCGCCCGCTGAGCCGGCGGCTTTGCGCGGCGGGCCGGGTGTGGCACTATGGGGGGCGTGAGTCAACAGGTCGGCATCATTACCTAGCGCGCCGAGCGGGCAACCGCCCAGGCGCGCCAACCTCCTGTCCGTTCGGCGGGAGGTTTTTTGTTGCCCCGACCCCAAATGCGGAACTGAAAAGGAAAACACCATGAGGGCCAGCTTCCACGTGTATGACACCACCCTGCGCGATGGCGCGCAGCAGGAGGGCATGAACCTGTCGGTGGCGGACAAGCTCGCCATCGCCGAACTGCTCGACCGCCTTGGGGTGGGCTTCATCGAAGGCGGCTGGCCGGGGGCGATCCCCAAGGACACGGAGTTCTTCCAGCGCCTGGCCAAGGAGGTGACGCTGCGCCACGCGACTTTGGCGGCCTTCGGCGCGACCCGCAAAGCAGGCGCCAAAGCGGCGGCGGATCCGCAGGTGAGGGCGCTTGTGGAAGCTGAGACGCCGGTTGTCACCCTGGTCGCCAAATCCGACATCAGGCACGTCGAGCGGGCTCTTAGGACCACGCCGGAGGAGAACCTGGCGATGATCCGCGACACGGTCGAGTTCCTGGTCGGCCAGGGGCGCAGGGTCTTCTTGGACGCCGAGCACTTCTTTGACGGCTACCGCTTCGACCCCGCCTACGCCTTGGCCTGCGCCCGGGCCGCGGCCGAGGCGGGCGCCGAGGTGGTGGTGCTGTGCGACACCAACGGCGGCATGCTGCCGCCCGGCATCGGCCAGATTGTGGCGGCGGCGGCCAGCCAGGTCGAGGCCCAGCTCGGCATCCACTGCCACAACGACACCGGCTGCGCCGTGGCCAACACCCTGGCCGCGGTCCAAGCCGGGGCGATGCACGTCCAAGGCACCGTCAACGGCTACGGCGAGCGGACCGGCAACGCCGATTTGACCGCCATCATCCCCAACCTGGCGCTCAAGGCGGGCGTCGCCGCGCTCAGCCCGTCCCAACTGGCGGACCTGACGGCGGTGGCGCACGCCATCTCCGAGGTCACCAACATCGCGCCGTTCGCGCGCCAGCCCTATGTGGGCCTGTCCGCCTTCGCCCACAAGGCCGGGCTGCACGCCTCCGCCATCCGCGTCGACCCGGACCTCTACCAGCACATCGACCCGCTCAAAGTGGGCAACGACCGCCGCATGCTGGTCTCCGAGATGGCCGGGCGGGCCTCGGTCGAGCTGAAGGGCAAAGAGCTCGGCTTCGACCTGGCCGGCCAGGACGCGCTGCTGGCACGGGTGACGGAAAGAGTCAAAGACCTAGAGGCCCAGGGCTACACCTACGATGCCGCCGACGCCTCTTTTGAGCTGCTGCTGCGGGCCGAGCTGCCGCAGGGGCGCCCCGAGTACTTCCGGGTCGAGTCGTGGCGGACCATCTCCGAGACCCTGGGCGCGGGCCTGGCGGCCCCGGCGGGCAAGCCGGACCCGACCGCCTCGGAGGCGACCGTCAAACTGTGGGCCGGCCAGCGCCGGCTGGTGGCCACCGGCGAGGGCAACGGCCCGGTCAACGCCCTGGACGCGGCGCTGCGGCTGGCTTTGGAGGCGATCTACCCGGAGCTGGCCCAAATTGACCTGGTGGACTACAAGGTGCGCATCTTGGACTCGGCCACCGGCACCGACGCGGTCACCCGGGTCATGATCGAAACCACCGACGGCGCCTCGGTGTGGCGCACAGTGGGGGTGGGCGCCAACATCATCGAAGCCTCCTGGGAGGCCCTGACGGACGCCTTCACCTACGGCTTGCTGCGGGCCGGCGTGTCTCCCCGCTGAGGGGCCGCACCCGCCCCGGCCCGCCCCGCCGCCCGCCCCGCTGGTAGGCGGCGGGGCGGTGGCCGGCCGCGGCCAAAGCCGGGGTGACCCCGCCCACCAGCAGCATCAGGTCCACCGGCAGGGAGGTCGGCAGGAAGGTGAAGCCGTCGCAGGCCTCGGCCGCCACCCATTCGGCGCAGGCCTGGGCCAAAGCGGCCGGCGTGCCGACAAACCTGATGCCGTCGCCGCCCAGGCGCTCGCCGGTGATCTCCTCCGCCAGATCCTTGCGGGCCTCGGCCTGGGCCGGCTGGCCGGCCAGGGTGACCGACAAATCGACCAGCACCCGGAGGCTGTCCGGGTCGCGCCCGGCCTCCAGCGCGGCCGCCCTCAGCGCCGCCCGCTTGGCCGCCGCGTCGTCTTGCGAGGCGGCCGCCACCCGCGCGAGGTGGGCCCGCAGGCCCGCCAGGGCCACCGCCTCGGGCGCGTCCGCCCGCATCACTTGCACCGGGTGGCGCGGCGGGCAGCCCTTGGCGCCGCCCTGGCGCGACCAGTCCAACTGCTGGCGGCGAAAAGCCCGGGCCGAGGCCGCCAACCGGGTCAGCGGGTCGGCCGCGGACCAGGTGTCCTCCACGATGGCGGCCAGCAGCTCGCCGCCGTGGCCCTGGGCCGGCGCGCCGGCCTGCCAGGCCAGCTCCCAGCCGTGGCGGCCGGAGGAGGCGATCTCCAAACTGATCAGCGCCTCGAGCAGGCTGGAGGGCGCCACCCGGTTGGCGTGGACCAGCGGCACCAGGTAGACGCCATCGGTGGCCGGCGCCAGGCGCGTGGCCAGGCGCACCGAGTCCAGCCCGCCGCGCCTGCGCCCGGAGAAGGGCGGATTGCCGGCCAGGGTCTCGTCGATGCAGATGTAGTCCAGCACGCCGCGTTGGGCCAGGCGGGCCAAGCGCGCCACCTCGCCGAGGTCGGGGGTTTGGGGCGGGCGCTCGGAGTCGTCATCGTCGAATTCGAGCCGGCTGGGGAGCTTGGCGACAGAGCCGACCAACTCCGATCCGAGGAACATGCGCCGGGTGGCGCCTTTTGGCTTGCTCATCTGGCTCACCGCTTTCGCTGGGTCCGTGCTGCGCGGGGGAGCCACAGCCAATCAATCTGGCTTGGTCCCGGCGGCCTTGCGTACCACGCGCCTGCAAACCTGGGCCTGGGGAGGCTGCGTTTGGGCTTCCGGACTTGGCGGGGGCCTCTGGGACAGGCCCCAGTCAGACAGTAAGTCGCGAATTGCGGCCTGTCAATGCGTATGCTGGCTGGTGGCCGGATTCGGCCGAGCCTGTTTGTTTACACCGTCCGCGAAGGAAGACCATGCCCGCAACTCCCCGGCTAGCGCTTGCCACCTGCCGCGCCTTTCCCAACTTGGACGCCTACGATGCCGTCCTGGTGCCGCGCCTGGAGAGCTTCGGCTGCCAAGTCACCGCCGCGGTGTGGGACGACCAAGCCGTCGACTGGGACGCCTTCGACTTGGTGGTGGTGCGCTCCACCTGGGATTACGCCCAACGCCGGGACGAGTTCTTGGCCTGGGCGGCGGCGGTGCCGCGGTTGGCGAACCCGGCCCCGGTGCTGGCGTGGAACACCGACAAGCACTACCTGAAGGACTTGGAGCGGCAGGGCGTGCCGGTGGTGCCGACCACCTGGCTAGAGCCGGCGGCGGGCCTCGACGCCCGCGGCCTGCACACCAGGCTGCCCGCCTTGGGGGATTTTGTGTTGAAGCCGGCCGTGGGGGCGGGCTCGGTGGGGGCGGGGCGGTATTCGGCCAACGACTCCCAGCTGCGCGGGCGCGCCATCGCCTACGCTTTGCGCCTGCTGGGCCAAGGCCAGACCGTGATGCTGCAGCGCTACCTGCCGGCCGTCGACACGGCCGGCGAGGTGTCGATGGTGTTCTTGGACGGCCGCTACGCCTACGCGGTGCGCAAAGCGGCCATGCTGGTGGGCCCGGAGCAGGGCGGCGAGCGCCTCTACCAGGCCGAGCGGCTGGAGGGCGGCTACCAGCCGTCCGCCCGGGAGCTTGAGGTGGCCGGCCAGGCGGTGGCGGCGGCCGGCCAGGCGGTGGACGGCTTGGCCCGCCCGCTGCTTTACGCCCGGGCCGACCTGATCCCGGCGGCGGACGGCGCCCCGGTGCTGTTGGAGTTGGAGTTGACCGAGCCCAGCCTGTTCCCCGAATTGGCCCCAGGCGGGATCGAAAAGGTCTGCCGGGCGGTCATGGCGCGGCTTTCCCCCGTCTGACCTGGCGGCGCCGGCCGCTTGCTCCTACCCGGGTAGGAGGTGGCCCCAACCATGGGCGGGGGCGGCGGGCTGCGAGATTCATCCCTTCGCGGGCTGCGCTGGCCCGCGCCCCGAAATAGTTTTGTCTGGTCAACGAAACACGCACTGGGAGGAATTCGCATGATCCGGATTGAGGGGCTGGCCAAACGCTTTGGCCGCAAGCTGGCCGTGGACCACTTGACGTTTGACGTCGAGGCCGGCCACGTGACCGGTTTTCTGGGACCCAACGGGGCGGGCAAATCGACCACCATGCGCATGATCATGGGCCTGGACCGGCCCACGGCCGGCCGGGCGCTGGTCAACGGCCGCCCGTTTGCCGCCAGCGGCTCGCCGCTGACCGAGGTGGGGGCGCTGCTCGACGCCAAGGCCGCCGCGCCGGGCCGCTCGGGCCTGGCCCACCTGCGGCAACTCGCCGCCACCCACAAGATCCCCCGGCGGCGGGTCGACCAGGTGGTCGGCATGACGGGCCTGGAGGCTGTCATCTCGAAGCGGATCAAAACCTACTCGCTGGGCATGAACCAGCGGCTCGGCATCGCCGCCGCGCTGCTGGGCGACCCGGGCACCGTGATCTTGGACGAGCCGGTCAACGGCCTCGACCCCGAAGGCGTCCAATGGGTGCGCCACCTGGCCAAGAGCTTGGCGGCCCAGGGCCGGACGGTTTTCATCTCCTCGCACCTGATGGCGGAGATGGCTTTGACCGCGGACCGGCTGGTCATCATCGGCCGGGGCCGGCTGATCGCGGACTCCACCGTGGCCGATGTCGTGGCCGCCTCGTCCGGGGTCGCCACCCGGGTGCGCTCGCCGCAGGCCGGCTTGATCGCGGCCCAACTTGCCAGCCCCAGCGTCACAGTGACGGCTGCCGGGCCGGACTGCCTGGTGGTGGGCGGGCTCAGCGTCGAGGCCATTGGCCAGGCGGCCGCCCGCCAGGGCTGGGTCATCTTCGAGTTGACCCCGGTGACCGCGTCCTTGGAGGACGCCTACATGAAACTGACCGACGCGGCCGTCGAGTACCGTTCGGCCGCCCCCCTCACGCAAGGAGTCGCCAAATGACCGCCGCCGTCTACAACACCAACCGGGCCCCGGGGGCCGAGCTGCGCGCCCGCCCGGGCTACCGCCTGTCCTTCGCCGGGGCCTTCGCCTCCGAGTGGGTCAAGCTGAGCTCGCTGCGCTTCACCTGGTGGTGCGCGCTGTGGCAGCTGGTGCTGGGCACCGGCGGGGCCGCCTTGACGGCCTGGGGCCTGGTGCGGATGGCGGAGCGGACCCCGGGCGGGGCGGAAGGCTCCGGGGCCACCGCCGAGCAGTTCGCCATCGGCGCGGTCAACCAGGGGGTGGTGTTTGTCGGCACGGTGGTGATGCTGGCGATCGGCGTGCTGGCGGTGACCTCGGAGTATGTTGGCGGCTCGGTCCGCTCAACCCTGGCGGCCGACCCCAGGCGGGGTCAGGTGCTGGGCGCCAAGGCGCTGGTGGTGGCCATTTTCGCGGCCATCTTGGGGCTGGTGGGCCAGGCCGTGGCGATGGCGGCGGTGGCCGGGGTGATGAGCGCGGGCCCGCTTGAGTTCCAGTTTGGCGCGGCCGCTTGGCAGGCCGCGGGCGGCGGGGTGTTCTACCTCGTGGTGACCGCGTTGATTGGCGCCGGGCTGGGCTTTTGCCTGCGCTCCGCGGCCGGGGGGATCGCGGTCGGTTTGGGCGTGTACTTCGCCTTGGACATGGTGCTGACCATGGGCAACAGCTACGCGGTGGTGGCCGCGATCCAAGATCTGCTGCCGACCGGCGCCGGCGCGCTGGTGTTCGACGACCCGTTCCGGGCGCCGGGGCAGTCGATCCTGGGAGGTTTTTGGGGTGGCGTGGCCGATTTGGCCGGCTGGGTGGTGCTGGTGCTGGGGGGCGGCTACCTGCTCTTCCGCCACCGCGACGCCTGACAGGCGCCATTCCCGCAGAACGGGGGCGGGCTGGCCGCGTACTTGCTGCCACGCGGCCGGGCCCGCCCCGAAAGCTTGCGCCCGGGTGGGGGCGCTTTGAGACGGGGGCGGGCCGGCCGCGCACTTGCTGCCACGCGGCCGGTCCCGCCCCGATCGCCCCGGCTGGGCGCCGAAGCCCGGCCGGCGCCCGCGCCGCCGCGGCGTTGGGCGGCTGGGCGCGGTAACTTGGTGGGATGACCAGCGGCGAAGCCGGCGCCCAGGCGCCCGCTGTTATCGCGGTGACGCCGGAGGCGACGATTCGCCAGGTCGCCGTCTCCGCGATGGACAACAACATCTACCTGCTGACCTCGGCCCAGACCGGCGACCAGATTCTGATCGACGCGGCCGGGGACATGGCGCGGATCGGCGCGCTGCTGCGCGCGGCCGGGCGCGACGCGCCCCAAACGGCGCTGCGCGCCATCATCACCACCCACGCCCACCGCGACCACACCGGCGCGCTGGGGGCGCTGGCCACCGCCACCCGGGCCACCACCCTGGCCGGCGCGGCCGACGCGGCCGCCATCGCCCGCCTGACCGGCGTGCCGGTCAAACGCGAGCTGCGCCACGGCGACAAGGTCAAGGTGGCCGGCCTGGTGCTGGACGTGATCGGGTTGCGCGGGCACACGCCCGGGTCGATCGCCTTGGCCTACTCCCAGCCGGACCTGCCGACGCGGCTGTTCACCGGCGATTCGCTGTTCCCCGGAGGGGTTGGCAACACCGAAGGCGACCCGGCCCGGTTCCAGCAGTTGATGACAGATGTGACCGCCCGCGTGTTCGAGGTCTACGACGATTCGGCGGTGGTCCACCCGGGCCACGGCGCCCCCACCACCCTGGGCGCGGAGAGGCCCCAGCTGGCGGCCTGGTGGCGGCGCGGCTGGTAAGGCGGCCAGGCGGCCGGCCGGTTTCGGGTTTAATTGTTGAGGCTCGCGCCGCGGCGGGCCTTCGACCAAACGAGGAGTCCCGCATGCCGAAAGTGACCTATTTCTCCGGCCAGAGCCAGCCCCTTGAGATGCACAAGGTCCGCATCATCCAAAAGCTGACCCTGCTGCCGATCGAGCAGCGGCTGCGCGCCATCGAGGGGGCGGGGTACAACACCTTCCTGCTGGAAAACAAAGACGTCTTCCTCGACATGCTGACAGACAGCGGCGTCAACGCCATGTCGGACCGCCAGCAGGCCGCCATGCTGCTGGCCGATGACGCCTACGCCGGCTCGGCCACCTTCACCCGGCTGCACGCCAAGCTGAAGGAGATCTTCGGCATGGAGTACTTCCTGCCCGCCCACCAGGGGCGCGCCGCCGAGCACATCCTGGCCCGCACCTATGTCTCCCCCGGGTCGCTGGTGCCGATGAACTACCACTTCACCACCGCCAAAGCGCACTTCGTCGAGCAGGGCGGCGAGGTTTTGGAGCTGATCCACCCCGAGGGCCTGGACGTCCAGGCGAACGACCCGTTCAAAGGCAACTTCGACGTCGCCGCCCTGCACGAGCTGGTGGCGCAGCGCGGCCGGACGGCCATCGCCTTTGTGCGCATGGAGGCGGGCACCAACTTGATCGGCGGCCAGCCGTTCTCGCTGGCGAACCTGCGGGCGGTGCGGGCGGCCTGCACCAAATACGGGCTGACCCTGGTCATGGACGCCTCCTTGCTGGCGGACAACCTGCACTTCATCAAAGTGCGCGAGGCCGAGGCCGCGGGCATGACCATCCCCGAGATCGCCCGGGCGATGGCGGACGCCTGCGACATCATCTACTTCTCCGCCCGCAAGCTGGGCTTCGGGCGGGGCGGCGGCATCTTGGCGCGGGACCAGGCCGCCTACAAGCAGATGCGCGGCCTGGTGCCGATGTACGAGGGCTTCTTGACCTACGGCGGGATGTCGGTGCGGGAGATGGAGGCCATCACGGTGGGCCTGGAGGAGACCATGGACGAGGACATGATCAACCAGGGCCCGCAGTTCATCGAGCACATTGTCGAGGAGCTGGACGGCTACGGCGTGCCGGTGGTCAAACCGGCCGGCGGTCTAGGCGCCCACGTCGACGCGATGCGCTTCTTGGACCACCTGCCGCAGACCGACTACCCGGCGGCCGCCTTGGCCGGGGCCATCTACCTGGCCTCCGGGGTGCGCGGCATGGAGCGCGGCACCATGTCCGAGCAGCGCGGCCCGGACGGCGCCGAGCCGCTGGCCCACATGGAGCTGGTGCGCTTGGCGGTGCCCCGGCGCGTCTTCACCTTGTCGCAGGTCTCCTACGCCATCGACCGGGTGCGCTGGCTGCACGCCAACCGGCGGCTGGTGGGCGGGCTGCGCTGGGTCGAAGAGCCGGAGATCCTGCGCTTCTTCTACGGCCGGCTCGAGCCCATAGGCGACTGGGCGCAAGAGGTGGCGGCCAAGTTCAGGGCGGACTTCGGCGACTCGCTGTAGCGCCGGCGCCCGGCTCAGCCGCCGGGCGGGCGGGGCGCCGGCTGGCAGGCCGGGCAGAGGTGGGTGCCGCGGCCGGCCACCTTGGTTTTGGCGATGGCGCGCCCGCAGCGCCGGCAGGGCTGCCCCTCGCGCCGGAAGACGTTGGCGAAATCCAGGTAGGAGCCGCGCCGGCCCTCGGCGTCGACATAGTTGCGGTCGGTCGAGCCGCCCAGCCTGAGCGACAACTCCATGGACCGCGCCGCCCCCGCCAGCACCGCCTTCAACTTCCGGTCGCTGACCTGGGCGACGGGGGTGAGCGGGTGGAGGCGGGCCGCCCACAAGGCCTCGTCGGCGTAGATGTTGCCGATCCCCGCCACCACCTCCTGGTTGAGGATGGCGGCTTTGATCGAGGTGCGCTGGTGGCGGCGCGCCCGGCGGCGGAACTCCGGCCACGGGTCGCCTTCAAGGGGTTCGGGCCCCATGGCCGCCAGCAGCGGGATGGCCTCGACCTGGTCTGTGGGAATGATGGCCAGCCAGCCGAATTTGCGCTGGTCGTTGAAGTACAGGGCGGCCCCGTCGCTGAAGCCCACCACCACCCGGGTGGACCTGTCCGGCAGGTCCGCCAGCAGCGAGTCGCTCGGGTGCCCGGCGCCCCAGCGCCCCGCCGGGCCCGGCTCGGGGCCGCGGAAAACCATCTGCCCGGTCATCTTCAGGTGCCCGACCAGCGACAGCCCGCCGTCGAGGTCCAAAATCAAGACCTTGCCCCGCCGGCGGGCCTGGGCCACCCGCCGCCCCGCCAACCGGGCCGCCTCGCCGCTAAAGGACTTCGCCTCCAGCACCTCGACCGCGCCAATCGTCCGGCCCGCCACCAGGCGTTGCAGGCCGCGCCGGACAGTTTCGACTTCAGGCAGCTCGGGCACCCGCCCAGCCTAGCCGCCGGGCGCTACCAGGCGACCTCCAGGCCCAGGCCGGGGCCGCCCAGCTGGATCACCGGCGGCTCGAAGCCGAAGGGCCGGGCGATCACCGGCGAGGTGTCGAAATCGGCGAAGCTGTCCAAATCGGCGTAGGCGATGTTGGCGGAGGCGGCCGCCAGGTGGGCGGCGGCGGCGATCGCCAGCTCGGTCTCCAGCATGCAGCCGAGCATGGTGCGCACCCCCGCGCCCTGGGCGATGGCGTTGATCTGGCGGGCCCGCCACAGCCCGCCGCACTTCATCAGTTTGATGTTGATGATGTCGGCCGCCTGCCGGGCCACGATGCCGGCGGCGTCGTGCTGGGTGAAGCAGCTCTCGTCCGCCATGATCGGGATGGGGGAGCGGGAGCGCACATAGGCCAGGCCGTCCAGGTCCCAGGCGGGCACCGGCTGCTCCACCGCCTCGACCCCCAGGCGGGCGTAGCCCTCCAGCATGGCCAGGGCCCTGGGCGGGGTCCAGCCCTGGTTGGCGTCCACCTTGAGCGAGGCCCGCGGCGCGGCCGCCCGGATCAGCTCGATGGCCGCCCGGTCCTGCGCCTCGCAGGAGCCGGCTTTGACTTTGAGCTGGCGGTAGCCGCGCCGGACCAGCTCGGCCGCAGCGGCGGCCATCGCCTCCGGCTCGCCCAGGCCGATCGTCATGTCGGTCTCGACCGCGCCCGCCGGGTCGGCCCCGCCCGCCGGGCCGCCCAGGTACTCGTACAGGGGCACCCCCGCGGCCTGGGCGGCGACATCGTGCATGGCGATGTCGATGGCGGCTTTGGCGGAGCCGTTGCCGGCCAGGACGCGGTCCATCAAGCGGTGCGCCTGGCCGATGGCGAACGGGCTGAGGCCCTCGATCAGCGGCGCCAGCGCCTCGACGGCGGCCAGCGTGCCGGCCGGGGTCTCGCCGGTGACAAACGGCGTTGGCGCCGCCTCGCCGTAGCCGACCAGCCCGTCATCGGTCTCAAGGCGCACAAACACGTTGTCGACCCGCTCTAGCACCCCGAGCGAGATCACAAACGGCGCCGGCAGCGGCAGGGCGACGCGCCGGGCGGTGACGCGGCTGACGCGGGCCGGCATCAGACGGCCTGCCTGGTGGCCCGGCCGCCGAAGTGGACGTAGCGCTCGCCGGTGGCGAGCTGGTAGAACCACACCGGCGCCTCGGTCCGCATGTCCTCCAGGTAGACCGCGTACAGGCCCTGGCGGACTGGTTTGAGCAGGTAGTCCATCTCGTTGCTGGGATCGAGCTCGGCCAGGGCGCCCTTTTGGACGGCTTTGAAGCGGGGGCCGTCATCGCCCTGGTAGATAGTAATCTCTACCGAGGCGCGTTCGTAGGTGCCGAGCCACGGGGTGATGTCCAGCTCAGGCGGCGCGGCCGGGACCACCAGGCGGTCTTGGATCTCCACGCCGGCCAGCTCGCGGAAAATCTCGGCGTAGATCGTCTGGTACAACTCGTGGGCCGAGCCCTCGTTGGCCAGCATCCCGACCACCAAGCCGCCCTCCGGGTAGTAGCGCAGGAAGGCCGCCTGGCCAATGGTGTTGCCGTCGTGGCCGTAGACCAAGGCGCCATGCCAGTCGAAGCGCTCCACGCCCAAGCCCCACTCGCCGCCCAGAAGGTACTTCTCCGGCACCTCGGCGCTGAAGGCGTGCATCTGCTCCCAGGTCTGCCGGCTCAAGATCTGTTTGCCGTCCTTGGTGGCGCCCTTGGCCAGCTGGAGGCGGCCGAAGGCGCACAAATCCGCCACGCTGGCGTCGATCAGCCCGGCCGGCCCGGCGTTGCGCATCAGCGTCCACACCGGCGCCACCTTGGGCCCCTCCGGGGTGATGACGTGCCCCACGGCGGTGTCGAACATGATCGCCTCCTCCGGCAGGGTGCAGGTGTGCTCCAAGCCCAGCGGCTGGAACAGGCGCTCCTTGACGGCGGCGTCCCACACCTGCCCCGTCACCACCTCGATGATCCGGCCCAGAATCGAAAAACCCGAGTTGCAGTAGGACCAGGTGGCCTCGACCGGGAAAATCTGGGCGGCATCGGCCAGCACGCCGAGGTACTTCTCCAGGCAGTCGTCGCCCCGGCCGGTGTCGACAAACACGTCGCCGTCCAAACCGGAGGTGTGGTTGAGCAGGTTGCGCACGGTGACGCGCTCGGTCAGGTCCTCGGTGGACAGCTTGAAGCCGGGCAGGATCTCCTTGACCGGCTGGTCCAAGCCGATCTTGCCCTGCTCGACCAGCTGCATCACCAAGGTGGCGGTCCAGGTTTTCGAGATCGAGCCGATCTGGAAGACCGAGTCCAAGGTCACCTCCCGCCCGGTGTTGGCGTTGAGGATGCCGGTGGCCCAGCGGGCCAGCTCGTCCGGCTGGCCATCGCGCAAGCGCAAAATGCCCAGCACCGCGCCCGGCACCTGGTTCTCCTTGGCCAAGGTGTCAAGCCGGTCCTGCCAATGGGCCTGGTCGATGGCGACTGATTCGGTCATGTTGGTTCTCCATTCCATTTCAGGTGTCTGCCTGGCACCGCTGCCAGGAGTTCTTGGGTGTAGGGGTGGGCGGGGCGGGCCAGCAGCTGGGCGGCCGGGCCCTGCTCGACGAGCCGCCCGTCTTTCATCACCGCGATGCGCTCGGCCACATAGCGCAGCACCGCCAGGTTGTGCGAGATGAACAGCATGGTCAGCCCCAGCCGCCGCCTCAGGTCGCGCACCAGGTTGAGCACCGCGCCCTGGGTGGACACGTCCAGCGCGCTGGTGATCTCATCCGCTATCAGCACTTCGGGGCGGCTGGCCAAGGCCCGGGCGATGGCGACGCGCTGGCGCTCGCCGCCGGACAGGCGCGAGGGGAAAGCCCGCGCCGCGCCCGGCGCCAGGCGCACCAACTCCAGCAGGCGGGCTGTCTCGGCCGCCCGGTCCGCCCCCGGGGGCAGGGCCTCCGCCACCGTCTCAGCCACCCGCATGCGCGGGTCGAGCGAGGAGTACGGGTCCTGGAAGACCAGTTGCAGCCGCCCCGCCCGGCCGCCCCGCCCCACCGGCTGGCCGTCCAAGGCGATGGCGCCCGAGGTCAGCGGCGCCAGCCCCAAAGCCGCCTTGGCCAGAGTCGACTTGCCCGAGCCGGAGCCCCCCACCAGCCCCACCACCTGGCCGCGGGGCACCTCCAAGCTGACCCCGGCGACCGCCGTGAAATGGCCGTAGCGCACCCAGACGTCCTGGAAAACCAGCCCGCTCATGGGCCCGCCAGCCCGTCTGCCGCGCCGCCGGCCAGGCGGGGGCTGGCCTGGCCGTCCGCGCCCGGCGGGCCGGGCGGGCCGCCTTGGCCCAAGGCCGCCTCGGTTTGGCCTGGTCGCGGCAGGGCCTGGCCCGGCCGCCAGCAAGCCACCCGGCCGCCGGCGGCGGCGCCGGCGGCGGCCAGCTCCGGCCGCTCGGCCCGGCAGCGGTCCAGCGCCAGCGGGCACCAGCGGGCGAAAGCGCAGCCGCCGACCGCCTCCCTGGGGGAGGGCTGCCGGCCCGGGATGACCGCCAGCGGCCGGTCCAAATCGGTCTCCAAGCTGGGCGCGGCCGCCAGCAGCAGGCGGGTGTAAGGGTGGGCGGCGCTTCCCAGCGCCGCCGCCGGCAGCTCCTCGACCACCCGGCCGGCGTACATCACCAGCAGCCGGTCGCAGCGCTCGGCCACCACTGTGACATCGTGGCTGATCAGCAGCAAGGCCGCGCCATGGTCGCGGCGCACCTGGCCAATCAAGTCCAGCACCCGGCGCTGCGCCGTCACATCGAGGGCTGTGGTCGGCTCGTCCGCGATCAGCAGGGCGGGCCGGCCCATCAAACCCAGCCCAATCATGGCCCGCTGCAGCATGCCGCCGGAGAACTGGTGCGGGTGCTGGCGGGCCCGCCGGGCCGCATCGGGGATGCGGACCGCCCCCAGCCGGTCCACCGCCCGCGCCCAAGCCGCCCGCCGGCCCAGCCCCAAGTGGGCCCGGCCCAACTCCGCCAACTGCTCGCCAACCCGGCGGGCCGGGTTGAAGGCGCTGACCGGGTCTTGGAACACCAGCGCCATCGAAGTCCCCAGCAGCTTGCGCTGCCCGGCGGCGCGCTGGCCGGCCCCGCCCAGCTTGGCGCCCAAGAACACCACCTCGCCGCCCACCGCCGAGGCCGGCTCCACCAACCCCGCCAGGGCCAAGCCCGTCAGCGACTTGCCGGCCCCGGACTCGCCCACAATCCCAACCGCCTCGCCCGCCGCCACCTCAAACGAGACGCCCTTGACCGGCTGGGCCGGGCCGAAAGCCACCGTCAAACCCCGCACCCGCAGCACGGCATCGGCGGCGGGGGCCTTGGAGGCGGCGGCGGGCGGCGCGGCGGGCGGCGGCGGGCGGACGGCATCGGGCGGCGCGAAAGCCCCCAAACCGGTGCCAACCCGCAGCGCCTGGGCCAGCGTCTCGCCGGTCAAATTGAAGGCCAAACCGGCCACCACCACCGCCACCCCCGGGGCCAAGGCCGCCAAAGGGTTGATGTAAATGCGGTTCAGGCCCTCGTTCATGAGCCGGCCCCAGTCGTAGGCGGGCGGCTGGACGCCCAAACCGAGGAAAGACAGCCCGGCGAAGGACAGCAGGACGCTGCCCGCGCCGATGGTCGCCTGCACAATCAGCGGCTCGGCGATGTTCGGCAGGATGTGGCGGCGCAAAATGCGCCCCCGGCCCAGGCCCGCGATTCGGGCGGCGGCCACAAAATCGCGCTGCTCGATCCCCGCCACCAAAGTTTGGATCAGCCGCGCCATGGTCGGCGCCCCCGCCAGGCCGATGGCGAACACGGCGCCGGTCGCCCCAACCCCGAAAATGGTGGCGAAAAACAACGCCAGCAGCAGCCCCGGGAAAGCCACCGCGATGTTGACAAACCCCGCCACCAAGCCGCGCGCGCGCCGCCCCAGCAGGATCGGCGCCGTGCCCAGGAGCAAGCCGAGCGCCACCGCCACCCCGGTCGCGCCCAAAGCCAGCGCCACCGTCAAACCGGTCGCCGCCAAAGTGCGGGCCAGCAGATCGCGGCCAAGGTTGTCGGTGCCGAGCGGATGGGCGGCGGTGGGCGGGGCCAAAATGTTGGCCGTGTCGTTCGCCTCCGCCGCCTGCCCCCAAACCAGCGGCCCGGCCACAGCCCCCAAAACCACCAGGCCGAGCAGCACCTGGGCGGCCAGCCCAAGCGGGGAGCGGAACGCTTGCCTCATGGCGCCTCAGGCCTCCGCGATAGTCGAGCGCGGGTCGAGCAGCGCCAAAGCGCAGTCGACCGCGGTGTTGATCAGCAGCACGCCGAGCCCGTAAACCAAGGTGATGCCCTGCACCAGCGGGTAATCCTTCGAGGCGATCGCGGCCACAATCTGGGAGCCCAGCCCCGGCCAGGCGAAAACGCTCTCCACCAGCACCGTGCCGGCCACCATGCCGCCGAGCAGCAGGCCGGCCAGGGTCAAGGTGGCGGTGACGGCGTTGGGCAAAGCGTGCCCCAGGTTGACGCGGGCCGCCGAGAGGCGTTTGGCGCGGGCTGTGCGCACATAATCGGCCTCCAAGGCGCCCAGCATCTCAACCCGGGTGATGCGGGCCAAAACCGCGGCCGGCCCCACCGCCAAAGCCAGCACCGGCAAAATGAACGAGGCCGGGCCGGCCATGCCCGCCACCGGCAGCCAGCCCAGCCCAACTGAGAACACCGCCACCAGCATCACGCCGAGCAGGAAATCCGGCACCGCCGCCACCACCACGCTAGAGGCGGCGAAACCCAGTTCGAGGTGGCGGCGCCGGCCGCGCCGGGTGGCCACCGCCACAGCCGCGCCCAGCGGGATGGCGCAGGCCGCCGCCAGGGCGAAGGCCACCGCCGCCAGGGCCACGGTGGCGCCCAGGCGCGGGCCGATGACTTGGGCCACCGGCAGGCGCGAGGTGATCGAGACGCCCAGGTCGCCGGTGAACAGGCCGCGCAGATAATTCCAGTACTGCTCCGGCAAAGGAGCGTCCAAGCCGAGTTGGGCGCGCATCGCCGCCACCGTCTCAGGCGAGGCGGTCATACCGAGCGCGGCCCGCACCGGGTCGCCCGGCACCAGGTGGATCATCAAGAAGGCGGCCGTCACCAGCACCCACAAGGACACCGCCAGCCGGCCCGCCCGGCGCAGCGCGAAGCGCCGCCAGCGCCCGGGCGCGCCGGGCGCGCCCAGGTCTTCTGCTGCCTCCGGCCCCCCCGCGGGGGCGGTGGGCGCGGGCTGGAGTGCGGCCATGTCCTCGCCGCCGGTCAGCTGGCCGGGGCGGGGGCGGGGGCGGGCACGGGCGGCGGGCCTGCCGGGTTCACTCGACCGCGATGGTGGTCGGGAAAATAACGCTGCCGCGCTCAAAGGTCGCGCCGGCCCCGAAGATCTTGATCACCGAGTTGGCGAACGGCACCACATCGGCGGCTTTGACCAGCTCGGATTCCGCCTCCAGCCACAGGCCGCAGCCCGCCGCGCCAACCTGCGCCGCCGCTTCGGCCGTCTTGGCCTCGTAGGCGCTGTTGTGGATGCCGGCGAAGTTCATGCCGCCATCGGCCACAGCCGGGCCGGAGACCAAGGCCACCAACTGGTCCGGGCTGGAGAAGTTGATCGGCTCCCAGGCCACATCCCAGGCGCCGGTGCCGAACAGGATCTCCTCCATCTGGTCGGTCGGCAGCTGGCGGGCGTCGACCTCGAAGCCCGCCTGGCGCCAAGCGGCGGTGGCAAGCTCGCCGGCGGCCGCCACCCCCGGGCCGACCCCAGAGTCGTAGACAAAGACGATGGCGAGCCGGGCGCCGTCTTTGGAGCGCACCCCGTCCGCGCCCGCGGTCCAGCCGGCCGCCTCGAGCGCGGCGGCGGCCGCCGCCGGGTCCGCGGCCGGCAGGTTGGCCGAGATCGAGTCCCCCGGGCAGGCCACCGGGTCGGAGGTGCCAAAGGTGGTGGGCGCGGCGCCCAGCCCTGAGGTCAGCGCGGCCCGCGCGTCCGCCAGGTCGACCGCCTGGACCAGCGCCTGGCGCACCGCCGGGTCGGCTGTCGGGTGGCCCTCGGCGTGGTTCATCCACTGCTCGCCCAGCACCATGTTGGCGTCGAGGGAGAACAAGCCGGCGCTGATCAGCCGCTCTGAGTCGGCCCCCGTCACCAGGCCGGCGCTGACCTGCTTGGCCAGCAGCATATTGGCCAAGGTGGTCTCGTTGTCGACCACCGTGATCACCACCGTGCCAGGCATAGCCGAGCCGTCGGTGGACTGGCCGTCCGGGCCCCAGGTGTAACCCGAGCGCAGCTTGTAGGTGTAGTGGTCGCCCGCCACCGCCTCGGTCAACTCGTAAGGCCCGGTCCCAATGGTGCTGGTGGCCAGTTTGGAGCGGTCATCCAAGCCGGCCTGGCAAACCATCACCAGGTCGCTGATGGCGCTGAGCGCGAACGGCGCGGGCTGGCCCAGCGTCACGGTCAAAGTCTGCCCTTCGGCCGCGGCGCTGGCCCCGACCGGCAGGAAGGCGCCGAGCAGCGGCGAGCCGTTGGCCGGGTCGGCCACGAAGTTGATGTTGGCGGCGGCGGTATGGGCGGTGAAGTCGGAGCCGTCGGAGCATTTGACGCCATCTTTGATGGTGAACACCAGCTTGTCCTCCAACTGCTCCCATTCGGAGGCCAAGCCGGAGTGGGCCTGGCCTGCCAGGTCGAAGTTGACCAGGGGGTCGTAGGCGAAGCGGGAGGCCCACAGCAGCGAGCTTGAGATGCCCAGCGACGGGTCAAGCGCCCCTGGGTCGGCCGAGACGGCCATGGTGAAGGTTTGGCTGGCGGCTGGCGCGCCGTCCGAGTCGGGCGCCTCTTGGGCGCAGGCGGCGAGGCTGAGGGCGATGGCGGTGGCGGCGCCTAGCGCGGCGCTGCGGGGGAGTTTCATGCGGTGGAGTCCTTGCTTGTTGGGGGGTGGGCCGGACGCAGCCACTTTAGCCTGGAACCGAGGTTGTTAGCCAGACTTTGCGGGCGGCTGGGCCGGTTGCGCGCCGGGCCGGGGCGGATCGTCTAGTTTGGTGGCATGCGCGCCCGCCCTCGCCCCCGGCCCGGCCCAGCGGACCGCCCGGCGGGCGCCTGGCGGCGCCGCCTGGCCCAAGTGGGCCGGCTGGCCTGGCCGGCCCTGGCCCTGCAGCTGGCGGTGCTCTACTGGCCCCGCCAGCCGGAGCTGGCCCAAATCGACTTGCCGGGGGCGGACAAGGCGGTCCACGCCGCCGTCTTCGCCCTGGCCGTTTGGGCCTGGGTGGCGCGAGTCGGCCGGGCCTGGCTGGTGGGCGGTTTGTTCGCCGCCAACGCGGTGGTTAGCGAGTTGGTCCAGGGGTTGGTGCTGCCGCAGCGCTCCGGCGACCCGTGGGACGCGGCGGCCGATTTGGCCGGCCTCGCCTTGGGCCTGCTGCTGGCCGCCTGGACCGCCCGGGCCGCCCGGGCCGCCCCTGGCGCGGGCGGCGCGGGCGCTGGGGGGCGGGGCTAGCGTTTGGGCCGGTTGGTGGGTTGACCGCTTGGGGGCGGGGCGGGGTTTTGGGTTACCAGCCGTTGCCGATTTGCTGTTTGGCGCGGAAGCGGCCGTTGCCGCGCCCTTGGTAGAGGTAGAGGTTGCGGGTGGCTTGGTCGAGGCCGACTATGTCTGCCAGGTGGTCGCCGGTCAGGTCGGCGCCGGCGGCCAGTTGGAAGGTGTTCCAGCCGTTGCCGCATTTGATTTTCATGGCGAACCGCCCGTTGCCGCGCCCGTGGTAGCAGTACAGGTCCCCGGCGGGGTCGATGCCGAGGATGTCGCCGCGCCCGTCGCCGTTGAGGTCCCCGGCGGCCAGCAGCTGCCAGCCGGTCCACCCGTTGCCGACCTGCTTCTTCATCGCGAAGCTGGCGCCGCGCCAGGCGTAGAGGTAGAGCAGCCCCTGGGCGTCGATGCCGAGCAGGTCGGGCAGCCCGTCCCCGGTCAGGTCCCCGGCCGGGATGGCCTGGAAGGTGGTCCACCCGTTGCCGAGCCTGGCCGGGGCGCCCGACAGCTTGCCGCCCCCCGCGCCGGCCCAGCGCCACAGGTCGCCGTTGGCGTCGATGCCGGCCAGGTCGCCCCGCCCGTCCCCGGACCAGTCGCCCGGCGCGAACAGCCGGTAGCCGCCGAACCCGGCGCCGGTCAAAACCCGCCCCCCCAGCTTGGGGCCCGCCAGCGCCGGATAGGTCCACACCCGGCCCGCCGCGTCCAACCCCACCACCTCGCCGCGCCCATCCCCCGTCACATCAGCCGACAACAACACCTGCGCAAAAGGCGAAACCGGGCTGATGGGCGCGGCCGCCTGGCCGCCGCTGATCTTGAAGTGGGCGGATTTCAAACCGAAGGCGGCGCGGATGGCCTCGGCGCCGCTGATGGTCTTGGAGGCGCCGGCCGAGGATTTGGCCACAATGGTCTTGGCGCTGCCGCCTTGGGTGGTGGCCGTGATGGTGGCGCTGGCGACATCGGCCAACCCGAAGATGGCCCGCATCTGGGCTTGCGTCTTGGTCGCGGTCCAGGCTTTGACCGAGTCCGGGACGCCGGCCGCCACCGACCACGGGTCCGCCTTGGAGATCAGGTAGGGCAGGGCGGAGGACCAGATCTCGGCCGAGGCCTCGCTCGCCCCCCCGTTGGCCGCGCTGTACGATGCCGTGATCGGACTGCCGCCGTACAGCACCAGGCTGCCGCTGGTGGCGCTGGGGGAGGTGGCGTTGACCGCTGCCACCCACTTGGCGCCCCAGGTGGCCTCGACCTCCTTCGAGCGGCCCACGTATGCCTGCGAACGGGTATCGGAGTAAACCTCGCAGTTGCAGGAATCTTTCAGAGTTTGCTTGGCGGCATAGGTGCGTGCGGCGCAAGCCTGGGCCTGGAGCGCGGCGGCCTGCCAGGACGAGGGCACCTCGCCCAGGCCGTAAATGTAGTCGCGGGCCAGCCCCAAGGTCGCGATGAGGTTGACTTTGCCGCCGATCACGGTGGCGGTCATGGTGCCGCGGCAATAGCCGGAGGAGCCGGCCGCGGCGTTGTCGACTGTGACGTAGCCGGTGCAGTTCGAGGCGCCGTTCCAGGCCAGCGCGAACGAGGCCGCGGTGCGGTCCGCCCCCACCCCGGAGGCTTTGACCTGCCCGCCTGAAACGGTGAAGGCGACCACCGCGCCCTTGGCCGCGGCGGTGGCCGAGCCGCCCGCGCTGAGCGTGCCGGCCGCCCCGGCGAAGCGCACCACCACGCTGGCGCTTTGGATCAGTTGGACCCGGATGGAGCCGACGGCGCGGTTGGCGATGGTGGTGCCGGGGTAGTAGAAGCC
>JAITIG010000093.1 GCA_031279575.1 Bifidobacteriaceae bacterium
CGGTGGTCGGGGGGACGTCGGCGGTCGGGGCGTCTACCGAGCCGCCCGCGGACTCGTTCGTGGTGGTGGAGTACGCCCCGCAAGACGCGCCCCCGCCCCCGACCCCGACCCCGACCCCGGCGCCGGCGCCGCCGGCGGTGGTTGATCTGGCGTTGACCGGCCCGTCCGGTGTGGGTTTGGTGGTGCTGGTGGCGTTGGCGGCGGCCGGGGCCGGGCTGATCCTGCGCCGCGCCACCCACACCCACCAACACTGAACACACCCGCTGGATTCAGCCGGGTCGCCAGACTCGGCTGAATCCAGCCCGGTCAGTGGTTCGAGGCGAAGACGGCCTTGGCGATCCGGCTGGCTTCGGCCTCCGGCTCCATGAACACCGGCGCGGTCCAAGAGTGGTGGACGTGCCAGCCCGCGGCGGCTAAAGCCGCAGGCCAGAGCCGGATTTTGGCCCGCAACGAGGGCTCAGCCATGAAAGCTGGGTCGTCGGTCATGACCGCCACCAACTCGTTGGCCGGACCTGGGTCCGGCCGCACGGCCAGTTTCACCCACGGTCCGGCCGCCGGGCCGTAGTTGGCGGTGACATGGGTGCCGCGCCGCTCGACGCGGCGCGCCAGGTCCGCGAACAGCGCGTCGGAGACCTGCGGCCCGGCCAGCGCCACAACCTTCGGATGCGCGGCGGCGGACAGAACCTCCTTGAACAACTGCGGGCCGCCGCCGCGCAGGCGGTCGTCGTCCAAGTCCTCGGCGGTCAGGGAACTGACCACGGCCAGACGGCGCCGCCCGGCCAGCAACACATCAGCCAGGAGCACCCCGCCGAAGTCGCCCGCGAACTGCCCGAACTCAT
The DNA here is from genome assembly GCA_031279575.1 of Bifidobacteriaceae bacterium. The sequence goes on from JAITIG010000093.1 coordinate 840, forward strand.
ACATGACGGCCCCGCGCGGGGAGCGGGCCAGCCCCGGCGCGAAGATGACGCCATCGCGGGAGACGCCAACGGCTTGATCGGCGGCGGCGACCAGCAGCGCCTCCGGCCCGGTCGTTGCCAAAGCCCGCGCCAGCAACTGGTTGCCGGACTTGGCGGCGCGCTCCAGCGCCGCCAAAACGCGGGCGGCATGCTCCGGGGTGGCGGTGAAAACCGCCAGCGACTCAGCGGGCCAACGGGTCAGGTGCGACTCCACCAGCGCGGCCGCCGCCTCGACCTCGGCCGGGGCGGCGTCGATCCGGTCGATCCGGGAGGCGTCGCCGGCTGCCTGGCCGGTGGCGTCAACATGCGTCCAAGTGATGCGCGGATCATGGCTGCGGCTCGGCAGCGCCGGGCCGAGCGTCAGGTAACCCTGCGCCTCCAGCAACTCCGTCACCCTCGGGTCGCGGGCGTCGGCGACGGCCGGGAGCGGCACGCGCGGCAGGAACTCCGCCGCCGCCCCGGTCAGCGTCGAGTTGGTGGGCCGGGTGGCGTCGCCGATGACGAGGGCTTGCTTTCCGCGCGCCAACGCGGCCACCGCTTGAGCCGGGGTCAGGGAGTCGGCGCCGTCAATGATGACCAGGTCCAGCGGCGGCGCCCCCAATTCGGTCAGGGGGATGGCCTGCGGCACCATCACCGGTCCGGCCATGATGCAGGGCCGGGCGGCGAAGCCGACCTCCGGCGCCAGCGCCAAGGCTTGACGCAGGCTGGCGCCCGCCTCCAGATGGGACAGTTTGAACAACTGCGCCGGATAATCCTCGGCCGCCCGGTCGCGCCAATTGACGGCGGCGGCGCGGATCGGCAGCGGTTTGGTGGCGGTGTGGGCTATGTCCAACTCGCGGTAAGAATCAACCAAGGCGTTGAGCGTGTCGCCGCTCATCGATGACAGCGACGGGTTGTCCGCCAGGGCCTGCGCCAGCAGTGAAGACCACCAGGCGAAATCGACCTCGAACGCGACCGCGGCCATGGCCGCCTCGGCCTCGGCGCCGGCGGCGGCGAGCTCCGGCCCGGCCCGGCGGGCGAGCAGATCGTCCACCAGCGGCCCCAGGCCCAGGCCTCGCAGCGAGTCCGTCACCTGGCTCAGCTCCGGCAAGAAGTCCATCGAATCGCGGTCGATGTGCAACCGGTTCAAGAAGTCGCCCAGGTCGCCGAAGGCCAATTCCGCCAACGGCTGGTGGCCCTCCGGCAAAGCCGCGTCGAGGGCGGCGAGATCGGCCGCCACAGCCTCGTATTCGGCCTCGACCTGGCGCATGCCGACCGGCAGCTTGGGCCATGGGACCGAGGGCGACCAACTCAACCAGATGTTGCGCTGGGTCTCGACCTGGACCAGCGCCTGATGCAGGTCATCGACCTGCAAGCCCGGGCGCACCAGGTCGCGGGCTTGGCGGCGCAGCCGCCCCCGCTGGCGGCGCGACAACGGCTGATCATGCTCGGCGCGCCACTCCGGGGTGGCCGTGGCGGCCACCATGTCCGCCGGCGAACTCTCAAAAATCTCCGGGATGAACTGGTCCAAGGCTTGACGCACGCCGCGCAGCATGTCAAGTTGCTCGCCCCAGCCCGCCAAGTTCTCCGATTCGCCCAGGCCGGTGCGGCCGGTGACATCGCGCATGTGGTCGATGGCCCGGGCCAGCGAACCGGCCCGGAGCCGGTCGAGCCGCTCCAGCAGGGCGGCGGCGTCCTCGGCGGTGGCCGCCTTGACCCCCAGCCAAGCCGTCACTTCCGGGGTCAGTTTGAACAGACCCAACTCGGTGGCCCGCCGCAGCGCCGCCTTGGCCTGCTCGCGGGCCTCCCCGGTCAACGCCTTGACTGTGTCGCGGTCAAGCTCGCAGGTTGTCCGGGTCTCCGGCGACTCCTCTGTGATCTGGGCCAGGGCCTGCAGCGCGTCGAATGGACTGGCGGCGGCGCCGGGAAGCGGCTCATGCAACGCCGCCAAGTAGTCCGCGATCTGGTTCGAGCGCCTCGCCAACGCGGTCCTGATCTGGCCGATCGCCTCCGGGTCGACCGCGGGCGGGCTGACCGCCAGGCCCGCCACCAAATGCGCCAGCGACCGGCCCCGCCAATCCGGGGTCGGCTCCAGGTCAAGCAAGCACTCGCCCAGGCCGAAGGCCCGCAGCAGCTTGGCCGCCGCCTGCTTGGCCCTGGCGTTCCCGGAAACGTAGAGGACGCTGCGACCCGACCCGACGGCATCGGACACCACGGCGGCGACGGTGGCGGCGACCGGGGCGCCCGCCGGCGCGTCGATCAACGCCGACGTGCCGGCGGCGGCCACGTCCAAAACGTGCAACTGCGAGACGTTCAGATCGCCGACGCCGCGCTCGTGGTCCGGCGGGCGGTCGTAGGGGACCGGCGGCGCGACCGGCTGAAGGGCCAGCTGCGAGCGCGACTCCAGGTCTCCGGCCAGCGCGGCCACCAGCGGATGACTCATCAAGATGGCGCGGGCGTCCGCCAGATCGGCGGCAAGGACCTTGCCGGGATGCTCGAACACGCCCACGATCAGCTTGTTCTTGACCCGGAAATCCTCAAAGACGGCCTGGCCCATGGCGGCGATGGCGTCGAAGACCGGCGAGGGGTTGAACGAGGCCCCGGCCATGGCGGCGCGGGCCATCGCCTCCGGGTCCAGCGGGATGCCGAGGTCCGAGAGGACTCGGGTCAGTTCCGGGTTGATGGCCAGGTTCGGCTCCAACTCCAGTTCGATGCCGTGGGCGCCGCGTTCCAGGACGATCGGCCGGAGCATCACCGGCACGCGGCGCGGGATGGCCCGGCCGGTGTCGGCGTCAGTCTCAGTCCACAGGGCGATCCCGAGCCCCAGGTGGGTTGGCGGCAGGCCGTAGGCGGCGGCGTGCTGGTCGGCTTTGGCTTTGAGCGCCTCGGCGGCCGCCGAAGCCTTCAGGCAGGTGACCTTGTCGCGGATGAGGGAGCGCAGTTCGGTGGTGCGCCCGGCGTAAAGCTGGGCGATCCCTGACGGGTGGGCCAGGGTCAAGTCGAGCACGGTGTTGCCGAGCGCTGCGATGTCGACTTCGGCACTGGTGCCCCCCAGCCGCGCCAGTTCATCGTTCCAGGCCGCGAACGCCTGGCCGAGTCCGGCCGCGCGCAAATCGCTGGCGGTGACTGGGCGCGGACCGGTGGCGGCCACCGCCTCGGATTGGCGTTTACGACCGGCTAATGCGAACAGGGCAGGCCTCACCCAGCCCACGGTAGGCGCTTTTTGGGTTTAAATGTTGGAGGTCACGCGGCGGTGCGCCTGATGGTCGCCTCAAATTGGCCCGGGCCGGGCCGGGCGGGACCCATGGCGCCCGCGGCCTGCCGTCGCCCGCGGCCTGCCGAGCAAACCTCGGGGAATCAACGATCTAAACTGGCTGACAGCCCCTGAAGGAGAACCATGGACATCAGCCAACGGCCCGCGGCCCACGGCAACCAACCGCCGCTGGGCGCCGAGGCGGTGGCCCAAGGCGCCGGCGCCATCGCCGCCAATATGGCGCGCGTCATCACCGGCAAACGCCAGGCCGTCGAACTGGCCGTGACCATATTCCTGGCCCACGGCCACGTGCTGATCGAAGACGTTCCCGGCGTCGGCAAGACGATGCTGGCCAAGGCGCTGGCGGCATCGGTCGGGGCCAGCGTCAAGCGCATCCAATTCACGCCCGACCTGCTGCCCTCGGACGTGACCGGCGCGCCGATTTTCAACCAGGCCACACGCCAATTCGACTTCGAGCCGGGGCCGGTCTTCGCCAACATCGTCATAGCCGACGAGATCAACCGGGCGTCCCCGCGCACGCAATCGGCGCTGCTCGAATGCATGGAGGAAGCCCAGGTCACTGTCGAGGGCGTGACCTACGCCCTGCCAGCCCCGTTTCATGTGGTGGCGACCCAGAACCCGATCGACATGGAAGGCACGCACGCGCTGGCGGAAGCCCAACGGGACCGTTTCATGGCCCGCATCGCCATGGGCTACCCCGATGAACAGGCCGAACACGCGATGGTCCGGGCGCGCGACCTCGCCGAGCCGATCAACAGCCTGCGGCCCGTCGCGTCGCTGGCGGCCGTTGGCCGCATGATCGACGCCTGCCGGAGGGTTTACGTGGCCGAGGCGGTCAGCCGCTACGCCGTGGCGTTGGTCCGCGCCACGCGCCTGAGCCCGGCGCTGACCCTGGGGGCGTCGCCGCGCGCGGCCGTGCACCTGCTGACCGCCGCCAAGGCGCTGGCAGCCGTCCAAGGCCGCGCCTACGTCATTCCCGATGACGTGCAAGGGCTGGCAGAGCCGGTCCTGGCGCACCGGATCATGCCTGTGGCCCCGGCGCGCGGCGCCGAAGCGATCACGCAGGCGGCCGCGATCATCCGCGACTGCGTCGCCACGGTGCCGGTGCCCGTCGCCGTCCCAGAATGATGCCGCAGGCCAGGCCCGGCAAAGCCCGCCTCAAAATGACCGCCCGGGGCACCTGCCTGGGACTGACCGGGTCTGTGTTCGTGGCGGTGGCGTTGGTGTTCGCGCGCTCGGACGCGCTCTGGGCGGGGGTGACATTGTGGGCCGCGCTCGGGTTCAGCTGGGTCGCCGCCCGCCTTGGGCGCCCTCCCGGGGTTCTTCTGCGCACGATGACGCCGGGGCCGTTGGCGCCCAGGGCGCCGGTTCGGGTCCGGCTCGCCTTGGCGCCCGGAACCGGTTTCGCGCCGCCGGCGGCGCTGGTGCGGGACCGGACGCCGTGGCTGGAGGCCGAGGTCAAAGCCGACTCTGAGGGGACGGCCCTGGGCTACACCTTCGCCGCGCCGAGCCGAGGCGCCTACCCCATAGGCCCCGCCCGGATCGCCGTGCCCGGCCCGCTGGGCCTGGTGACCGCCGCCTATCAGACCGCTCCGGCGGCCGAGTTGCTGGTGGCGCCGGCGCTGGTGGAGGTGGCGGTGACATTGCCGGACGCCGGCTCCGACCTGCCGCAGGCCCGCACCCAGGCGGGCGCGGAACGGGTCACCGAGCCGGCGGCCGTGCGCGACTACCAGGTCGGCGATCCGCGGCGCTTGGTGCACTGGAAGGCGACCGCGCGCCGCGACCGCCTGATGGTGCGCGAGGTCACGTTGCGCGGGCTGCCCCAGGCTTGGGTTTTGGTGGACGATGCCGCCAGCCCGGGTCCGGCCGCCGAGGCGGCCTTGTCGATCAGCGTTTCGGTGGCGCTGCGGCTGGCGCGGACCGGCCACACCGTCCGCCTGGTCTACCTGGCGGGGCGGGCCGCGCCGGACGCGCGGTTCGACCCGGCCGCCGGCGCCAGCGCCATTCTGGAGGCGTTCGCTCGGAGTCAATTGGCGCCGGGGCCGATGGGCCCGGCTCAGGCGGCCGGGGCCGGCCCGGGCGACCGCTTGACCGGGCCACCCCTCAGCCAACGCTTGCTCAACGGCATCGGCGCTCGCGGGGCGATAGCCCCGATCTACGGCGCGCTGGCCCAAGCCGACGCCGAGACGCTGCTCGAACTCAGCCGCCTGGCGGGCCTGGCGCGGCCCGGCCAACTGTGGGTGACCGGCTCGGACGGCCTGGCCGCGGCGCTGCGGCAACAGGGCTGGACGGTGGTGAGACCAGATTGAGAGCCCCGAACCGCTGGCGGGCGCGCGCAGGCGTGCTGGGAGTCACCGTCATCCTGTACCTGACGCTGGCGGCGCCGGTGACACAACTCATCCAGGGTCCGGACTGGTTCGGCTGGTACGCCTCCTTCGGCTTGATGATCTTCGCCGTCGGGCTGATCGGGCGGTCAATGGGCCTGGCCAACGGCCTGGTCGGGGTGATCCAAGGGGCGCTGGTCCCGCCCGCCCTGACGGCGGCCTTCGCCGCCGACGTGGCCTGGTTGTGGGTCATCCCGAACGCGCGCGTCTGGGACCGGTTCACGGACCTGGGCGGCGAACTCGGCCGCGCCTTCCTGTTCGAGGTCAGCCCCCTGGCGGCGGGCGAATGGATCTTCGCCTTTGTGGCGCTCAGCGGCGCGATCCTGGCCTGGGTCTTCGACTGGTATGTCTTCACCGTCAAAGCCCCCGCCGCCACCGGCCTGTTCGCCGCCTTGATCGCGGTGGTGGCGGTGGCGTTTGTGCGCGAGGGCCTGCGCCCGGCGGTCTTCGCCCCGATGGCCCTGGCCTATTTGACGGTGCTGGCCGTGACCGCTCCCGGGGCGCGACCGCGCCCCGCCGCGCCCATCGTCGTGGTTGGCGCTGTGGCGCTGGGTCTGGCCGCGGGGCAGGTGACCCCGGGCCTCGGCATCGGCGGTCTTGTCCAAGGCCGCGACAACGGCCCGATCTACATCGGCGGCGTCAACCCGCTGATCGATCTGGGCGACGACCTCCGGGCCAGCCCCTCGACCGAGGCGCTGCGTTACACCTCGCGGGTCGGGCCGGTTTATCTGAGGCTGACAACGCTGGGCCAGTTCGACGGCACAACCTGGCAACGAATCCCCGGTGACCAGCGCATTTACAGCACCGACAATGCCGAGGCGGTGCCTTTGCCGGGCGCGCGGACGGACACGGTCGGGACGGAGGCGAGCATCGGCGTCGAGATCGTGGACCTCAATTCGGAGTGGCTGCCGGCGCCGTACCAGCCGACAGCGGTCGCCGGCTCGCCGGGCTCGCTGCTGGTGGACCTGAACGACTTGACGCTCAGCCTGGTCGAGGGCGGGAGCCAGCAGCAGTCCTACACCGTCTCGGCCTGGCTGACGGACCCCGGTTCTGAGGCGGCGCGGGCCGCCGCCGCCACGACCTTGGAGCCGGAGCTGGTGCGCGCGCTGCGGCCCTACACCTTTCTGCCGCAACAGCGTCCCGAAATGATCGCGGAGACGGCCCTCGCCGCCACCGCCGAGGCTGGCGACGACCCGTTTGAGCAGGCCCTGGCCTTGGAGCGGTTCTTCCGGGAATCGGGTTTCGTGTATTCCATGTCGACGCCCGCGCGCGAGGGCTACGACGGCGACTCGGTCCACGTGATCGCCCGTTTCCTGGAGGTCAAGTCCGGTTATTGCGTCCACTTCGCGGCCGCCATGACCCTGATGGCCCGCGAATTGGGCATTCCGGCGCGGGTGGCGGTCGGCTATCTGCCGGGCAGCGCGATCGCCCAGGACGGCGGGGTGACCACGTATTCGGTCGCGGCCAACCGCCTGCACGCCTGGCCGGAGCTTTATTTGCCCGGGTCAGGCTGGGTTGGTTTCGAGCCGACCGTTTCGCGCGCGGCCGCTTCCGGGTACGAGTCGGCGTCGCCCCGGCCAACAGGGTCCGATGCCGTGTCACCGCCCGCGGCCACGTCGGCGCCGGCCACGGAGCCGGGTCGCCCGTCAGCCAGTTCGCCGTCCACGCCGGGCGCCTCGCCCACCGCCGGCCCTTCGGCGGGGTCCGCCGGGGCGCCTGGTGAATGGACCGGCCCGAGTTGGTGGGGTTGGGCGCTGGGCGCGTTCGCGGTGCTGGCGTTGGCCGGCGCCGCCCCGGGTCTGACGCGGGCGGCGGTCCGCCGCCCGCTCGCGCGCCGCCGCCGCTGGCGCGGCGGCCTGGCCGGCATCTGGTTGGAAGTCGCGGCCACGGCCGCTGATTTGCGCCTGGGCGTGGCGCCCTGGCGCACGCCCGCCGCTGCCGCCGGCCTGCTGGTCGATTGGCTTGACCGGGCCGGCCAGGGGCCGGCCGCCCGGGCGCTGGAGGATTTGGCCGCGGCCGTCGAATTGGCGGCCTACGCGCCGCCGGCGCCATCGGTCCCGGGCGACTCCCCGGGCGACTCCCCGGGCGCGGCCCCCGGGCCGCGCCCGGACCTGGCCGGCGGAGCCGCCGCCGCCCGCGTTGTCATCCGCGCCCTCAGGCGCTCGCAGCCGTGGCGTGCGCGCTGGGTCGCCTGGTGGTCGCCCCTGTCCCTAAAGCCGCTCCCCGCCGCCCGGGCGCGCC
>JAITIG010000118.1 GCA_031279575.1 Bifidobacteriaceae bacterium
ACCGCTGGACACCACCGAGCCCGCCGATCCGCCGGATGCCGCCGCGGCCGCCGAACCGCCTGACACCACCGAGCCCGCCGAACCGCCCGATGCCGCCGCGGCCACCGCACCGCTGGACACCACCGACCCCACCGAACCGCTGGACACCACCGAGCCCGCCGAATCGCCGGACACCACCGAGCCCGCCGAGGAGCCGGCCGATGGCTCGGCGCCAAGCCCGGAGCCCTCCCCGCCTGGCGAGACAGCGGCCCACCAGCCGCTGGCAGCCGCCCCGGCGGCGAAGCGGCCGGCCGAACGCCACTCGCGCGACGGCGGCCGCCGGCGGCGGCGGCGCCTGGCCTGGTCGCTGGCGGCGACGCTGGCGCTGGTGGCGGGCCTGACCGGAGGGGTGGCCTACGCCAACGAGTACTACCGCGACCGGGCCGCCCCTGGCGCCGAGTTGGCCGGCCAAAGCGTGGCCGGGCTGACCGCCGCGCAGGTCGCCGAGCGCGCGGCCGGGCTGGTGGACAACCTGGAGTTCACCTTCACCCGGGCGGGTGAGAAAGCCAGCGGCAAAGCGGCCGACTTGGGGGTCCGGTCCGACCCTCAAGCCGTGGCCAACACTGTGCTGGCAGCCGGCCGGGGCGAGCCGCTGTGGAAGCGGCTCAACCCGTGGGTGGCCAAACCGGTCGCGGTGGAGGCGCAGATCGACGCCGCCACCCTGGGCGCCTACCTGGATGAGACCTTCATCACCGAAGACGAGACAACCAAGGACGCCTCGGTCGAATTCGACGCCGAGGCGGGCGCCTTCAAGGTCATCCCGTCGGTGACGGGCTTGAAAACCGACCCCAAGCCGGCGGTCGACGCGGTGGCGGCCTATCTGGCCAACACCGCCGCGCCAACCACCCTCGAAGTGCGCGCGGAGCCGGACCCGCCGGCCATCGCGGACGCAGCGGCCGAGGCCGCCGCCCAGGCCGCCACCGCCGCCTTGGGGCGCGTCATCACCTTCGACAACGGGCAGGAGGGCTCCAAGTCCCGCACCTACCAGCTGCCGGCCGGGATGATCGGGGCTTGGGCGCGGTTCGCGCCGGACCGGGCGGCCGGCACGCTGACCTTGTCCTTCGACGCCGAGGCGATCGCCGCCGACCTGCCGCCGGTGCTGGGCGAGCAGGTGGCCGTCCCCTCCCGCAAGGAGATCAGGCTGGTCTACCCGGGCACCACCAAGCAGATCGGGGTCAGCCAGTGGGGCCTGAACGGCCTCAAGATGGCGGACCCGGCAGGGGTGGTGGAGCAGGTGCGCCAAGCCCTGGAGGCCGGCCAGGACGCCACCATCCAGGTGCCGCTGGAGGCGGACCCGTTTCAGACCGAGACCCAGGAGCCCCCCTCCAACTACGACGAGCCGAACGGCGCGCGCTGGATCGACGTCAACCGCTCCACCTACCTGGCCACCCTCTACGAGGGCACCACGCAGATCGCCAGCTACGTCATCTCGATTGGCAAACCCTCCACCCCCACCCCGACCGGCGAGTTTTACGTCTACCTCAAGTACGATCACCAGATCATGCGCGGCCCCGCCTCAGACCCCTATGAGTCGCCCACCGACTGGGTGTCCTATTTCAACGGCGGGGTGGCGTTCCACTCGGCCCCTTGGAACGAGCCGAACCTGTGGCAGATGGGCGTCTCGCACGGTTGCGTCAACATGAAAACCCGCGACGCCAAAGCCATCTACGACTTCGCGCCGATCGGCACCAAGGTGGTCGTCCACAATTAGCGCGCCCGCCCAGCCGCTGGTCCAAGCCCGGGGAGTCGGCGTCAAAATTGCCGGCCAAACGCTGCTGCCGCCAACCGACCTGACCGCCCAGGCGGGCCAAGCGGTTTGCCTGACCGGCCCCAACGGGGCTGGCAAAACCACCCTGCTGCGGGTGCTGGCGGGCCTCCAGCCGCGGTTTTCGGGGGCCGCGCTGGTGGCGGGGCGGATCCCCGACCTGCGCCAGGCGGGGTTTCGCCGGGCCGTGTCCCGCCTGGTGGCCCCAATCCCCTTCGGTTTTGCTCTGACAATCGCCGAACACCTCCGCCTGGTCGGCTTGACCTGGGGTTTCAACCCAGGCGAAGCTGAGGCGGCGGCGGCCGGCGCCTTGCGTTCGATGCTGGCCGAGGACATCGCGGACCGCTTTGCGCACCAGCTTTCAGCCGGCGAGTTGCAGGCCGCCTCGCTTTGCGTGGCCCTGCTGCGGCCGTTCTCGGTCCTGCTGGTCGACGAGCCCGAGCAAAGCCTGGACAGCGCCCGCCTGGCCGCTTTGGGCGCGGCCCTGGCCGGCGCCGCCGCTGGCGGCGCCGCGGTGGTGGCCGCCACCCACAGCGCCAGCCTGGTCGAGGCGCTGGGCGGCCCGGTGGTCGCCTTGGGCGGACAGGCCCCTTGACCATGCCTCCCGCCAGCCCCCCGGCGGTTTGGAGCCTGCGCCGGTTCCGCCCGGCCGATGCCGTCGGCTCCGGCCGGGCGCGGCGCGGCGCCTGGGCGCGGGGCTACGAGGCGGCCGTCGGGTTGGCGGTGGTGCTGGCTTGCGCGGGCGGCGTCTTGTTCGAGGCCAGGGCGCGCCTGGCCGCCTCCCGGGCGGCGCTCGGCCTGGGGCAAACCGCGGCCGCGGCCGCGCCGGACGGCCTGGGCGCGGTGGCGGCGGCGGCAGTTTGGCTTGGCTTGGCCGCCTGGGCCGGATTCGCGGCCGGCGGGTGGCGCGGACCGGTCTTGGGCGACCCGTTCGCCGTTTTCGCCACCCTGGAGGCGGCCGCACCCGGCGCGCGGGCGGCGCGGCGGCGGTTTGGCCGCTCAGCGGCCTTCTTGGCGGCTGCGGCAGTGGCCCTGTGGGCGGCGGGCGGGCTGGTTGGCGGCGCGGCGCCGACCTGGGCCGGGGCCCTGGCCGGGTTTGGGTTCGCCTTGGCCGGCGCCGGCTTGGCGGCGGTGGCTTGGCTGGCGGGCGAGGCGGCGCCGCGCGCCGCCCGCGGCGCGGCCGCGGCCGCGGTCTGGGGCGGCTTGGCCGGCGCCTGGGCGCTGGCGGCCGCCGGGCCCGGACGCCTGCTGGAGGCCTGGGCGGTGTTCGGGCTGGGGGCGGCCGGCGCGGGGGCGGAAACCGCCTGGTTCTTGGGCGCCTGCGCGGCGGCCGCCCTGATCTGTTTGGCCTGGGCGGCGCCGGCGCTGGCCCGCCGGCTGTGGCCGCCGGTGGTGCTGGGACAGGCGCTGGCCTGGGAGGCGGCCGGCTTGGCCGCGGCAAGCGGGGCGGCCGGGGAGGCGCTGGCCGCCTACCGCGCTGCCCCAAGGCGGCCCTGGGGCAGGCCCTTGGGGCGGCGGGGCGGCTGGTTTTGGGCTTTCGCGCGGGCTGATTTTGTGGCCCTGGCCAGGACACCAGGCCGTTTGGCGGCCGGCGCGGCCGGGCTGGCGCTGGCGGGGTTGGCTCTGGCGCAGGCCATCGCCGCCGCCCCGGCCAACCCCCTGCCGCCAGGCGCGCTCGGCGCCGCGGCCGCCGTCATCGCCTATGCCGCGCTCGGGCCGTTCACCGACGGCCTGCGGGACTGGGCCAACGACCTGCGCGGGCCGGGCGCTTTTGGCGCGCCGCCGGCCCGCCTGGCGCTGGCCCGCCTGGTCGCGCCGGCCACGCTGGGGCTGGCCCTGACCGGCGCGGGCGCGCTGGCGGGCGCCTTGGCGGGCGGGCCGGCCTCGGCTGGCTGGTTGGCGGCCGGGGTGGTGGCTTGGACGCTGGTGGCGCTGGCGGCGCGGGGGCGCGACGCCCTGCGCGGGGCGCCGCCGCTGCGGTTGGCGGCGCCGCTGGCGACCCCCATGGGCGACCCGGCGCCAGTCATCTTGGCCGCCTGGAACGCCGATGCCGTCTTGCTTGGCGCCGGGTTCGGCTACCTCGCGGCCGGGGCCCCGCGCCCGGGCGGCCTAATCGCCTGGACGGCGGCGGCGCTGGTCCTGGCCGTCCTCACCGCCGCCCACCGCGCCCGCGCCCACCTGCGCTAACGCGCCTCGGCCGGGACCGGGGCAGGGTCATAGATCTCAATGCCGAGGCCCGCCAGCATCTGGGGCAGGCTGGTGACGGTGTCGAGGTCGTATCGCTTCTCATCGTCGCTCAAGGCGGCCCAGTCGATCTGGGCGTAAATGTGGCTCGAGCGGCCGGAGCGGATGGCGAACTGGGCCCACCGCCGGTGCTCCAAGGCGGCCAGCAACTCGATCTGGGCGGCCGAGAACTCGTAAAGCTGCGGCTTGGCGGCGGGTTTGCGCCACGACAGGCGGGCGGCGGCGAGTTTCAGCGGCACGCCGAGCAACTGCGCCCGGTTCGAGCTTTGGTCGGCCGCGGAGACCTCTTCCCAGGACTTGCCGGCGTTGGCCGAGTTGGTGGCGTTGTTGGTGGCCTGCGCGCTCGCCAAATAAACCTCGTGGACCTGGCGGGCCTGGTCTAGCAGCTTGGCGGGCGCCACGGCCGAGACGTATCCGGCCGGCCGGCGCGGCGACCAGCCCGCCCGGGCCGCCAAGGTGGGCAGGCGCCATGCGAACTCAAGCGCCCGCACCCAGCGCGCCGGCGGCTCCAAGGCCGCCACGGCGGGCGAACCCTCGGCCAGATGCAGCACTGCGCGCGCCATCGAGTTCAGCTCGTCGGGGGCGAGCAGAATCAACTCGTCCGGGGCTGGATCGGCCCCGAACACATCCACCCGGCCGGCCGCCAAAATCGCCTCAGCCTGGTCCGCGACCCGCGCCACCAACGCCTCGTCGATCCCGCCGGCCGCTCCCCCCACCCCGGCCTGGGCGCGGATCGGCCCGGCCGAGCCGAACAGGGTGGACACGTCCAAGGGCCAGGTGGCGGCGTCGGCGCGGATTTGGTCCGCCAGGCGCTGGCATGCGGTCAGGGTCAAGATGCCCGGGTCCGCCACCAGCTCGCGGCGCCCAATCAGCCTGACGCCGGAGCCGGCCAAACCCGCCATCCCCGAGCCAACCGACAGCTCCGGCACCACCACGCCAACCCTGGCCCCGGCCGCCCCCAGTTGGCGGCTGACGGCGCTGCCGATGGCGATGGCCGCCGCCGGGTCGACCTCCTCCAAGGCGACAATCACAGTTGGCCCGGTGGCCTGCCCCCGCTTCGGATCGGCCGGCGGCCGCCACTTGCCGTCGTTGAGCACCTGCTCGACGGTTTGAGCCGCATCGGCGCCGGTGGCTGCCGCAAGCCTCGCAAACACGATGTCGCCCCGGCCGCCCAAACCCGCCTTGGCGGTTTCGGCCCACGCCTCGTCCAGGCCAACGCAGTGGACCGCCATCGCCTCCCCCGGCTCCTGCCAGCCGATGACGGCGTGCCGCACCAGTTCGGCCGCCAACAGCCCGTCGCCCACGATGATCGGCGGCGGGGTGATGCGGTCGGCGACCACCGGCGGCAACTGCCGCCAGCAGCCGATCGCCAACTGCACGCTGCGGCACACCGCCGTCGAGCGCTGCTGGCGGCCCCACAGCTGGGCGGCCTCGCGGCCGTCGAACAGCAGCACGGCATCGGGCGACTCGGCTGGGCGGCTGGCCACCAGCGTGGCCAAACGCATCGTCTCGTAGTCTGTCTCGCCCGCCACCACCACCTGGCTGCTGCCCTCGAGCACCTCGGCCAGCCGGGCGCCGAGCGGCAGCGCGATCGCGCCGCAGGCTCGCAGCCGCGCCGCCTCGGCGGGTTTGAAATCGCCCAGCACCACCGGCTTGCCGCCCCGGCCGCGCGGCGGGCGGGCGGCGGCGTAGGCGGCCGCCAAGTCGTACACGTCGGGGCGGGTGCCGACAATCACCGCGTGGTTCTTGGCCCGCCGCGCCCGCCACCTGTCGCGCCCGCCTTGGAGCAGCCCTTGAACCGAGCTGACAATCCAGCCCACCGCCAGCACCAGGCAGATCACCGCCAAGAAGCGCGCCGCGTCGAGCACCAGGGGGATCGGCTGGCCGGTCGAGGCCTCGAATGAGAGCGCGAACAGCGAGACCGACCAGTACAGCAGGTCGCTGAAACCGGCCTCCGGCCGGTACTGCGCCCAGCCGATCAGCCCCAGCCCGATGGTCAGCACCCCGGCCGCCACCAGCAGCCAGCGCCCGCTGGCCCAGGCCCGGTTGTCAAAGTCGGCTGGCGCGCGCGTCATCGGCTCAGTTTCCTTTCTCATCGCCGCCCGCCCCGGCCGGCGTCGCGGGCAGGGATTCTGTGGTCACGTCCAGCTCCCCCACCCGGTGGACCAGGATCTGGTTGGTGGTGCCGGTCCGGCCCATCGGGGCGCCGGACACGATCACCACCGTGTCCCCCCGCCGGCCCAGGCCGTGCGCCTTGAGCACCGAGTCGGCGCCCAGGATCATGCGGTCGGTGTGCTCGTAGGTCGGCACCTGGAAGGCGCTGATGCCCCAGGCCAGCGCCAGCTGGCGTTGGACCGCCGGGTTCGGGGTCAGAGCGATCAGCGGGATGGGCGAGCGCAGGCGCGCCATCCGCCGGGCCGAGTCGCCCGTCTCGGTGAACGCCACCAGGTAGGCGGCCTCCATGGTGTCGGCGATCTGCGCCGCCGCCTTGGTCAAGATCCCCGCGTTGGTGCGCGGCGTGGCGCTCACGGGCCTGATCCGCCCGCCGCCGCCGGCCTCGGTCGCCTCGATGATCCGGGCCATGGTGCGCGCCGCGTCGATGGGGTAGGCGCCGGTGGCGGTCTCCCCGGACAGCATCACGGCGTCGGCGCCGTCCAGCACCGCGTTGGCGCAGTCGGAGGCCTCGGCCCGGGTGGGCCTGGGGCTGGCGATCATCGAGTCGAGCACCTGGGTCGCCACGATCACCGGCTTGGCGTAGCGCCGGGCCAGGTCGATGGCGTCTTTTTGCACCAGCGGCACGTCCTCCAGCGGCAGCTCGACCCCCAAGTCGCCGCGCGCCACCATGATGGCGTCGAAGGTCCGCACAATCTGGTGCAGGTTGTGGACCGCCTGCGGTTTTTCAATCTTGGCCACCACCGGCCGCCTCAGCCCCGCCTGGCGCATGACGGCTTGGACGGCGTCGAAATCGGCCGCCGAGCGCACAAACGACAAAGCGACGATGTCGACCCCCAAGTCCAGCGCGAAGCGCAAGTCGGCCACGTCTTTGGCGGTCAGGGCGGGCACGGAGACGGCCACCCCCGGCAGGTTCAGCCCCTTGTGGTCGGAGATCTCGCCGCCCACCTCCACGGTGGTGACCACGTCGGTGGCGGTGACTTGGTCGATTCGGACCACCACTTTGCCGTCGTCGATCAGGATCAGGTCGCGCGGGCGGGCGTCGCCGGGCAGCCCCTGGTAGGTGGTGGAGGCGCGCTGGCTGGTGCCCTCGACGTCATCGGTCGTGATGGTGAAGCGGTCGCCGGCCGCCAACTCGACCGGCTGGCCGCCTTTGAAGCGCCCCAACCGGATTTTGGGCCCCTGCAGGTCCGCCAGGATGCCGACGGGCTCCCCCAAGCGCTCGGACACCGAGCGGATGGCCTGGTAGACGGCCCGGTGCTGGGCGTGGGCGCCGTGGGACAAGTTGAGCCGGGCGACGTTCATGCCCGCGTCGATCAGCTCGGCGATCCGCTCGGCCGACTCGGTGGCCGGCCCTATGGTGCAGACGATTTTGGCGCGCCGCATGGCAACTCCTTAGCAACTCGGCGCGGCCCGCGCCGCGTCCCCGACCAGGCTACCGCCGCGCGCGGCGGGGGCGGCGGGCGCGGGCGGTCACCCTCCAGGCGCCAATTCGCGAATCTCGAGCCCGTCGAAGCGGCGGAAGTCCCGGTCGAACGTCGCCACCGGGCAGCCCAGGCGCAAAGCCACGCTGGCCAGATAGGCGTCGGGGACCAAGTTGCCGACCGCCGACGCGGCGGCGCAAAGACCCAGGAAGCCGCCCGGGCCGGCCTCGCCTGGAGACGGCAAGTACCCGGGCGCAGCGACCACGGCCTCGGCGAACTGGGTGATCTGCTCAATGGACAGGGGCTCGGTGAAAACGCGCCGGTTGGTCACAATCCGGACCAGCCCAACCCAAACCAGGTCTGGAATCAAGACGCCTCGGTCCGCCGACCCCAACTCCCCGGCCAGCCACGACCGCGTCTCCGCGTGCCGCGGATGGTCCGCCACCGCCGCCGCGACCAGCACGTTCACATCGACGACTATCAAGTCCCCGGACCGCCTTCTTCCATCGCCTCGAGCATCGACCGGTTGGACAACAGGTCGATTCCGCGCCGGACCTGGCCCGCCGGGAACGCCGGCAGCGCCACAGGGGCGGACCCGGCCGGGAGGCGCACCAGGTCCCGGCGGATCGCATCCTCCAAGTAGCCGCCCAAGGTCATTTGGCGCTCGCGGGCGCGAGATTTCGCCTGGCGCAGCAGTTCGGCGTCCAGGTTGACTGTGGTGCGCATGGCATCAACGGTATCGCATCACCAGCATCACAGGTGGCCTCATCTTCCCGTTGAGCCGCGACGCCAACCGGGGCGCGGCGGGGCTGGGAGCGGTCGCGCGGCACCGGACAACGTCCCGACCACACGGAGGAGCACCGCTGCACGGCGCCACCACCGGCGCGCGGCGGGGCTGGGAGCGGTCGCGCGGCATCGGACAACGTCCCGACCGCGCGGCGCGGCCCCGATGGCCGATGCCGTCCGGCCAGTGGTGTATGTTGTGGTGTATGCGGCGCACCAACATTTACCTGGACGAGCCGTTGGTGGCGACGCTGGCGCGCCTGGCCGGCGACCGGGGCGTCTCGCAGGCGGCGCTGATCCGCCAGACCTTGCGCCAAGCCCTGCTCGACCCGGACGGCGGCCTCGAGGCCGACCTGGCG
>JAITIG010000220.1 GCA_031279575.1 Bifidobacteriaceae bacterium
GGCGGCGGCAAGCGCGCCGGGGGCGGAAGCCGCTCCGGCGGCGGCAAGCGCGCCGGGGGCGGAAGCCGCTCCGGCGGCGGGAAGCGCGCCGGCTCCGCGGGGCTCCCCGGCAGCAGACCCCCCGGCGGGAAGCGCGCCGCCGGCAGGCGCCCCGGCGGGGAGCGCTCCGGCCCCGCAGGGCTCCCCGGCGGTAGGCGCCCCGGCGGGAAGCGCGCCGGGGGCGGAAGCCGCTCCGGCGGCGGGGAGCGCGCCGGCTCCGGGGGGCGCCCCGGCGGCAGGGGCTTCGGCGGGGGCTGGCGGGGCGTAGGCGGCTTGCTCCACGGCCGCGGTCAGAGCCTCGAGCGCGGCGGCGGCCGGCGCCTGGTCCGCCGCCCGCAGCTGCGCCCCCACCTCGGCCGCGAATCCGGCCGGGGTGCGCCAAAGCGGCGGCCCCAGCCCCAAATCGGCGGCGCTGGCGCAGACCTCATCCCAGGCGCCGGCCAGCCCGGCCCGCCACCGCCTGCGGCGCAGCAGCCAGCGCCACCCGCCCGGCGCGGCCGCGGCCAAGGCCAAGGCCCCGAACATGGCGCAGGCCCACCCCGCCACCGAGGCCGCGCCGCCCGCCGGGCGCCCGCCGGGCGGCGCGGCCGCGCTGGCGCCCGGCGTGGAGCCCTGGGCCGAAGGCCGGCTGGGGGAAGGGCTGGCGCCCGGGGCGGCGGAACTGGCCTGGACGCCCGCCGCGCGCTGGCTGGCGCCCACGGTGGGCTCGAAGCTGGTCCAGCCCAGTCCCTCGATGTACAGTTCCGGCCAGGCGTGCAACCGGTCCGCCCCCACCGAGTAGAGCCCAATTTCGCGCCCGTCCGCGGCCAGCCCCCACTCCCCCGGTTCGGCCGAGCCGACCCGCTGGCCCGGCATGTAGCCCACGGCGAGACGCGCCGGAATGCCAAGTTCGCGCGCCATCAGCGTCATGGCGGCCGCGTAGTGGACGCAATAGCCGGACTTGTCCTCCAGGAACCGCGCGATCACCTGGCCTTGGTCGCCGCCATCGGCCGGCTCGGCGGGCGCGTCCAGGGAGTACTCGAAGCCCGCCTCCTGGAAGTAGGCGACCAGCGCCGCGCCCTGCGCGTAGGCCAAGGCGCCCGGCACCGCCTGGGCGGATGGGTCGGCCGCCGCGCCGGCCACCGCCTGGCGCGCTGTCAGGCCAATCGCCGCGGGCAGGCCCGGCGGCAGCGCCAGGTAGCGGGCGGCATCCTCCAACGGGCCGTACAACGGGTCGCCGCTGGCCGCCCGGTCGCCGTGGCCGGGTCCGAAGCGGTATTGGCCCACCGTGTAGGTGGTCTCATCCCCCGCCGCCAGGTTGAACTCTTCGCTGGCGCCCTCCTGCGGCGTCTGGTACTCCCGCCAGACGCTGCCGCCCGCGCCCACGCCCGCGCCCGCGCCGGCGCCCGGCTCGACGGTTTGGCCGGCGCCGCCCCCGGCGGCCGCGGCGGCGGCGCTGGCCGGGTTGCCCGGGGTGCCCCAAAGCACGGTGTAGCCCGCCTCGGCGCCGTCCGGCCAGCCCAGCTGAAGGGTTCTATCGGCCTGGTCCAAATACAGCGGCCCGGAGGTCCCCCACAGGTCCAGCGCCAGGTAGGGGGCCGGCAGCCAGGCCGAATCCAGGGCTTTGAGCTGCACCGCCACCGGCTCGACCGCGCCCAGCGGCGCCACTGGCGCATCCATCGCCAAGGCCCCGTCCCAAGCCAAGTTGGTAGGCGCCTCGAAGGCGATCTGCGCCCCGTCCACATGGCGCCACTCGGCGCCGTCGAATTCGCTCAGCGCGGTCAGCCGCAAGTAGACCGGCTCGGTCGCGGCCGTGGCGTAGCGCAAAACCTCGTAGTTGGCTTGCTCGCGCAGGTCGCGGCTGACATCGACCAGTGGGCTGTCAGCCCCGACAACCTGCCGCGCGCCGCCCTGGGAGCCGTAGGGGATGGTCCAGTTCTCGCCGCCGCGCACCAACGCGCCGCCGGCCAACCCCGGCGCCAGCGAGGCCGCCAGCCCAAGCCCGGCCGCCCCGGCCACCAGCGCCGCCGGGGTGGCGCGCGCCGCCAGCCGCCACCGCCCCGCCCCCGCAATCCAGGCCGGCGGCACAGGCGAGGTCGCCGCCAGCAGCCCCAGG
Organism: Bifidobacteriaceae bacterium; assembly: GCA_031279575.1. Next base: position 2,135 of record JAITIG010000220.1, read on the forward strand.
TAGCACACCAGGCTCGGCGCCAGGGCCAGGACAGGCAGCCCGGAGCGCACAAACGCCACCGTCACCACCAGCACCAGCAAAGCGAACATGCCGGTCGCGGCCGCCGCCCGCAGCGTCACCGTGTACCAGTCAAAGGCCCAGGCCAGCAGCCCGCCGCTGATCCCCAGCAAGGCGCACAGCCCCTCGGAGGGGGCCAGCGGCGCGACGTCGACCAGAAAGGTCCGCCCCAGGCCTTGGCCCATCTCCCAAAACCGCTCCGCCACCGCCCGGTTGGGCAGCGCCCACAGCCAGGCGACATCGCTGGCGAAGGCCACCACCTGCGCCAACGGCAGCAACAAGATCTGGCACAGCCCCACCGTGCGGTCTTTCAGCCCGGCCGCCCGCCCCACCGCCCCAACCGCGAACACCAGCCCGCCAAACCCCACGTACCAGCCAATCCAGGTGTTCCCGGCCACCAGGTAGCGCAGCGGCACAATCAGCGACAGATACAGCGCCACCATCATGGCTTTGCCGCCCAGCCCCGGCCTCACGCCCCCACCTCCGCCACCACCCAGCCCGCCCGGGCCACCTCCACCCGCTGCCGCGCCGCCTCCCCCACCAGCCACAACACCCCAGGATGGGCCAACCCGCCGGCACTGCGCAGCTCGGCTAGGAGGTCGGAGTCAAGCTGGGCCAGGGCGCCGTAGATGGGCCCGGTCGCCCCCCGGGAGCCGAAATCGCCCGCCAGCCGCGCCACCCAGTTGCCCGATGCCGCTTGCCCCAGTTCCACCCGCGCGAACGCCTCCAGCACGGGGTCGGCGCCGCCGCCCGGCGTGAAGCGGGCGGGCGGGCCGGGGGCGCGCAGCGGCGCCAGGCGCACGGTGTGGCGCGCCCGCAGCAGTTTGACCGCGACGGAGGCGGCGATCGACAAGGCCTGCTCGGCGGCCTCGCCCGGCGGGGCGGCATCGTCCACCAAAATCCAGGCGTCTGGCAGGGCCCGCCGCACCGTCTGGCGCACCATCAGCCGGTCGCGGCGGGCGGTGGCCTTCCAATGCACCAGCCGGCGCGGGTCGCCGGGCTGGTAGTCGCGCACCGCGCTCGGGTCGGTGACCCTCTCAGCCACCAGGCTGGAGCGGACCTGGTGGCGGTCGCTGTCCGCCTCCGGCCACGGCACTTCGAGTTCGACCAGCGGCGGCCCAACCACCAGCGGGGCCCTGCGGGAGGCCGGCTGGGCCACTGCGACCAGCCCCAATGGGCCGCGGTAGCCAACTTGGGCCGGGCCCAGCTGGAACACGCCGCGCTCGGGCGGGGTGAAGCTGTAGCCCAGCGCCGTGCCTGCCCGGTTGGGGTTGGCCGGGGCTCGGCCCCAAGGCGTCCAGTCCCACACCGCCAGGGCCGGCCACGCCCGGGCCTCGCCGCCGGGCGGGGGGACCAGCCCAATCGCCACCGGGCGGCCCCGGGTGGCCGGCGCGGACGGCATCGTGCGCTGGAAGAAGCTGGGGGCGGGGGCCAAGCGCGCCACCGCCCAGCTGGACAGGACCGCGCCCAGCAGCGCCACGGCGCCGAACATCGCGTCCGAGCGCTCAAACAGCAAAGCGGTCGCCAGCAGCAGCCCGCCCATCAGCGCCAGGGCCCAGCCGCGGCCGGTCGGTTTGACTTGGCGGGCGGCCCCCCGGGCTGGCCGGCGGGCGGCGGGCCGGGCTGGCTGGCGGTCGGCGGGCCGGGCGGGCCGGCGGGCGGCGGGCCAGGCTGGCCGGGCGGGCCGGGCTGGCCGGGCTGGCCGGCGGGCGGGGCGCATCAGGGCTGGATGGGGACGGGCACCGGCACGCCAGCCACGCACTGGCGGATGATGGCCGCGGCTTGGACCATGGCCTCCCGGCCGCGGGCCGGGGTGGCCGGGACAATCCGGTGCGCCAAGACGCACTCGGCCAGGGCTTGGACGTCATCGGGCAGGACATAGGCCCGCCCTTGCACGGCGGCGCGCGCTTTGGCGGCCGTGACCAGGTGGATCGCGGCCCGGGGCGAGGCCCCCAAGGCGAGCGCCGGGCTGCGGCGGGTGGAGCGGGTCAAGGCGACGGCGTAGTCGCGCACCGGCTCGGCGATGAAGGTGCGCCGGGCGGCGGCGATCATGCGCTGGGCGTCGGCCAAGGAGACCACGGGGCTGGCTTGGGCTATCGGCTCGTCCAGGTCGCGGGCGCGGACCAGGGCGCGTTCGGCCTCCTCGTCGGGGTAGCCCAGGCTAACTCGGGCCATGAAGCGGTCCCGCTGGGCCTCGAGCAGCGCGTGGGTGCCTTCCATGTCAATCGGGTTCTGGGTCGCGACAACATGGAACGGGCGCGGCAGGAGGTGCGCCGCGCCATCGACCGTGACTTGGCCCTCCTCCATGGACTCGAGCAGGGCGGATTGGGTGCGGGGGCTGGCCCGGTTGATCTCGTCGGCGATCACCAGGTTTGCGAAGATTGGCCCCGGCTCGAAATCGAATTGGCGCGTGGCCTGGTTGAAGATAGGGGCTCCAGTCACATCGGAGGGGAGCAGGTCCGGGGTGAACTGGATCCGTTTGACGCTCGCCCCAATCGAGGCCGCCAGCGCCCGGGCCAGCATGGTCTTGCCCACCCCGGGCACATCCTCGATCAAAACGTGGCCGGCCGCCAGAAACGTGGTGACGCTTAGCTCAACCGCCTCGGTTTGGCCTGAGATGACGCGCCGCACATTGGCTGTGATCGCCGCCGCGCCACGCGCCACCTGCTCCGGCGTGAGTGCTTCCGGCGCCGCCAGGCTGGCGTTCATCTGTCCCCTTTCACGGGCCCCCGCCCCCGGGTTACTGGCGCGGGCCACCCTTGGGCCGGGCAGCCGGCGGCGGCATTGACCTCCCCAGTGTAAACGTTGAGTTCGGCTCCCGAGCTTTGGATGGCTTGTCCACGTCGGCGCCCTAATTCGGCCCGCTGCGCCTCTAACGGCCCCAAACCCTCCAAACCCCCCTGTTACAGGCACTTCGACCACGGGCCCGCCAAGCCCGCCCCCGCCCCCCACCCCCAGACCAGGCACGATGCCGCCCGGCCGGCCGGCCGCACCGCCCGACCGCCTGGTCCCGGGGGCGCCCGCCCACCCCGGGGGGCGCCGCCTGGTCCGGGGCGAGGCCCGCCCAGCCCGCGGGGCGCCAACCCCACAGAACTCGCGCCGGAGGCGAGAACTGTAGAGTTACGCGCGCCGCCGGGGTTCGGGAATAGGCGGGGCGGTTGGGCTGTTGGGAACTATTGACGCGCTCGCGACCGCCGCCGGCGCTGACCAGCGGCGACCGGGTACCAATCCCCGCCTCGCCGCCGGTCCGGTGCATCGCAGCCGCCTTGGGCAGCGGGCGCGTCACCCACTTCCCTCTGGCGCTACCCCGTACGCCAGCGCCGGCCCGCGGCCGGCCGCCGCCCGCCTGCGCGCCAAGACACGCCGGGCGGTCCCATGTTTCCGGCAGAGATCGCGACCAAGCGGTCCCATGTTCCCGGCAAACAGGTGGTCCCAAGCATCTGGCAGAAAGCCCGCCCTTCGCAATTTAGCCAGCGGTCGGGGCCGGGGTTGGGGTTTCGGCGGGTTGGGCTTGGCCGAGCGGGGCGCGGCGGATCGGCGTTGGCGAGGGCCTTGCACCAGGACGGCGATGCTTCGTCCGACCGGCCCAGGCAAGGCCCTCGTGTCCCACGTTACCTTCTCCGCTCCCGATCTCGAAAGTCTTCGGTCTCCATGCCACTGCCCATCGTCGCCCCGACGCGCCGCGCCCAGCGCGCCCAGTTGGATTGCCCGCGCCCCGTATCCCCAGGCCAGAGGCCCGTTTCCGGGTTAAGCAACCATAGAATCCCCACGAGTCTGCCGACGCGCCCAAAAGAAGCAACCGCGCAGGTCACGCCTCATTTTGAGCAGCGACATGGACGATCCTTCGATAGTTTCGCGGCTGAGCCTTAATCAACCCATCCTCGCCTACCGCCCCGCTCCGGGCAGCCACGCTGGGCGCCCCTGGCCACCTCAGCGGGAAACCAGGTGGCCATCGCCGGCCAGTGGCGCCCATCGCACCCGTCTGGCGCTGCTCGCCGCGGCGGTCACCGGCGGACCGAGCTTCAGCCTGTTGGATCTGGCGGATTTCGATTCCGGGGCTTTGGGAATAGGCAGAGCGGTCGGGCTGTTGGGAACTAATGACGCGCCCGCAGTTCCGACGCGTGCCGGCCAGCGGCGGGCGGGTATCAATCCCCGCCTCGCCGCCGGCCCGGCGCGGGCCGCCGCCCCGGGGCTGCGGGTGCGTCAACCCCTCCCTTCCCGGCGCTGCCCCAGACGCCAGCGCCGCCCCGCCGCCGGTCCGGCGCGCGGCGCCCGGCTCGGGCCGCAGCCCCGGCGCCCACTCCCCTCCCAGCAAAACCCCAGAAACCAGCTCCGCCCCGCCGCCAACCCTCTGACCGGCAGTTCCGCCACCGCCGCCGACCCCCTGACCAAGGACGATGCCGCCGGGCCGGTCAGCGGCATCGGGCGGGGCGTGGCCAAACTGCCTATAACGAGGCAAAACCGGCCGTTACAGGCAGTTTGACCACTAGGCCGGTTGGACCGCCGCCGCCCCCAACGCCCTGACC
>JAITIG010000239.1 GCA_031279575.1 Bifidobacteriaceae bacterium
CCCGCCGCCGAGCAGGCGGAGGCCGGCGCCGCCGGCGCCAACGCCGGCCAGCCCGCCAGCAAAGCCGCGACCAAGGCCGCCCCGGCGCGCAAAGCCGCGGCCAGCGGCAAGGCCGCCGAGCCAGACGCGCCCGCCGCCGAGCAGGCGGAGGCCGGCGCCGCCGCTGCGGCCGAGCCCGCCCCGGCCCCGGCCCGCCGCCGTCCGAGCCGGAGGAAGGCCAGCGCCGCGCCTCCCGAGCCCGCCGCGGCGGCATCGTCCGCTGGCGACCCGGCCCCAAGCCAAGGCGCCGGGGCTCAGGCGCCCGCCAGTGGGGGAGCAGCGCCCGGCGCCGGGGCCGAACCGGCGCCTGAGGCCAAGGAAGGCGCCGCCGAGGCCGAGGAGTCGGAGGACTCGGGCTTTGTCTTCTCCGAGGCGGACGAGGACGACGCCCCGCCGCAGCAAGTCCAAGTGGCCGGCGCCACGGCCGACCCGGTCAAGGACTACCTCAAGCAAATCGGCAAAGTGGCGCTGCTCAACGCCGAGCAAGAGGTCGAGCTGGCCAAGCGGATCGAGGCGGGTTTGTTCGCCGAGGAGAAGCTGGCCACCGAGAAAGGCCTCGAGCCGAGGCTGCGGCGGGAGCTGGAATGGCTCGCCAACGACGGCCGCCGGGCCAAAAACCACCTCCTGGAGGCCAACCTGCGCCTGGTGGTGTCGCTGGCCAAGCGCTACACCGGGCGCGGCATGCTGTTCTTGGACCTGATCCAGGAGGGCAACCTGGGCCTGATCCGGGCGGTCGAGAAGTTCGACTACACCAAGGGCTACAAGTTCTCCACCTACGCCACCTGGTGGATCCGCCAGGCCATCACCCGGGCCATGGCGGACCAGGCGCGCACCATCCGCATCCCGGTGCACATGGTCGAGGTGATCAACAAACTGGCCCGGGTCCAGCGCCAGCTATTGCAGGACTTGGGCCGCGAGCCCACCCCGGAAGAACTCGGCCGCGAACTCGACATGACCCCGGAGAAGGTCGCCGAGGTGCAAAAATACGGCCGCGAGCCGATCTCCCTGGCGACCCCGCTAGGCGAGGACGGCGACAGCGAGTTCGGCGACCTGATCGAGGACTCGGAGGCGGTGGTCCCCGCCGACGCGGTCAGCTTCACCCTGCTCCAAGAACAGCTCCACGCCGTGCTCGACACCTTGTCAGAACGCGAGGCCGGGGTCGTCTCGATGCGGTTCGGGCTGACCGACGGCCAACCCAAGACCCTCGACGAGATCGGCAAGGTCTACGGCGTCACCCGCGAGCGCATCCGCCAAATCGAGTCCAAGACCATGTCGAAGCTGCGCCACCCCTCGCGCTCGCAGGTGCTGCGCGACTATCTGGACTGAGTTGCGCACCAAGCTGACGCCCAAGCCGAGCCGACGACCCTTGGGGCCGGTGGCCGCGGCCTTGGTGGGCGCGGGCGCCGGGCTGGCTGTGGTGGCCACAGTCTGGGGCGCCGCCTGGGCCTGGCCCCGCCGGGACGGCCCAGAGCCGCCCCCGCCGCCAAGCCCGCCGGCGGCCGCCGCGACGGTGACGGCCAGCGCCTCGCCCGCGCCCAAAGCCAAGCCGACCGAGCCGACCGCGCCGCCCACCCCTGAGGCGAGCGCGCAGGCGACCCCGCCCGTGCCGGTCCTGGCCACCGTCGCCTACGAGGTGGCGGCCAAAGGCGAGGTGGACTCGGACATGGCCGCCTTCGCGGCGGCAGTGGCCCGCTACCTGTCCGACCCTTTGGGCTGGCCGGGCGCGGGCGTGGCCTTCGAGCAGGTTGAATCCGGCGGCCAGATCACCCTATGGCTGGCCGAGCCCTCGACCGTGCCCAGCTTCTCCAGCATTTGCACCTCGAACCTGTCCTGCTCCATCGGCCCCGACATCATCATCAACGAGCTGCGCTGGAACGAGGGCGCCCTGCCCGGCGCGATGCAGGGCGTGCCGCTGGACGACTACCGCAAAATGGTGGTCAACCACGAGGTGGGCCACTGGCTGGGCCACCACCACCACTCGCCCTGCCCCGGGCCGGGCGAGCTGGCGCCGCTGATGATGCAGCAGTCCAAGGGCCTCGACGGGTGCGTCTTCAACCCGTATCCGCTGCCCAGCGAGCTAAGCGCGCCGGACCTGCTGGGCTAGGCGGCGGGCTGGGCGGCGACCTAGCGGTCCGCGCGCAGCAGGTCGGCGCTGAAATCGTCGACCTGGAGGGCTTGGGCGCGCAGGCTGGGACCGGCCTGGCGGGCGTGGTGGGCGCAGAACAAGAGCTCGCCATTGGCGAGCAGGGCGCGAACGTAGGCGCGGGCGCCGCAGCGGTCGCAGCGGTCTTTGGCCATCAGCCGGCCGGGCGTTGAAACAGTCCTCACGGTTAGATGCAACCATCCCGGGGCCAAAACTGATCCGCCTGGCCGCCCGGTTTCGCTGCCGGCGCAGCCCCGGGGCCCCGCGGGTTAGACTGCCAGGCGTGTCTCCACCCGCCGCCTCCGAATACTCCGCCCACCACCTCCAAGTCCTCGAAGGCCTCGAGGCCGTCCGCAAACGCCCCGGCATGTACATCGGCTCAACCGATTGGCGCGGCCTGATGCATTGCGCCTGGGAGATCATCGACAACGCGGTCGACGAGGCCCTGGCCGGCTTCTGCGACGCCATCGTGGTCACCGTCCGGGCGGACGGGTCGATCGAGGTGGAGGACAACGGCCGCGGCATCCCCGTCGACATCGAGCCGAAGACCGGCCTGACCGGCCTCGAGGTGGTGTTCACCAAACTGCACGCGGGCGGCAAATTCGGCGGCCAGGGCGCCAGCTACGGCGCGGCCGGCGGCCTGCACGGAGTTGGCGCCTCGGTTGTCAACGCGCTTTCAGCCCGCCTCGACGCGGAGGTCACCCGGGCCGGCAAGCGCCACGCCATGCGCTTTAGCCGCGGTGAGCCAGGCCTGTACGATGACGCCGCCGGACCCGGCCCCGACGCCCCGTTCCAGCCCTTCACCGAGGCCTCGAGCCTGGAGGTGACCGGGCGGGCCAGCCGCAAGGCGACCGGGACCAGGGTGAGGTATTGGGCCGACCCGCAGATCTTCCCCGACCCGGCCGGCTTCAACCTGGAGGCTTTGCAGGACAGGGCGCGCCAGACCTCCTTCCTGGTGCCGGGGCTGAAGATCACGGTGCGGGACCAGCGCGGCGGGCGCCAGCTCGAAGAGGTTTTCCTCCACCGCGGCGGCGTGGCCGATTACGTCGAGTTCTTGGCCCCGGACCAGCCAATCCAAAACGTCTGGCAGATTCGCGGCCAGGGCTCGTTCACCGAGACGGTCCAAGCCTTGGACGCGGACGGCCACCTCGGCCCCGCCCAGGTGGAGCGGATCTGCGAGGTTGATCTGGCCCTGCGCTGGGGCGCCGGCTATGACACGGTGGTCAAGAGCTTCGTCAACATCATCGCCACGCCCAAGGGCGGCGCCCATTTGCAGGGCTTCGAGCAGGGGCTGGTCAAAGCCGTGCGGGCGCAAATCGAGGCCAACGGCCGCCGCCTCAAAGTCGCCGCCAAGCAGGCCGGCCAGCGGGTCGAGAAGGACGATGTCCTGGCGGGGTTGACCGCCGTGCTGGCCGTCCGCCTGGCCGAGCCCCAGTTCGAGGGGCAGACCAAGGAGGTGCTGGGGACGGCGCCGGTGCGCGGCATCGTCGCCAAAGTGGTGGCCAAGGCCGTCGCCAAGCGCTTGGGCGCGACCAAACGGGACGAGCGCGCCGAGAGCTTCTTGATCATGGAGAAGATCGTGGCCGAGATGCGGGCGCGGGTGGCGGCCCGCACCCACAAGGAGATCTCGCGGCGCAAGAACGCCTTGGAGACCTCCTCGCTGCCCGCCAAGCTGGCCGATTGCCGCAGCTCGGATGTGGCCGTCTCGGAGCTGTTCATTGTCGAGGGGGACTCCGCCCTGGGCACGGCCAAACTGGCCCGGCAGTCGGATTTCCAAGCCCTGCTGCCGATCCGCGGCAAGATCCTCAACACCCAGAAGGCCTCCATCGCGGACATGCTGAAGAACGCCGAGTGCTCGGCCATCATCCAGGTGGTCGGGGCCGGCTCGGGCCGGACCTTCGAGCTGGCGGCCGCCCGCTACGGCAAAGTCATCTTGATGACGGACGCGGACGTGGACGGCGCCCACATCCGCACCTTGCTGCTGACCTTGTTCTTCCGCTACATGCGCCCCCTGGTGGAGGCGGGCCGGGTCTACGCCGCCGTGCCGCCCTTGCACCGGGTGGAGGTGGCGGCCGGCCGGCGCGGCAAGGAGGCCGTCTACACCTACTCCGAGCGGGAGCTGGCCGCCCTGCTGGCCAAACTGGACCGCCAGGGCCGCGCCTACGCCCAGCCGGTGCAGCGCTACAAGGGTTTGGGCGAGATGGACGCCCACCAGTTGGCCGAGACCACCATGGACCCGGCCCACCGCCAGCTCAGACGCGTCACGATGGCGGACGCGGCCGCCGCCGAGCGGGTCTTCGAGCTGTTGATGGGCTCCGAGGTGGCCCCCCGCCGCGACTTCCTGGTAGAGAACGCCGCCACCGTGAACAGCGCCCTAATCGACGCCTGACCCAGCCGGTGCGACTGAAGCGGGCTGCGGCAGGGGGCTGCCGGCATCGGCCGCTGGCGCGCCAGCCCGGTCGCAGGGGGGTTTGGGGGGAGCTAGGCTGTCCCGCGTGGAAACGCCCTCGCACCACCCCTCCGGCTGGCTGATCGCGCAACGGGTTCGCGCGCCCATCGAGCTGTCCATCCCCTCGCCCCGCCACCAGCTGCTGTGGCGCCCGCTGCGCGCGCCGGACGAGCCCCAACTGGCGTCTTTGCTGACCAGCCCGGACGACCCCCACGAGGCGGCCCTGGACCTGACCGCGGCGGTGCTGGTGGGGATGCGGGATGTGGCCGGCTCGCCGGCCGGGGAGAGCGGCGCCTCGCTCGGCGGATTCGACCGGGCGGGCGTGCTGCGGGCGGCCGGCCTGCTCCACCGCTGGCCGGCCACCAACGCCATTGTGCTGCACGGGGTGGTGGACCCGACCTGGTCCGGGCGGGGCATCGGCGGCTCGCTGATGGCCTGGCAGGAGGGCCGGGGCAGGCAGCTGCTGGCCGCGCTGCCAGGCGACGGCGTGGCCCGGATGCTGGCCTATGTGGCCGAGTCGGCCGCCAACCGGCGCCGCTTGCTGATGGCGGCCGGGTTCTCGCCGCTGTGCTCGGTCTACAAGATGCGGCGCGACTTGGAGGCCCCCATCCCCTGCCTCGACCTGCCGGCGGGCCTGCGCTGGCGCCCGCTGGAGCGGGTCGAGCCGGAGGCTCTGCGCCAGGCCCACAATTTGGCCACCAAAGCCGCCTGGGCGCCCGGCCCGATCTACCCCGAGCTGTGGGCGCGGCGCTGGCAGGAGTACCGCTCCGAACTGTCCTGCGTGGCTTACGACCCGTCCTGCAAGCGCGTCGCCGGCTACGTGCTGGCGCTGGTGGAGCGGCCAACCTCGCAGTTGACGCCGCGCTCGGAGGCCACCATCCACCGCCTCGCGGTGGCGCCGGAATACCGCCAGCGCGGCATCGGGCGGGCGTTGATGAGCCGGGCGCTGGGGCAGTTCGCCGACGACGGCCGGCGTTTCGCGGCCGCCCTGCTCGACCCGGCCATGCCGCACTCGGGTTTGGCCATGCTGGAGGACTTCGGCTTCAGCCCCGGCGCGCGGGCCATCGTCTACGGCCTAGACCTGTGAGCCCCGCCCGCTAGCCGAGGCCGGCCACCGGCTGGGCCAGCGGCGTTCCGGAGGCGTCGCGGCGCGGGTCGGGGGCGGGCAGGGGCAGCGGGCGGCCGGAGGCGGAGACCGCCCGGGCCGGCTCGGGGCCGATCCAGGCCGCGATCAGGCCGTCCTGGCCCTTGAGCAAGCGCTGGCAGCGCACCCCGCCGGTGGCCCGGCCCTTGGGCGGGTAAAGCGCCAGCCGCGTCACCTTGGCGGCGCCGGGGTCCAGGCCGGGCAGCGCCCGGGCCGAGCCGGCCAGGCTCGCCACCACCGCCGCCTCAAGGTCCAACACGGTCCCGAAGAACACCGCCTGGGCGCCCGGGGCCAATTTGATGCCCGCCATCCCGCCGGCCGGCCGGCCCTGCGGGCGGACCTGGGAGGCCTCGAAGCGCAGCAGTTGGGCGTCGCTGGAGACAAACGCCAGCCAGGCCGCCTCCGGGGCGGGGCCGCAGCCCACCACCCGGTCGCCCGGTTTGAGGCCGATGACGTCCCACTGGTCGCGCCCCCCGGGCGCCTCGCCGGGGGCCACCCGTTTGACCACCCCGGCGGCGGTGCCCAAGGCCAACGGCGGGGCGTCGGCCAGCAGCGAGGCCAAGCCCACCACCGCCTCATCGGCCTCCAAGGCGAACAATTCGGCCACCCCCGCCCCCCCGGCCAGCGAGGGCGGGCCCGCCTGGGCGGGCAGCTGGGGCAGGTCGAGGCAGGAGATGCGCAGGGCCCGGCCCCGGCTGGTGATGGCGGCCACGTCGCCCCGGGTGGTGGCGGGCGCGGCCGAGCGGACGGCATCGTGCGCCACCCGCCCGCCGGCCCGGCTGGGCGGCGCGCCGTCCGCCGTCCGGGCCATCAGGCCGGTGGCGGAAAGCAGCGCCCAGCAGGGCGTGTCCGCCACCTCCAAGGGCGGCCCGCCGCCCGCCTGGGCCGCTGAGCGCGGCCCCGCCGCGCCGCCGGGCTGCTCGGCGCCGTCAGAGTCGAGCAGCACAGTGCGGCGCGGCGTGCCGAACTGGGCGGCGACCTCGGCCAGCTCGTCGGCCACCAGCTGGCGCAGCTGGCCGGGCGCCGCCAAAATGGCGGACAGCGCCTCGATCTGGCGCGCCAGGTCGTCCGACTCCTGCTCCAGCTCGAGGC
>JAITIG010000022.1 GCA_031279575.1 Bifidobacteriaceae bacterium
ATGTGTTAAGCACGCCGCCAGCGTTCGTCCTGAGCCAGGATCAAACTCTCCAAACAAAACACGCCAACCAGAAGACCCAAAAGCCAACCAGCCAGCCAAACAAAAAACCCGGCAAAAAACCAAACCAAAAATACGGACACACTGTTGAGATATCAAACCACCGACCAGCCCCGGAGCGCGCTTGTCAGCGACGCTCCCGGTTGGCTGCACCAGTCCGCCGATCCCGGCGAACCCGGAACACTTTACGCGAGGCCGCCGCCTCGGTCAAATCGACCCCGAAGGGTCGCCGACAGCAGTAAACCCGCAGGTCAGCGGCCTACAGCAGGCTCAGCCTGGGCCAGGCGGGCGATCAGGCGGCGATCTCCGCGGACTTGGTCGACCCGCCCGACCGGCGGCCAGTACTTGCCGGCGCCGCCCGCCGGCAACGCCCCCAGCTCGCGGCTGTAGGGCCGCTCCCAGGGTTCGGCCAAGGCGGCGGCCGCTGTGTGCGGGGCCCGCTTCAGCGGCGAGTCCTCCAGCGGCCATTCGCCCGCCGCCACGCGCTCCGCCTCGGCCGCGATGGCCGCCATCGCGCCGATGAAGCGATCCAGCTCCTCCAGCGTCTCCGACTCGGTCGGCTCGACCATCAGCGTCCCGGCCACGGGGAACGACATGGTGGGGGCGTGGAAGCCGTAGTCCATCAGCCGCTTGGCCACATCCTCGGCCGTGACGCCGGTGCGCCGGGTGAAATCGCGCAAGTCCAAGAGGCACTCATGGGCCACAAAACCGCCCGGCCCGAGGTAGACCAAGGGGAAGATCCCCTGGAGGCGCCGCGCCACGTAATTGGCCGCCAGCACGGCCCCCTCGGTGGCCGCCCGCAGGCCCGCCGCGCCCAGCAGCTTGATGTAGGCCCAGGAGATCGGCAGCACCAGGGCGGAGCCGTATGGCGCCGCCGCCACCGCTCCGCCAGCCCCCCCGGCGCCGGGGGCGGACAGCGGATGGGATGGCAGGAACGGGGCCAAGTGGGCCCGCGCCGCCACCGGGCCCACCCCTGGGCCGCCGCCGCCGTGCGGGATGGCGAATGTCTTGTGCAGATTCAGGTGGGACACGTCCCCGCCGAAGAGCCCTGGCCGGGCCCAGCCCACCAGCGCGTTGAGATTCGCGCCGTCGATGTAGACCTGGGCGCCCGCCGCGTGGGCGGCGGCGCAAACCTCGCCCACGGCCGGCTCGTAGACGCCGTGAGTCGACGGGTAGGTGATCATCAAGGCCCCGACGCGGCCCGCGTGGCAGGACAATTTGGCCCGCAGATCTTCCAGCGACACGTTGCCGGCCTCGTCCACCGCCACCCCCACCACCTCGAACCCGGCCAGGGCGGCCGAGGCGGCGTTGGTGCCGTGGGCGGAGACCGGGATCAGGCAGACGGTCTTATCCGCCTGGCCGTTCCACCGGTGGTAGGCCCGGATAGCCAACAGCCCCGCCAACTCGCCCTGCGAGCCGGCGTTCGGCTGCAGCGACAAGGCCTCGTAGCCGGTCAAGGCGAGCAGGTCCGCGCTCAGCTCGCGGATCAGGTCCAGGGTGCCGCGGGCGTCGCCGGGCGGGGCGAAGGGGTGCAGATCGGCGAACTCCGGCCACGACAGCGGCGCCATCGCCACCGCAGCGCTCAGCTTCATGGTGCACGAGCCGAGCGGGATCATGCCGCGGTCGAGCGCGAAGTCCTTGTCGGCCAAAGCTTTCAAGTACCGGACCAGGCCAAGCTCGGTGCGGTGGCGGTGGAAGACCGGGTCGGTGAGGAAGTCCGACTCCCGGGCCAGCGGCCCCAGACCGCCGGGCGGGGCGGCGGCCGGATCCGCCCCTGGGGGCGGGGGGACGGCATCGGGCGGGGTGAAATCCGCGGGGGAGGCTTGGCCGCCGAAGGCGCGGACCACATCGGCCAAGTCCTGGGCGGTGGTGGCCTCGTCGGTCGAGAGGTAGACGGTGTCCGGGTCTCGGCGCCACAGCCTCAGGCCCATGGCGCGGGCCGCCTGGACCACGCCGTCCGCCCGGCCGGGGGCGCTGACGGCCAGGGTGTCGAACAGCGGGCCGGGCCGCGCCGCCACGCCGTCGATGCCGTCCAAGGCCGCGCGCAGGGCCTCGGCCTGGGCGTGGACGCGCCGGGCGATCGCCGCCAAGCCCTGCGGGCCGTGCCAAATCGCGTAGGCCGCCGCCATCACCGCGGGCAAGACCTGGGCCGTGCAAATGTTGGAGGTGGCCTTCTCGCGGCGGATGTGCTGCTCGCGGGTGACTAGGGCGAGGCGCAGGGCGGGCGCGCCGTGGGCGTCGAGGCTCTGGCCCACCAAGCGGCCCGGCAGCTGGCGCACCAAATCCTGGCGCACCGCCATGTAGGCGGCGTGCGGGCCGCCGAAGCCCAGCGGCAGGCCGAAGCGCTGGGTCGAGCCGACGCAGATGTCGGCGCCGGCCTCGCCCGGCGGGGTTGCCAAGGCCAGCAGCAGCGGGTCGGCCCCCACCACCAGCAGCGCCCCGGCCGCCCGCGCCGCCTGGGCGGCCGGGGCCAGGTCCACCAGGCGGCCAGAGGCGCCTTGGTATTGGACGTACAGGCCGGCCGCCCCGACCAGCGCCGCCGGGTCCGGAGCCTGCGGGTCGAAGCCGGCCAGCTCGATGCCGAGCGGCTCGGCCCGGGTTTGCAAGACGGCTTTGACCTGGGGGAACACGTCGTGGTCGAGGAGGAATCGGGCGCGTTTGCCGCGGGCGGCGCGGTGCGCCAGAGCCATCGCCTCGGCGGCGGCGCTGGCCTCGTCAAGCAGGGAGGCGTTGGCGACGGGCAGCCCGGTCAAATCCGACACCATGGTTTGGAAGACGAACAGCGCCTCCAGCCGGCCCTGGGAGATCTCCGGCTGGTAGGGCGTGTAGGCGGTGTGCCAGGACGGGTTCTCCAGGATGCCGCGGCGGATCGCGGCCGGGGTCAGCGTCCGGTAATAGCCCAGGCCGATCATGGGCCGGCCCGGGTCGTTGAGGGCGGCCAACCGCCTCAAGCTAGCCAGGACCTCGGCCTCGCTGAGCGCTTGGGCGGCGAAGGCCGGCGGGGCGGCGGGGGCAGCGGGCGAGGCCGGCGGGACGATGGCGGCGGGCGGGGCGGCGGCGGCAGCGGGCGAAGCCGGCGGGACGATGGCGGCGGGCGGGGCGGCGGCGGCAGCGGGCGAGGCCGGCGGGACGATGGCGGCGAAGGCCGGCGGGGCGGCGGGGGCAGCGGGCGAGGCCGGCGGGACGATGGCGGCGGGCGGGGCGGCGGG
>JAITIG010000145.1 GCA_031279575.1 Bifidobacteriaceae bacterium
GCGCGTGCTTCCTCACGCGCAAGGGCCCCCGGCGGCTCTCTAGCCGGAGCGCCGGGCGGCCCGCACTTACAGGGTCGCCACCACCATGCCGCCCCCCACCACGCCCCGTCTACAACCCAAACGTCCCAACACGGTCAAACAACACGACGCCCACACGGCCAAACAACGCGACGGACGACATCCGGGAGGTTGCCCGCCGGGGCGTTAGCCGCCGACGCGTTGGAGGATCTGCCGCCAGTCCGCCTCGGTGGCTTTCTGGTAGTCCTCGTAGCAGGCGTCGCGCCCCTCGATGGTTTGGGTCTGGCCCAGGCACTGCTGGTAGTCCCATTGCTCTTCCCAGGTGGTGACCAGCGGGATCGAGTAGAGGGTGAACATCCCCAGCAGCCCCAGCCCCAAGGCCAGGTACATGACGGCGCCGCGGGCCAGCGGTGTGCGGCGGGCCAGCCGGATGCCCCGGATACCCAGCGCCGCCGCCGCGACCAGCGCCGCCAGGCCCGCGGCGGGCCAGGGCAGCGGCATCGTCAACGTGATCATGGCCAGCAGCGCCACCGCCCCGAAGCCCAGCACAAACCGGTTGACGCGGATCAGGTCGCGCTTCTGGCTCGGCTTGAGCGCCTTGAGCTCCCGCTGGAGCTCTTCCCGCCTGGCAGCCCGGTCCCTCCCGCCCCGCTCCTTGCCGGGCTGCCCCTTGCGGTCCCGCCGCTTGGCCGCCGGGTCTTTGGCGGGCTGGCTCTTGGCCGCCGCGTCTTTGGGTGCCGCGTCTTTGGCAGCCGGGTCTTTGGCAGCCGGGTCTTTGGCGGGCTGGACCTTGGGCGCCGGGACCTTGGCGGGCTGGCCCTTGGGCGCCGGGTCTTTGGCCGCCGGGTCTTTGGCGGGCTGGCCCTTGGGCACCGGGTCTTGGGCCGCCGGGTCTTTGGCGGGCTGGCCCGGCGCGGGTTGGCCCTGGGCCGCCGGGTCTTTGGCGGGCTGGCCCGGCGCGGGTTGACCCTGGGCGGCGCGCTGGTTGGCGGTGCCTTCCGGCTCGCCATCGGCGGGTCGGCGGGGCCGGGGGCCGGGCTCTGGGCGCTGGGGCTCGGAGCGCTGGGGCTCTGGGCGCTGGGGCTCGGGGAGCTGGGACTGGTCGGGCACCGCACCATTGTCCCCCGCCCGGGCGCCGCCAAGCCACTCGCCCCGCTGGCAGCGCTCTACCCCCGCCCGGGACAGGCGCGCAAGCCGCCGGCCATCCCCGCTGGCCTGTGCCGCGCGGCAGGCTTCGGCGCGGATCGGCCGCCCGGCGCCGGCGCGAGCGTTGGGCTGCCGCGCCGCCGGGCCGGCGGCGGTAGGGTGACCGGGTGGGCTATCGCGTCGTCATCCTCGCCTCCGGGACTGGCACTCTGGCAGATTCGCTGATCACCGCGTCGAAGCAGCCCGGCTACCCGGCCAGCGTGGTGGCCTTGGGCGTGGACCGCCCGGCGCGCGCCACCGAGGTGGCCCGGCGGCACGGCATCGCCACCTTTTCGGTTCTGCCCGGGGATTTCCCCTCTCGCCCCGCCTGGGATGCCGGCTTGGCCGCCGCCGTGGCCGCTTTCAAGCCGGACCTGGTGGTCTCGGCGGGCTTCATGCGCATTCTGGGGGGGCCGTTCCTGGACCGGCTGGGCGACCGCACCATCAACACCCACCCCGCGCTGCTGCCCGCCTTCCCCGGCGCCCACGCCGTGCGCGACGCGCTGGCGGCCGGCGTCGAGGTCACCGGCTGCACCGTCCACCAGGTGGACGATGGCGTCGACACTGGCCCCGTGATAGACCAGCGCCGCGTGGCGGTCCTGCCCGGCGACTCGGAGGCGTCCCTGCACGAGCGCATCAAAGTCGAAGAACGCGCCATGCTGGCCCAAACGGTAGCCAGATTGGCCCGCGCCGAGCTCCGTCTCGCCTGACCCGGCGGGCTGGGCGCCCCTTTGTTGGTCTACTGGCGCGCTGAGGGTTGCCGGCGAACTCCGCTCGCCTGATCTGGCGGCCTGGGCGCTCCGTTGTTGGTCTATTGGCGCGCTGGAGGTTGCCGCCGAACTCCGCTCGCCTGGCCTGGCGGGCCGGGCGCCTCTTTGTTGGTCTACTGGCGCGCTGGAGGTTGCCGCCGAGCTCCGCTCGCCTGATCTGGTGGGCTGGGTGCCCCTTTGTTGGTCTACTGGCGCGCTGGAGGTTGCCGGCGAACTCCGTCTCGCCTGGCCTGGCGGGCTGGGCGCTCCTTAGTTGGTCTACTGGCGCGCTGAGGGTTGCCGCCGAGCTCCGTCTGGCCTGGCCGGGCGGGCTGGGCGCCTGGGTGTTAGGGGGCGCGGGTTTTGTGGCGGTGGTGGAGGAGTGGTTTGCGGTCGGGGTCGAGGTGGGCGGGGGGTTGGAATTCCCAGTGGCCGTCTTGGCGGAGGCGGGGTTGCCAGGCGGGTGGGCCGCAGCGGGGCGGCTCGACCATTTTGTGGTGCGCCGGGCAGAGCAAACACAGGTTCGATAAACTGGTGGTTCCGCCTTGGTGCCAGGGTTGGACGTGGTGCCCTTCGCACAGTTCGGGGGGCCGGTCGCAGCCGGGGAAGCAGCAGCCTTGGTCGCGGGCGGCCAGGGCGGCGCGCAGCCCTTTGGGGATGACGCGGGTGGCGCGCCCGATGTCGAGGACTTGCCCTTTGGCGCCGAGCACGACCCGCATGGCCTCGCTGTCGCAGGCCAGCTGGTTGAACGCCTGGGCGGCCAGCGGCTGGCCGGTGCCGGCCAGTTTGGCGCCGGGGCCGGCCCCGGGGCGGGCCAGGCGGTCGGCTTGGACGGCGATCAGCAGGCGGGCGGGCGCCGCGCCGAGGGGGGCGGCGTGGGCGCAGCTCTGGGCGTGGCGGCAGATCTCGACCAGGGCGGCGGCTCTGGCCCGGCCCCTGTCCGGCAGGGGCCCCCCGGGGGAGCGGGCGTGGTCGCGGCGGGCTTTGCCGGCGGCCTTGTCGATGACGGCGCGCACCAGCTCCGCCTCTGCGGCGGGCAGCAGGCCGCGCAGGGTGGCGGTGCCGTCGAAGTTGTCGCTGATGGCCAGGAACTGCTTCGACTCGGCGCGGCGCAGCTGCCGGGCGGCTTTGTCCTCGGCCGATTGCTGGGCGGCCTGGGGGGCGACCCTTTCCAGCACCTCCTCGCCGGCCTTGGCCAGCTGGTCGGCGGCCAGCTGGCCCGCCAGCCCCACCACGACCTCTTCGGCGAGGTCTTTTTGGGCGGCGCCGAGGTCTGGGGGCAGGTGGCGCAGCACGCCGCTGGCGGCCTCGACCTGCCGCTGGCCGACCAGCCCCGCCAGGGCGGCGCGCCTCAGCTTGGGGTAAGGCCCGGCCTGGCGGGCGCCCAGCACCAGCCTTTGCGCCTCGCTGCGGGTCAGCCGCGCTTTGAGCGCCAGCCAGGTGGGCAGCCCGGTGCTGGTGGCGGCGCTGGCCGCCCCCGACCGGTCGGCCGCCCCCACCAGCGCCGCCACTGCCGCCCCGACCGCGTTGGACGCCTGTATCGCCCCGGCGACCAAGTCCAAGACCTCCGGCCCGCCCAAACCGGCGCCGTCCCCGACCCGCCGGCCGAGCTGCGCCGCGGCCGCCTCGACCACCGCGACCAGCTCCGCCACATCCTCCAGCCCCCCAACAGCCGCCGCCACCCGCGCCGCCTCCGCGCCCAGCGCCGGCCGCACCCAGCCAACCGCCGCCACCCCGGGCCCCAAGCCGGCCGCCGAGCCCGCCGCCGGCCCCCGCCCCACCCCGGGCACAACCCAACCCCCGCCAACGCCCAAGGCCCCCCCGCCCAAGCCCGCGCCCTGGGCCCCCTCGCCCAAGCCCGCGCCGCCCAAGCCCGCGCCGCTCAACTCCACCGTGCCTGTGCCGCTGGGTGTTGAAATAAGCGTCTTCTGGACAGCCGCAGCCGTGGCCTTGCTCTTGATGGTCCCGTTGTTGGTAATCTTCTCCGCAACCGTGGCCCCTGCGTCATTGGTGAGATCGAGCGTCCCGTTGATGGTGATGTTGGCCGTTGTCGCGTTGCCAGTAATAGTAACCGCGCCCGTGGTTGCAAGCGTCCCATCCACGATAAGC
>JAITIG010000151.1 GCA_031279575.1 Bifidobacteriaceae bacterium
CCAGCCCCCAGGCCCCAGCCCCCAGCCCCCGCCAGCGGCCGCCGGGTGGACCGGCTTGGGCTAGCGGACGGCCTCGCGGATCTGGCGCAGCTCGCGTTTCAGCTCCGCCACCTGGTCGCGGTAGCGGGCGGCCAACTCGAACTGAAGCTGGTCGGCGGCCGCGCGCATCAAAGCCGAGGTCGACTCGATCTCCCGCAGAATCTCCCCCACCACGGCCGGCTCCTTGCCGCCCTTGGCGCCGCCGCGCCCCGCGCCGCGCCCGCGCCCTGCCCCCGGGCCGCCCGCCGCCCCCGCCGCCCCGGCCCCCCCGGCCCCGCGCAGCAGGTCGCGGGTGTCCGCCCCCTCGCGCACCAGAGCCTCGGTGATGTCGCTGATCCGCTTGCGGATCGGCGCCGGGTCGATGCCGTGGGCGGCGTTGTAGGCCAACTGCTTGGCCCGGCGCCGGTCCGTCTCGCCGATGGCCTCCGCCATCGCCGGGGTGACCTCGTCGGCGTACATCACGACCTCGCCTGAGACGTTGCGGGCGGCCCGGCCGATGGTTTGGATCAGCGAGGTGCCCGAGCGCAAAAAGCCCTGCTTGTCCGCGTCCAAAATCGCCACCAGGGAGACCTCCGGCAGGTCCAGGCCCTCCCGCAGCAAGTTGATGCCGACCAGGGCGTCGAACTCCCCCAGCCTCAAGTCCCGCAGCAACTCGACCCGCTTCAAGGTCTCCACATCGGAGTGCATGTAGCGCACCCGGACATCGCGCCCCAGCAGGTAGTTGGTCAAATCCTCGGCCATCTTCTTGGTCAAAGTGGTGACCAGGACGCGCTCGCCGCGCGCCGCCCGGGCCAAAATCTCGTGCAGCAAATCGTCGATCTGGCCCTCGGTCGGGCGCACCGTGACCTTCGGGTCGACCAAACCGGTGGGGCGGATGATCTGCTCCACAACGCCATCGGACAGCGACAACTCGTAGTTGCCGGGGGTGGCGGACAGGTAAACCGTCTGGCCGATGCGCCCCAAGAACTCCTCCCAGCGCAGCGGGCGGTTGTCGAGCGCGGAGGGCAGGCGGAAACCGTGCTCCACCAAGGTGCGCTTGCGCGACATGTCGCCCTCGTACATGGCGCCGATCTGCGGCACCGCGACATGCGACTCGTCGATCACCAGCAGGAAATCCTCCGGGAAATAGTCCAGCAGGGTGTTGGGCGGGGTGCCTGGGGCGCGGCCGTCGATGTGCCGGGAGTAGTTCTCAATCCCGGCGCAGCTGCCGATCTGCCGCAGCATCTCCAAGTCGTAGGCCGTGCGCAGGCGCAGGCGCTGGGCTTCCAGCAGCTTGCCCTGGCGCTCGAACTCCGCCAGCCGCTGATCCAACTCCGCCTCGATGCCGCGGATGGCGCGGCGCATCTGCGACTCGTTGGCCACATAGTGCGAGGCGGGAAAAATGTTGACCGCCTCCTCGCGCCGGATGACCTCCCCGGTCAGGGGGTGCAAGGTGGCCAGGGCCTCGACCTCGTCCCCGAAGAACTCGATCCGCAGCGCCAACTCCTCGTACATCGGGATGATCTCGACCGTGTCGCCGCGCACCCGGAAGGCGCCGCGGGTAAAAGCCAGGTCGTTGCGGGTGTACTGCATGGCGATGAAGGCGCGCAGCAAATCGTCCCGCTCCAGGCGGTCCCCCACGCCCAAGCCGATCGAGCGGTCGACATACTCCTGCGGCGTGCCCAGGCCGTAGATGCAGCTGACCGAGGCCACCACCACCGTGTCCCGCCGGGTCAGCAGGGACGATGTCGCGCTGTGGCGCAGGCGCTCGACCTCGTCGTTGATGGAGGAGTCCTTCTCGATGTAGGTGTCCGTCTGCGGCACGTAGGCTTCCGGCTGGTAGTAGTCGTAATACGACACGAAGTACTCGACGGCGTTGTTCGGCAGCAGCTCGCGGAACTCCGAGGCGATCTGGGCGGCCAGGGTTTTGTTCGGCTCGATCACCAAGGTGGGGCGCTGCAGGCGCTCGATCAGCCAGGCGGTGGTGGCGGTCTTGCCGGTGCCGGTCGCGCCCAGCAGCACCACGTCTTTCTCGCCCGCCTCGATCCGCGCCGCCAGTTGGCCAATCGCCTGGGGCTGGTCGCCCGATGGCGTCATCTCGCTCACCACCTCAAACGGCGCCACCGTCCGGGTCAAGTCCCCCACTGGTCGCATGCCGTCCAGGCTACAACCCGCCTCCCCCGCCCGGCCGGCCAGCCCCCCCGGTCCCACCCCGCCCCGGCGGCCGCCATCCTTTAGGCTGCCGCCAAGCGCTCGGTCGGCTGCCCGGTGACCTGGGCTATCAAGTCGAAGTCCTTGTCGACATGGAGCACCGCCAACCCGTGGCATTCGGCGCAGGCGGCGATCAGCAGGTCCGGCAGGCTGGCCGCCCGCTGCTGGCCGCGCCCGGCCAGCAGCCCTTGGACCTCGAGCGCTCTGCGCTCGGTGGCCGGAGTCAGATAGCGCAGCGGCATAAAGCTGACCGGCAGGCCGTTGACGATGCCGTCCCAGTCTTCGCCGCTTCGCGCCGAGTAGCCGAGCTCCAGCAACGTGGGGGTCGCTATGGACACCAGGCCGCGCTCGATCCGCTCGAGCCAGGTGGACCTGTCGGGCGCGTCGCCTATCCGCACCGCCGCCGACGTGTCGATGATCCAACCTGGCTGGCTGGTCACCCCCAGGCCCCGCGTCTGATCTCCGGTTGGCGCAGATCCGCCGTCAACTCGCCAAATCGGGTCAGATCGGCTTCGGTCAGCCTGCGGGCAGGCAGTTCGCGCTGGCCGGCGATGATCTGCCGCAGCAAGTCCGAGCGGGACACGCCAAGCCGGTTGGCCGCCCGGTCGATCCGGGCCAGATCGTCCTCGGGCACGTTTCTGATCAACACATCTGGCATTGGCAGACCTCGCTATCTCTGGTTATCGCATGCTATCACCCACCCGGCGGCGACCGCCGCATCACGCCCCCGTCCGCGCGCGCTCAGAGCAGCTGGGGCGCGATGCTTGCGCCAACCGATGGCGCGGACCATCGCCGACCTACCGCCCGCCTGGCACCGACCGGTGATCTGAGCGCGGCAGGAATAGATGGTTTCGGGGTTGATTTGGGCGCGTTTTGCCCAGATCTGGCATGACGATGCCGTGTTGTGCCATCATGGGGACATGTTGGCCACCTTCTCCGCCAAGAACTTCCGCTCCTTCAAAGACGAGGCGACCTTGGACCTGCGGGCGCCGCGAGGAAGGGCTCCAGGCGCCCGGCCATGGGATGGGAACATCCTCCCGGTAGTCGCGATCTACGGCGCCAACGCCTCCGGCAAGACCACCTTGTTCAAGGCCATGGCATCAATGGCGCACCAGGTCAAGAGGTCTTACATCGAGTCAAGGGTGGAAGCCGAGCCGTTCATCTTCGACGCCGACTCGCCCCGCGAGCCGACCGAGTTCACCGCCACCTTCGTGTCCGATGCCGACAACCGCTGCTACGCCTATGGCTTCGGCGTCTTGGACGGCGCGGTGGTTAGCGAGTGGGCCGACCTGTATGCCACCGGCCGGCCGACCAGGTTGTTCACACGCGATGCGACCGGAATCAAGTTCGGCGCCGCGCTCAAGGGGCCAAACCAGGCGGTCGCGAGGACCGTGCGGCCCGCCAGCTTGTATCTGTCAGCCGCCGGCGCGGCGGAGCACCCGGGCCTGGCCCCCATCTGGTATTGGTTTGCCCACCAGCTCCGGACGTACGCGGCGGGCGGCCACGGATCGCGCCTGAAAGACAGTCTGGCTCTACTAACCAGCGATGAGGGCCTGCGCAAGCAGGTCATCGGCGTTCTGGGCCGGGCCGATCTCGGCCTCGACGGGGTCGAGTACGCCGAGGTGGAGGCCGATCCGAAGGAGCGCGAGGTATACGAACGCCTGCGTTCGGCGCTTGCCTCTGTGCCCGAACTGACGGGCATGGCGCCGCCGCCGCCGAAGCGGAAGCTGGGCTTCGGCGTCCACAGCTTCGGCGCCGTCAGCTACCGGCTGCCTATCTTCCAGGAGTCGGAGGGCACGCGGGCCATGCTCTCCCACGCCCTGGTCACCTGCGAGGCCTTGGCCACTGGAGCGACGGCCGTTTTTGACGAGATCGACGCCAGCCTTCACCCGCTGCTGCTGCGGCGGCTGGTCGAGGTGTTCCAGGACAGCGCGGCTAATCCGAGGCAGGCGCAGATGATCTTCACCACCCACGACGTGTCACTGATGGATGCGGGCTCGCCAGGCGGTTCGCGCCTGGGCCGCGACGAGGTCTGGGTCACAGAGAAGGACGGCGCAGGCCGCTCGACTCTGGCGCCGGTGGCGGACTACCGCCCGCGTGAGCGGGACAACTTGGCGCGGCGCTACCTCTCGGGAAGATTTGGCGGCGTCCCGCAGCCGGCTCCGCTGGTCCAACCGGCGCTGTCCTGACCCGCCCGTGGGACGCAAAACCGGCCTGGGCTCCAGGCGCCGACCCAGACGCCGCCCACAGCGCAGCCGTTTTCTGGTGGCCTGCGAAGGCCCAACCGAGGTCGAGTATTTCCAGCGGCTGTC
>JAITIG010000154.1 GCA_031279575.1 Bifidobacteriaceae bacterium
CGGCCGGTTTGGGCTCGTTATAGGCAGTTTGACCACGCGGCGGGCGGAGGCGGCCCCCAGCCCCGCGGCATCACCCCAGGTCTGCGCGCCGGGGGACGCAACTCCAGCGGGCGGGGGGAAGCAGGTTGGTTGGAGCGGGGGGTTTAGGCGGGGGCTATTAGGTGGGGGCCGTTGTTTTTGACCGAGCCGACCGCGCGGCCTACCCGCCTGGGCAGGAGTTCTGGATCGGGCAGCGAGGCGATCAGGCTTTGAACCGCTGCCGGGTCGCGCAGGTCCGGGTCGAGCCAGGCGGCCCAGGCTTCGCGCGGCACAATCAGCGGCATGCGGTCATGCACCCACCCGGTCGCATCGGTCGCGGCCCGGGTGATGACCGTGGCGCTGAGCAGCGGCTCGGCCCCGGCGGCCAGGGCGACGGCATCGGCGGCGATTGCGGGGCCGGCAGCGCGGGCGGCATCGGCGGAGTGGGGGCCGTCGGCAGGATACGCGGCATCGGGCGGCTGGGCGGGGGCGGGGGGCCACCACCACTCGTAGAGGGCGGCCATGGCGAGGGGGCGGGCATCGGCGGGGTGGAGGAAGTAGGGGGTTTTGGGGCCGGCGGGGTTGGCCCGCCACTCGAAGTAGCCGGCTGCGGGGATCAGCCCCCGGCGGGCGCGGGCGGCCGCCCGGAACGAGGGTTTGACGGTGACGGTCTCGCTGCGCGCGTTGATCAGGCGGGGGCCGGCGGCCGGGTCCTTGGACCAGGACAGCACCAGCCCCCAGCGGGCGCCGCGCAACTCCCGGGCCAACCCGGCCTCGGCGGGCACCTCGCGGACCAGCCCGATGCGCGCCGTCGGGGCCACGTTGTAGGACGGCCCGGGCGGCTCGATCACCCGCTGGACCTGGAATTCCTCAACTAGCCGCTCGGTCTCGAAGTAGTCGGCGAAGCGTCCGCACACGCCTCCAGGCTAGCCACTCGCGCCCAGCGCGGCCGGCCAAGCCCGTGGCGATCCCGTCCCAGCAACCGCAAAGCCGCACGATGCCGCGCCCGGCCGCCGCTGCTCGCAGGCGCCGGGACGCTCGCGGCCGGCGGGAGTTGCCGGCACCGGGTCAACCGGGCGGAGCGGACGCCACCACCAATGGCACCGCGCCCAGGGTTTCGCCGCTGATTGCCCCGCCCACCATCAGCGCGCCCACCACTACGCAGGCCACCAGCAGCAGCAACGTCACGATCAGCAAAGTCAGCAGGACCGGTCCCAGGCGGGCGGGGGCCGGGCGGCTGGCTTCGGCGGCGCTGGCGCCCGGGGCTTGGGTGGCGGCCCGGCCGGGCCGGGATGAGCCGCGCGGCGGGGACCCGGGGCGGGTGGCTGGCCGGGGCGGCCGGGAACTGACCCCGCGACGGGTGCCCGCATCAGGCCCGGCGATTCCGGTGGATCCGGCAGTTCCAACCACTCCGGCGGCCTCGGCCGGGCGGCGGGGGGTGCGGGGGCTTTGCGGCGCATCCGCCGGCGCGGCGGCGGTCCGGCCGGCGGGCCGCGCTGCGGGGCTGTCCCCCGGGAGGATGGTGGGCGGCGCTGGCGAGGCCGAGGTGGGCCAGTAAACCGGTCGCGGCACCCGGGTGACGGGCCTGGCTCCCGGCCCGGGCGTGGTGCCAAAGCCTGGCCGGCGCGCTGCGGCGGGCTCATCCGGCGCAGCCGGCGCGTGCCACGAGGGCCGAGCGTCTGCCGCCGGCGCGGCGGGGGTTTGCGATGGCGGCCGCGTGCCGTCTGCCGGCGCGGCGGCGGGCTCATCCGGCGCGTGCCACGAGGGCCGCGTGTCCTCCGCCGGCGCGGCGGCGGCGGCTGGCTCGCTGGCCTTACCGGCCAGCCGCGCGGCGGGCCTTTGGGTCACGCGCACCCAGGGAAGGGGCCGGATGCGCGCAGGCGCCGCTGGGCCGCGCGCGACCCCCCCGGCGGCCGTGGCGGCGGGCGGTTCGCCGGCCGGGCTGTCGGCTGGCACAGTGTCCCCGGAAGCAGCCCCCTCGGGCGGCCTCACCTGGGGGATGGCCCGGGCTTGCGGGTGGGCCTCTTCATCGGGGAGGGTTCTGACCGGCAGAGGCGTTGCCGACGCGGCCGCTGGCGCGTCCAATGCGGCGCCGGCGCCAGCCCGGGCAGCCCGCCGCGAGCGGCGGAAGGGGAGACGGCCACCCAGGGACAACTCGATCCGCGGCGTGAATGGCTCAGCCCGGCCGGCCGCCTTAGCCGGCTTAGCCGGCTTAGCCGCCTTGGCAGGCGCGGCTGGCGAGCCCGCGGGCTCGGGTTCAGCCTCGCCAACCGGCTGGGCCTTGCCCCCAGGCGCGGCCGAGCCCGCTGCGGCGCCCGCCCCCGGCATCTCAGCCTGGCCAGCCGCCCCAACCTCCCTCCGGGAGGCGGCGGTTTCAACTTGCGAACCCGCCCGCGACAGCTCAGCCAAGGTCCGAGCCGCAGCCGCCGCGCCGGCCATACCTGAGGCAGACGCCGCCCCGGAACCGGACGGCGCATCGCCCAGCCGGCCCCCATCACCCGAAGCGCCAGAAGCACCCGAACCAGCCGAGGCGACCCCGGCTTGGCCCGGTCCCGCCGAGGCCGGCGTCTGCGCCCGGATGGCGGCGAACCGCTGGGCGCGGGACATGTAGCCGGGTGTCCGCCGCGACAGCGGCGCCACGGCATCCGTTGCGCCCGCGGGCGGCGCGGGCGGGGCTTGGCGCTCCACGGCTGGCCCGCCCATCGGCGGCGTGGGCGCGTCATGGTCCACCGGCTGGCCCCGCCCGGCGCCCCTTGGCGCGGCTGCGCCCTGTGGCCCGGCCGCTGGCGCGGCATCGTCCGCCCAGGTGGGCGCGGCGGGGACGGCTGGCTCGGCGGCGGGGACGGCTGGCTGGCTGGCCGCCCCGGCGGGGCGCGAGGCCCACGGCTTCGCGGCCGGCCCGGGGCCGTCTGGCGCAACATCTTCTGGTTCGGCCCCGCCCGGCCCCGCGTTGCCGAACACCAACCGGCCAGCCGTGGCGGCGTCCAGGAAGGCGGCGCTGGCGGCCGGCCCGGTGGACGCGGCGGTCCGCGCGGCATCGGCGCCTCCGCGGCCGGCCGCTGCCGCGGATTCGGGGCTGGCGGCGGCTTCCGGGTCCAGGCGCCTGGGCGAGCTAGAGGGGTCGCGTTTCGGGTGGCCGCCATCCGCCAACCGCCGGGGCCGGGTTTGCTCGAAGCCCGCCGGGCCGGGCTGGGCCGCGGCCGCCCCGGCCGCGGGGGCCGCCTCAGGGGC
Source organism: Bifidobacteriaceae bacterium (assembly GCA_031279575.1). Next base: position 3,250 of record JAITIG010000154.1, read on the forward strand.
CTGATCCGCCGCGCCGGCCCGGGCCGCGCCAGCCCCTGGAGCCGCCTCAGGCGCCGCCGGGGTCGCAGCGGCCGCCGGGTCAGGCGCCTGCCGCAGCACCGGGCCAGCCCCGGCCGCGCCAGGCGAGCCAGCCCCAACCGCGCCAGGCGAGCCAGCGTCTGCCGCGCCAGGCGAGCCGGCCGCGCCAGGCGAGCCAGCCGCCTCAGTTGGGCCGGCCTCGGGGCGCCCCAGCCTGATAGAACGCGCCGCCAGGCGGACTCTGGCCACCCGCGCCGCCTGCGATGTGCCTTGGTCGCGCAGCCACTCCAACAGCTCTTGGTTTACCTTCGGATGCCAGGCGACGCTGACTTGCAGGTCGGGATGGCTCTCAGCGATCTGCGCCAGGAGCGGGGCGTCCGATTGCTCGTCCAAAACGGACTGCTCGGCCTCGCCCAAGTCCAACTGCCGCAGATCCATCTGTCAATCATGCCGTGAAATGGCCGTCATTTCGACCTATGGGCCAGGATTATTCCCCCAGCCACGGGATTCGCCGCCGCGCCGCCTACCCCAACCCGGCTCGCCGCCCAACGGCCCGGCGTGGCCTGGGCCCGCCCAGCCAGGCCGCCAGCGCCCCTCACGGCCGGGCCAGAACGCTGTCCAGGACGCGGGCCAAGCCGCGCCGGCCGATCCGCCCCGTCACCTCATCCGCCGCCGCCACCACGGCCGGCCGCGAACCGCCCATGGCCACGCCGCGCGCCGCCCAGCGCAGCATCTCGATGTCGTTTCCGCCGTCGCCGATGGCGACCGTGCGCCCCGGATCCACCCCCAGCCATTGGCGCACCGCCTCCAAGGCCGAGGCTTTGGAAATCCCCGGCGGGTTCAAGTCGACCCAGCCGGTCCAACCCACGGCGTAGCTCACATCAGGCAGTTTGACCTGCTCAACGAGCTGTTCAAGGGTCGCCAGGTCAAGTTCGGTGTCCCGCAGGATCAGCCGCGTGACCGGCCGCGCCACCAGTTCTTGGTCCGAGACCAAGGTCACGATGCCGTCCAACTCGCCGGCCGGGAAGCGCCCCGTCACCAAGAAGCCGCGCCCCACATCTTCCACCGCGAGGCGCGCCTGGGGCAGGACCGAGCGGATCGCTTGGACCGCCGGGGCCGGGTCGAAGGTCACCGATTGGACCACCTCGCGGCCCTTCGGCAGGGCCGGGTCCAAGCGCAGCGTGACGGAACCGTTGGCGCACACCGCCCAGCCGCGTTCGAAGCCGATCCGCCGGGCCACGCCCATGGCCGAGTGCGCCGCCCTGCCGGTGGCCAGCACCAGCTCGGTGGTCGGGTCCGCGATCACCCGCGCCACCGCCCGCGCCGCCGAGCGGTGCAGCTTCCCGCCCCAGGTCAGCAGTGTGCCGTCGATGTCGACCGCCACCAGGGCGAGCGGCCGGGCCAGGCCCCCGGCCCGGTTGGCCCGCGGCCCGGCGCCCCCAGCCGGACTCGCGGTCAACCCGCCCGGCGCCGCCCCCTCCGACCGCAACGCGCCAGCCCCAGCCGGACTCGCGGTCAACCCGCCCGGCGCCGCCCCCTCCGGCCGCAACGCGGCGGCCCCAGCCGGGCTGCCGGCCCAGGCGCCCGCCCCCGCGCCCGCAGGCGGCGGCGGCGCCGCGCCAGCTGGGCCGGGACGCCGCGGGCCCAGCACAGCGCCCTTCAGTTGCGGGCGCTGGGCCGCCATCAGGCGGCCGCCGCGGGCGGCTCGATCAGCTCGAGGCCGCCCAAGCGCGGGCGCAGCTTCTCCGGCACCACCACCGAGCCGTCCCGCTGCTGGTGGTTTTCCAAGATGGCGGCGATCCAACGGGTGGTGGCGAAGGTGCCGTTGAGCGTGGCCACCGGCGCGGTGGCGCCATCGGCCCCCCGCTGGCGAATGTTCAGACGGCGGGCTTGGAAGGTGGTGCAATTCGAGGTCGAGGTCATCTCCCGGTAGCGGGACTGGGACGGGATCCAAGCCTCGGCGTCGAACTTGCGCGCCGCAGAGGTGCCCAAATCCCCCGCCGGGACGTCGATCACACGGTAGGGCAGGGCGGCATCGCGCAGCATTAGCTCTTCGAAGCCGAGCAGGCGCAGGTGCTCGGCCTGGGCCTCGGCCGGGTCGGCGTAGCTGAACAACTCGACCTTGTGGAACTGGTGGACGCGGAAAATTCCCTTGGTGTCCTTGCCGTGCGAGCCGGCCTCGCGGCGGTAGCAGGCGGACCAGCCGGCGTAGCGCAGCGGCCCGGCGGACAGGTCGATGATCTCGTCCTTGTGGTAGCCGGCCAGGGCCACCTCGGAGGTGCCGGTCAGGTAGAGGTCGTCGGCCGGCAGGTGATAGACCTCGGCGGCGTGCTGGCCTAGGAAGCCGGTCCCGGCCATCACCTCCGGGCGCACCAATGTGGGCGTGATCATTGGCGTGAAGCCCAATTGGACCGCCAGGTCCATGGCGTGCTGCAGCAGGGCCAACTCGAGCCGGGCGGCAGCCCCCTTGAGGTAGTAGAAGCGGGCGCCGGCCACCTTGGCGCCGCGGGCGGTGTCGATCACGCCGAGCCGTTCCCCCAACTCGTCGTGGGGCTTGGGCTCAAAGCCCTCGGCCTGGAAATCGCGCCGCGGGCCGACTTCTTTGAGGACCTTGAAATTGTCTTCGCCGCCGGCCGGCGCGCCCGCCTCGACCAGGTTGGGCAGGGCCAGGGCCGCCTCGTCCAGAGCCTGGCCGGCCGCCTCCGCCTTGGCCGCCGCCTCCTTGACCGCCTGGGCCAAAGCCTGGGCCCGGGCCACCAGGGCGGCCTTGTCCTGGCCGCTGGCCTGGGCCACCAGCTTGCCGAGGGATTTCTGCTCGGCCCGGGCGGTCTCGTAGGCGACCAGGGCCTCGCGCCGGCGCGTGTCGGCCGCCAGGATCGCGTCCACCAAGGACGGGTCGGCCCCGCGGGCGTTCTGGGAGGCCTTGGCCGCCCCCGGGTCCTCGCGCAGGAGTTTCAGGTCGATCACGGCTCCGAGCCTACCGCCCGCCTCTGCGCCGTTTGCCCCCGCCCAGGCCAGCCA
>JAITIG010000171.1 GCA_031279575.1 Bifidobacteriaceae bacterium
GGGTCGGGGATGACCCGCACCGCGGTGTGGTAGACCTGCTCGACCCGGGCGGCGGTCAGCACGTCAGCGGGCGGGCCGGCGTCGATCAGGCGGCCGCGGTGGATGATGGCGATCTCATCGGCGTAGGCGGCTGCCAGGGACAGATCGTGGAGCACGATGACGACCGCCCGGCCTTGGGCGGCGAGGCGGCGGGCGATGCCGAGGACGTCTTCCTGGTGTCGCAGGTCCAGGGCCGCAGTGGGCTCGTCCCACAGCGCCACCGGGGTGTCCTGCGCCAGCACGCGGGCCAGGGAGACGCGCGCCTTCTCCCCGCCGGACAAAGTCGGGAAGCCCCGCCCCGCCAAGGGCGCGACATCGGCTTCGGCGATGGCGTGGGCAACCGCCCGGTCGTCATCGGCGGAGCGGGGTGTGCCGATCCAGGGGGCGCGGCCCATCTCGACCACCTGCCGGGCGGTGAAGGAGAACGCGACCTGGTTGGCTTGCAGCAGCACCGACCGCGCCCGCGCCAGCGCGACCGGCTCCCAGGCGCGGACGGGTTTGCAGTCGAGGGTGACGGCGCCTTCGGTGGGGGCGGTGTCGCCGCTGAGGATGCCCAGCAGGGTGGACTTCCCGGCCCCGTTGGGGCCGACCAGCCCCAGCACCCGCCCGTAGGCGACGTCGAGGGTGATGCCCTGAAGGATGCGGGCCCGCCCAATCCGGTAGCCGACCTGTCGCAGCTGGTAGGCGATCTGCCCGGGGCTGGCGCCGGTCATGCCCAGCCCCCGGCCCGGCGCCGGTTGCGGCGGATCAGGAAGTAGAAGAACGGCCCGCCCACCAGCGAGGTGAGCAGCCCTATCGGCAGGTCCGCGGCGGGCACAATGGTGCGGGCGAGCAGGTCGGCGTAGACCATCAGGGTCGCCCCGCCGAACAGCGACGCGATGATCAAGGCGCGGTGGGCGGGGCCAAGTATCATGCGGATCAGATGCGGGATGACCAGCCCCACAAACGCGATGATGCCCACGAACGCGACTGCCACCCCCGTCAGCAGCGCCACCATCACCACGGAGACGATGCGGAGCCGTTCGACTCTGACGCCCAGGTGCGCGGCGGTGCGGTCGCCCAAGGCCAGCAGGTCGTAGCGGGGGCCGAGCCGGATGGCGCCAGCGGTGGCGGCGAGGCCGACTGCGGCGACCACCAGCACCTCGTTCCAGCGGGACCCGTTCATCGACCCGAGCTGCCAGAAGACGATCTGCTCGCGGCTGGCGGTGTTGCCCGCGAAGACGAACAGCGCCAGGCCGGCGCCGGCGAAGGCGTTGACCGCGATCCCGGTCAGGAGCAGTGTGACAACCTCGGTGCGGCCCCGGGCGCGGGCTGTGGAGTACACCACCAGGGTGGCGGCCAGGCCGCCGGCGAACGCGAACACCGCTGTGGACCACGCCCCGAACACGCTCAGCCCCAGGGTGATGGCCCCGGCCGCGCCCAGGGCCGCGCCGGATGAGACGCCAACCACGCCGGGCTCGGCCAGCGGGTTGCCGAAGACCGCTTGCATAACCGCGCCCGCCACCGCCAGCAGGGCCCCGACCAGCAGCGACATCACCACGCGGGGGAACCGGATCTGCCACAGGGTCTGCTCCTCCAGCTCCTGGGTTGGCGCCCAGGCGTTGCCGATGCCGATGGCGCGCAGCACCGACCCGACCACTTGCGCGGGCCCGATCTCCAGCTGCCCCAGCCCGGCCGAAGCCAGCACGCCGATGGCGAGCAGGGTGGCGAGGGTGGCGTAGGTGGCGGCCCGCCGCCCGCGAGCCGGGCGTTGCGCCCCCGGCTCCCCCGGCGCGGCAGGCGGCCCGGGCGGCCCGAGCGCCCCCGACTCGGCCGACGCCCCCGGCTCCCCCGACGCGGTGGGCGCCCCCAGCGTGGCCGGCACTCCCGGCACCCCCGGGTGGCCCCGACGCCCCCGGCGCCCCGGCACCCCCGACGCGGTGGGCGCCTCCGGCTCCCCCGACGCGGCCGGCTCCCCCGGCTCTCCCGACGCGGCCGGATCCCCCGGCTCTCCCGGCGGCATCGTCACGGGCTGTCCGCAGCGACCGGGCTGGGGGCGTAGATGGCGCGGGCCAAGGAGTCGAGCACCAGGGCGGAGCGGGGGCCGAAGGACAAGATGGCGCCGTCGTCCATGTCGACGAACCGGCGGTTCTGCCCGGCCGCGGTGACCGCGACCGCGGGTTTGTCCTGGAGCAGCCCGTCGATCCCGCCGGCCGACTCGAGACCCTTGGTCATCACCAGGATCAGGTCCGGGTTGGCCGCCACCAGGGCCTCGTCGGTCATGGGCTTCATGCCCTCCCAGCCCTGCTCGGTGGCGACGTCGATCCCGCCGAGGGCCTCGATCAGCCGGTCGGCGCCGGATTCGGCGCCGAACAGGTAGTAGATGCCGGCGCTGCCGCGCAGGTAAAGGAACACCATCCGCAGCTTCTCGTCTGCCGCGGCGGGGGCGATGGCGCTGATCTCGGCGATCTTGCCCGCCACGTCCGCGGCGATCCGCTGCGCCAGGGCCTCGCCCGCCTCGGCGGCGCCGTAGACCGCGGCGACATCCCGGGCCAGGGCGGCCGCCCCCTCGAAGGAGGCCTCGTTGTTGACGAACACCACCGTGATGCCCACGTCCCGCAGCTGCTCGACCACATCGCGCGGCCCCACCGTGCCGTCGGTGATCACCAGGGTCGGCTGCAACGCGATCACCGACTCGGCGTTGACGGTGTGCCCGTCGCTGGTGACCAGCGCCAAGTCGGCGGCGCCGGGAAAGGTCGTGGAGATATCCCGGCCCACCAAGGTTTCCCCGAACCCGAGTCCCCACACCGTCGCCGCCACCGAGCCGGCCAGGTCCATCGCCACCACCCGGGACGTGTCCGCCACGGTGACCTCGCTTGGGCCGGCTTGGTCGTGGGAGGTCACCGTGGCCGGCAGCGACTGCGCCGGGTTTGCGGCCACCGGGGTGATCGCGGCCTCGGGCAGCACCGCCGTTGACGGCCCGGCGTGGCTGCGCGGGTCGGCCAGGACTTCCAACTCGGCCAAGGCCGGCCGCGCCTCGGCCGCGGGAGCCTGCGCGGCGGGGCTGGTAGCGCCGCAGCTGGTCAGCAGCAGCGCTCCTGCCAGCGGCAGCCCCGCCAGCGCCCATCCCCAGCGGCTACGGGTCACAGGCCTCCCCCGAAGGCCGCCCCGGCGCCATCGGCCGATGCCGCGCCTCCTCCCGCGCCTCCACCCGTGCCTCCCCCCGTGCCACCGCCGGCGCGGCGCCGCCGGACGGCCAGCGCCACCAGCGCCGCCAGCGCGCCCGCCGCCAGCAGGCCGCCGCCCGCCCACCACAGCCACGAGGCGCCCGAGTCCTCGGCCGCGGTCGGCGCCGCCGTGGGCTCGGTCGGCTCCGGGGCGGCCGCCTCCTCCTCTACGACCACAGGGGCCACCGCGCAGCCGGCCTCGGTGGTCAGCTCGAAGGAGACCGGGTCGAACTCGGTGCCGGCCTCGTAGTTCGGGAACGCCTCGAAGCCCTGCGCGGTGATCGCTGTGGGCGCGTCCGCCACGGTCACCTTGGCGCCGTCCTGCGACACCTCCACGCTGGCCCGGGACAAGTCGATCTCCACGAACGAGACCTGCTTGAAGGAGAGCACGTTGTCGGTGTTCCCCGCCAAGGCGTCTTCCATGGTCAGCCCTTCGACATCGAGCAGCAAGTAGGCCGTGTCGGGGCCGGCCAGCAGAATTGTCGGGTTGGCCACGGTTGTCTCCAGCAAGCCCTCGTGCCCGGTGAAGTGGATCGCGCCTTGGAAGGAGACCTGCCCGGTGAACTGCTCGGTGTCGAACACCCCCTGGCCGTCCGCCCACCCGAACGAGGGGGTCTGGTAAGTCGCGCCATCGGCCACGGTCCACTCGCCGTTGGCGATGGTGCCGGAAATATAGGAGCGGAACGACTCCTTGAACCCCCACGACAAGCTCGCGCTCGCAACGGCGCAGCCGGCCAGCTCCTCCGCCTCAAGCACGGTGATCTCGATGCCGAGGTTCTGCGAGCCCTGGAAGGTGAGCGTGTGGACGCCCGGCTCGGTGTCCAGCGGGATAACGCCCGTCCAGGTCGCCGTGCCGCCCGCGTCCGCGCCGAGGTTGTCCTCCAGCACCACCGGGTCGGAGTACATCACCACCTTGATATCGGCCTCCCCCGGGTCGTATCCGGTGCCGATGGCGGTGATCTGGCTGCCGGGGCGGATGTTCTTGAGCTGCTCCGGGTCGATGTACAGGCCGGCGTTGGCCGGCGGGGCGGCTGGGGCCGTCCAACGGGCCGAGGTGTAGGCCGCCACCGCCTGGGTGCCGCCGGCCCGGGTCGAGGCGGCCGCGCCGCCGATCACGAACGACGCCGGATCCATCGCCGTGCCCGCCGCGTAGAACTGCGACGACCGGTAGGCAAAGACGCGCGCGCCGCTGGCGGTCAGGGTCACCGGGACGTTCGAGTACGCCACCCCGCCCTGGGCCTGTGTGCGCGTCGCGGCCGCCAAGTCAAGCTGCCCCAGCGCCACCTGCGTGCCGTTCACGCTCATCAGCAGCGTCCCCGACCTGGCGGAGTCGATCCGCACCACCGGGTTTGAGAAGGTCAGGTTCAAGATTCCGGAGTGCCCGTAGAACCTCACCGCCCCGCCGTAGGAGGTTGAGCTGGCGGTTGAAGACTCCGTCCAGTTGGTGCCGGTCTGCCCAAACCAGAACAGCCCGTTCCGCGTCGAGGCGCCGCCGGAAACCGAGATCGAGCCTTTGGCGATGCTGCCGGTCACGTAGGAGCGGAACGAGTGCTTCACGCCCCACACCAAGGAGCCCTCCACCAGGCCGGAGCTGTTCGCCACCGGCGCCGCCGCGGGGGTGTCGCCGCCGCCGGTTGGGCCGGTCGGGCCGGCCGGGGCGGTGGGAGCCTCGGGCACATCGATGGGGCTGGTCGGCACCTCTTGGCCCTCGAAGAACACCGGCGTGAAGGTCTCCAGCGCCGCGTCCCGCCCGCCGTGCGCGCCGATTGTGATCACACCGCACACCACTGTCCCGTTCAAGCAGTTCACCACCGCGCCGGACTGGCCCACGAACACCGCCTGCGCGAACAAGCCCGCTGCCGTGAACGAGCCGTTCACCGTCGCGGTCAGCTTGGCGTGCGCCGCCGCCCCGGTCTCGGCGTTGTCCGGCCAGGCGATGAACAGCTGGCCCTCCTGCCCGGAAGACCCGCCGCCGGGGTTGAAGTCGTAGCCGTTGCCGGCCGAGCCGCCCTGGGCCGGGGAGGTCACCATGTATCCGAACAGCACATACAGGCCGGCCGCGTTGGTGTTCTTGGTGAACCCTTGCCCGCTGACCGCCAATGACGCGCCGCTCGCGGCCAGTCCCGTCGCAGGCGCCACCTGGGTGTGGGCGCC
>JAITIG010000211.1 GCA_031279575.1 Bifidobacteriaceae bacterium
CGGCTGGACCATGGCCGCCCTACGGCTCTGGCGGCTACCCGCCCCAGGACCAGGGCGGCTACCCGCCCCAGGACCAGGGCGGCCACCCGCCCCAGGACCAGGGCGGCTACCCTCCCCAAGACCAGGGCGGCCACCCGCCCCAGGACCAGGGCGGCTACCCGCCCCAGGACCAGGTCGGCTACCCGCCCCAAGACCAGGGCGGCTACCCGCCCCAGGACTACTACCAAGGTCCGGACGGCTACCAGCCCCTGGGCTACCACCCGGGCCCGGACGGCTACCAGGCCGGCTATGCCGGCTATCCGCCCCAGGCCGGCTCCGCGGCGGCGAATTGGCCAGGGCAAACGCGGTCCACCGAGAAGAACTTCTTGGGCATCGTGTCGCTGGTGGCCTCGGTCGCCGGCATTGTGCTGCTGCCTGTGATCGGGTCGATTGCGGGAATCGTGTTCGGCCACTTGGGCTTGAAGGCGGTCACGAACCACACCGCCGACAACCGCGGCCTGGCGCTGGCCGGCCTGATTGTGGGCTACGTCGGCTTGGCCCTGATGGTGCTGATCATTGTCGTGGTGATGTGGTTGGCGGCCACCGTGATGGGCGGTCTCGGGGGAAGCCTCTATTACGGCGCCGGCCCGCTGCTGGTGGCATGAGCTTCGGCGGCGGGGTCCTGGACCAGATCATCGCGGGGGTGCGATCTGATCTGGGCCTGCGCCAAGCGGTGGTGCCGCTGGGCGAGCTGAAAGCCAGGGCCCTGGACCGCGCCCCGGCCAGGGACCCGCTGCCGGTGTTCCGCGACGGCGCTGGCATCTCCGTGATCGCCGAGATCAAACGCGCCAGCCCGTCGAAGGGCCGCATCGCCGAGATCCCCGAGCCGGCCGCGCTGGCGCAAGCCTACGAGGCGGGCGGCGCGGCCGCTATCTCGGTGCTGACCGAGGGCCGCCGGTTTGGCGGCTCGCTGACGGACCTGGCCTGCGTCCGCCGGGCGGTCGACATCCCGCTGCTGCGCAAGGACTTCATCGTCAGCTCCTACCAGGTGTGGGAGGCGCGCGCCTACGGCGCCGACATGGTGCTGCTGATCGCCGCCGCGCTGGACCAGTTCGCCCTTGAGGGCCTGCTCGAGCGCACCGTCTCGCTGGGCATGACAGCGCTGGTGGAGGTGCACAACGAGCCGGAGCTGCGCCGCGCCTTGGCCGCCGGCGCCCGGCTGGTCGGCGTCAACGCCCGCAACCTGAAGACTCTGAAGGTGCGCCCGGACCTGTTCAGGGATTTGGCCCCGCTGGTGCCGGCCCATGTCGCCAAGGTGGCCGAATCGGGCGTGCGCGGGCCGCGCGACCTGGCCTCCTACGCCCACCAGGGGGCTGACGCCATCCTGATAGGCGAGTATTTGGCGTCATCGTTGGACCCGGAGCAGGCGGTCAGGGAGTTGGTGGCGATCGGCGCGCACCCCTCGGTCAGGTCGTTGCGCGGATGAGCTCTCCCAGCGGGCCCTACTTCGGGCCATACGGCGGCCGGTTTGTGCCCGAGGCGCTGATCGCGGCGCTCGACCAGTTGGACCAGGCCTACAGCGCCGCCCAAGCCGACCCGGCCTTCGGCCAGGAGTTGGCTTTCCTGCTCGCCAGCTACGCCGGCCGGCCGACTCCCCTGACCGAGGCGCCGCGCTTCGCCCAGGCCGCCTGGCAGGCCGCCGGGCACTTGGGCCAGGCGCCCAGGGTGTTCCTCAAGCGGGAGGATTTGGCCCACACCGGCTCGCACAAGATCAACAATGTGCTGGGCCAGGCCTTGCTGACCAAGCGTTTGGGCAAACCCCGCGTCATCGCCGAGACGGGGGCCGGCCAGCATGGCGTGGCCACCGCCACCGCAGCCGCTTTGATGGGTTTGGACTGCGTTGTCTACATGGGCTTGGAGGACACCCGCCGCCAGGCCCTGAACGTGGCCCGGATGAAGCTGCTGGGGGCCGCGGTGGAGCCGGTCGCCACCGGCTCGCGCACCTTGAAGGACGCCATCAACGAGGCCCTGCGGGACTGGGTGGCGAACGTGGCGACCACCAATTACGTTTTCGGCACCGCCGCCGGGCCGCATCCCTTCCCGGCCATGGTGCGCGATTTCCAAGCCGTCATCGGCCGCGAGGCGCGCGCCCAGGTGCTCCAGGCGGCCGGCCGGCTGCCGGACGCGGTGGCGGCTTGCGTTGGCGGCGGCTCCAACTCGATCGGCCTGTTCAGCGGTTTTTTGACGGACGATGCCGTCGCCTTGCGCGGTTACGAGGCCGGCGGCGAGGGCGTGGAGACCGGCCGCCACGCCGCCACCTTGGCGGCGGGCAGCCCCGGGACTTTGCATGGCGCCAAGTCCTACCTGCTCCAGGATGCGGACGGGCAGACCATCGAGTCGCATTCGATCTCGGCCGGTTTGGACTACCCGGGGGTGGGCCCGCAGCACTCCCAGCTCAAGGATTCCGGCCGGGCGGTCTACGAGCCGGTGACCGACGCGGCCGCGATGGACGCCTTCGCTTTGCTGAGCCGGACGGAGGGGATCATGCCGGCCATCGAATCGGCCCACGCCCTGGCCGGCGCCGCCCGCCTGCTGGGCGAGTTGGGCTCGGGCGGCCTGGTGGTGGTGTGCCTGTCCGGGCGGGGCGACAAGGATGTGGAGACGGCGGCGAGGTGGTTCAACCTGTGACCGGATCAGATGCGGCCCGCCCTGGGGGCGCCAAAGCCGCCGACGCCATCGGGCGGGCCAATGCGGCGGGCAGGGCGGCGCTGGTGGGGTACTTGCCGGTCGGCTTCCCCAGCCTGGCGGCCTCGGTGGAGGCGGCGCGGGCGCTGATCGCCGGCGGCGTCGACATTGTGGAGCTGGGCCTGCCGTACTCGGACCCGGTGATGGACGGGCCGGTCATCGCGGGGGCGGCGGCGGCCGCGCTGGCGGGCGGCGCCCGGGTGGCGGACGTGTTCCGGGCGGTTGAGGAGCTGGCGCCAAGCGGCGTGCCGGTCGAGGTCATGACCTACTACAACCCGGTTTTCCGCCGCGGCGTGGAGCGCTTCGCGCGGGACTTGGACCAGGCCGGCGGCGCGGGCCTGATCATCCCGGACTTGATACCCGAAGAGGCGGGGGAGTGGCTGGCGGCCGCCGATGGGCTGGGGCTGGACAAGATTTTCCTGGTGGCGCCGTCTTCGAGCCAGGCCCGGCTGCGGCTGACGGCGGCGCACTGCCGCGGCTTCACCTACGCCGCCTCGACTATGGGGGTGACCGGGGCGCGGCAGTCGCTGTCGGATTCGGCCCGGCCGCTGGTGGCCCGGGCGCGGGCGGCCGGGGCGGAGCGGGTTTGCGTCGGGGTGGGGGTCTCGACTCCCAGCCAGGCGGCGCAGGTGGCCGCCTTCGCCGACGGCGTGATTGTCGGGTCGGCTTTTGTGCGGCGGTTGGCGGACGGGCTCGGCGCCTCGGCGCTGGAGGGGTTGGCGCGGCAGTTGCGGCAGGCGGTTGCCCGGTGAGCCTGTTAGCGCTGCTGCCTTCGCCGACGCACAGCTCTTGGAGCCTTGGGCCGCTGACGATCCGCGCCTACGCGCTCTGCCTGATCGCCGGGATGGTGGTGGCGGCGCTGATCGCGGCGCGGCGCTTGAACGCCGTCGGCGCCAGGGGCGAGGCGATGGTGGACATCGCCTTGTGGGCGGTTCCGTTTGGGATTGTCGGGGCGCGGATCTACCACGTGGTGAGCTCGCCGGCGGCGTACTTCGGCCCGGGCGGCGATCCTTGGCGGGTGTTCGCCATCTGGCAGGGCGGCCTCGGCATTTGGGGGGCGGTGGCTTTGGGCGCGGTTGGCGCCTGGCTGGGGGCGCGCCGCGCCCGAGTGCCCTACGGGGTGCTGGCGGACGCGCTGGCGCCGGGCCTGGCGGTGGGGCAGGCGATTGGGCGGCTGGGGAACTGGTTCAACCAGGAGCTGTTCGGCGCTCCCACCACTTTGCCTTGGGGGCTGGAGGTCTCCGAGGCGGTGGCCCAGGCGGCCGGCTACCCGGCGGGCACGCTGTTCCACCCGACCTTCTTGTACGAGTTGATCTGGGATCTGATTGTGGCCTGGGTCCTGGTGCAGGCCGGCCGGCGCTGGCGCTGGGGGCATGGCCAGGTGTTTTTCGCCTACATGGCGCTTTACTGCGCCGGGCGGGTCTGGATTGAGGCGCTCCGGATCGACACCGCGCAGCACTTCTTGGGCCTGCGCCTGAACGTGTGGACCTCGATCATTGTGGGCGGCGCCGGCCTGGTCTTGTTCGCCTACTCGCGCCGCCGCTGGGGCGCCGCCGCGCCCGCGCCGCCCCCCAGCGGGGCGCCCGGCCGCTCGCCGGGCGCCCCGCCGCGAGTCAGCCCTTCAGTTTGGCGGCCACGACATCGGCCGCGTGGAAGCCGGTGAAGAAGGAGAATGAACTGGCCGAGCCGGAGAAGGCGTGGTTGTAGTCGGTGGTGAAGAAGCTCCCGGAATCAAGCCCGCCGGCGTAGAGATTCGGCACCGGGCTGCCGTCTTGCCTGATCACCTGAAGGTTTTCGTCGACGTGGACGCCATTGAGCGTCGAGAGCCGGCACGGCACGCAAGGAATTGCGTAAAACGGCCCGGTTGTGATCGGCAGCAGCATCGAGGGATCTTTGAAGAACTGGGTGTCCTCGCCTTGTTCGCAGAGCGCGTTGTATTCCGCCACCATGCCGACCAGCCCGTCCTTGTCGATGCCGGCCTTTTCAGCCAATTCCTCGAGGGTCTCGGCCTTGAAGCACAAACCGCTTTCCGCGCCCGCGTCAAGCGCCGCCCCCATGCCCGGCTCCGGGTCGTAGGTGTAGGGCAGGCCGCGGCTTTGGGTGAAGAAATCCTCCGTCTCCATGCGCGTGACCTTGGGCGCGTCGAAAATGTTGAAATACGTCGCCCCGGGCGCGTACGAGCACATTTCGAAGGGGATGGTCAGGTTGGTGAAGAACTCGCCGCCGACCCGCTTGCCGTACTTGTTGACCCACAGGTACGGCTCGCTGGCCGCCCGGTCGAGCGGCTCGCCGTAGGCCACATTGAGGACTTGGGGGGTCTGGCCCTGGGACCAGCGCAGCCCGCCGTCGATCCCCCCGGCCCCCAGCAGCATGTTGACGCCGTCGCCATCGTGCTCCAAGAAGGTGTCGCCGGCGAAGGCGTTCTCGCCCCGGAAGCCCATGTAGTAGCGGATCATGTCCTTGTTGCGCCCAAAGCCGCCGGTCCCCACAAAGGTCGACTTCGACTTGACGAACAAGGTCGCCCCGCTGCTGGCGTCCTCGGCCAGGGCGCCGACCACCGCGCCGGAGTCATCCACCACCAGTTGGCGCACCGGGGTCGAGACAATGACCTCGCCGCCGTTGGCGGCGAACGTGTCCTGGGCGATCTCAGACAGGGCCACCGCCCTGCCCTCGAAGAAGAGGCCCGCCCCGGTTTGGGGGCCGGCCAGGGCGTAAAGCAGCATTGCCACCTGGGCGCCCTTGTCGATGAACCAGTCGAACACCTCGTGGTGGTGGTTGAGGAAGGCCGAGACCAGCGTGGCGTTGGAACGGTAGTTGTTGAACAGCATGAAGTAGTCGTAGGCTTCTTGCTTGGTCCAGGTCGGGTGGTTGTTCTCGGCCACGTATTTGACGGTGTCGAGAGCGAAATGCGCTTCTGTTCCCACCGAGGCCCCGCCCACCACCGCGGATTTCTCCAGGACGATGACGCTGAGCCCAAGCTCGGCGGCCCGCGCGGCGCTGATCATGCCGCAATTGCCGGCGCCTATAACAAGATAGTCGCATTCTTTGGTCGAATCCGCCGCCACGTCGCTTTCTTTGACCGGGTCGACCTTGAAGGGGTGATTGAATTCGGTGACGTCAACGGTGATGTCCCCCGCCGTCGGCGCCGTGCCGGTGGGCGATGGGCTGTTTTCAGCGGTGCTGCTCGGGGTGCATGCGCTGAGCCCGCTGAGTGCGGCCACGCCGCCGAGCGCAGCGGTGCCGCCCAAGAATGTTCTTCTGGAAACTGCCCGCCTTTCCGATTCCGGGGGGAGGGGCATTCTGTGCTTCTTTGCCATGCCGGAAATGCTACGGCGCGCTTCCCCCAAGGTCAAGAGCCCCCCGGCTCGCCGGGCGGGCGGGGCCGGGCGGCGCCGCGCGGTATCCTTGGGGGAGCAAGCAGACCTCAACAGCGGCTCAACCAGACTGCCCGCCCTGGCAAAGGGGGAGTAAAACGAGCCGCCGCGCCTCGAATCTTGAAAGGTGGACCATGGCCCCACGCCTTGGCCCGTGCGCCACGGGACCCGACGCCCACGGGCTCTACTCGCCTGAGTTTGAGCGCGATTCGTGCGGCGTCGGCTTTGTGGCGCGGCTGGACGGCAGGGCGGGACGCGACATCCTCGACGCCGCGCTGACCGTGCTGGAGAACCTGGACCACCGCGGCGCGGTGGGGGCGGAGCCCACCACCGGCGACGGCGCGGGCATCTTGACCCAGGTGCCGGACGCCCTGATGCGGCGCCTGTTCGAGGCGGAGGGCGCGGCGGTGCCCCCGGCGGGGCGCTACGGGGTGGGACTGGCCTTCTTGCCGCAGGGCCGCAACAGCGCGGCCGCGGCGATGGACCAAGTCGAGGGCATCGCCGCCGAGGAGGGCCTGGACGTGCTCGGCTGGCGCGACGTGCCGGTCGCCTCGGCCCACATCGGCCCCTCGGCTCGGGCCGCCATGCCCACCATGCGCCAGCTGATGCTGGCCCACCCGGGGCGCCAGCTGGGCGGGATCGGCCTGGACCGGCGCCTCTACCGGGTGGCGAAGCGGTCCCTGCACGAGGCGGGGGTCTACTTCTGCTCGCTCTCGGCCCGCACGCTGGTTTACAAGGGCATGCTCACCACCGCCCAGCTGCCGGTGTTCTTCCCCGACCTGCGCCAGGCGGACTACGCCACCGCGATTGCCCTGGTGCATTCCCGCTTCTCCACCAACACCTTCCCCTCATGGCCATTAGCCCAGCCGTTTTCGCTGATGGCGCACAATGGCGAGATCAACACTGTGATGGGCAACCGGAACTGGCTGTCCGCCCGGTCCTCCCAGATGCGCTCGGAGCTGATTGGCGACATCGCCCCGCTGGCGCCGATCTGCAGCCCGGGGGAGTCCGACTCGGCCTCCTTCAACTCCGCCATGGAGCTGATCCACCTGGCCGGCCGCTCCCTGCCGCAGGCGGTCTTGATGATGATCCCGGAGGCGTGGGAGAACAACCGCCAAATGGACCCGGAGGTGCGCCAGTTCTACGAATACCAAGACACGGTGCTCGAGGCCTGGGACGGCCCCGCCGCCATCGCCTTCACCGACGGCAGCCTGGTCGGCGCCACCTTGGACCGCAACGGGCTGCGGCCCGGCCGCTATTGGGTCACGGCCGACGGCCTGGTGGTGATGGCCTCGGAGGCGGGCGTGCTGGAGATCCCGCCCAGCCAGGTGGTGCGCAAAGGCCGCCTCGAGCCCGGCCGCATCTTCGTGGTGGACACCGCCCAGGGCCGGATCATCGAGAACCACGAGGTCAAACAGTCCCTGGCGGCCCAAGCCCCCTACGGCCGCTGGGTCGCGGAGAACGCCGTCTACCTCGACAACCTGCCGCCCCGCGAGCACATCGACTACTCCTCCACCTCCGTCACCCGGCGCCAGCTCCAGTTCGGCTACACCGACGAGGAGCTCCGCCTGCTGTTGGCGCCGATGGCGGCGAGTGGCCAAGAGGCGCTCGGCTCGATGGGCAACGATGCCGCCCTGGCCGTCCTGACAGACCGGCCCAGGCTCCTGTTCGACTACTTCAGCCAAATGTTCGCCCAAGTCACCAACCCGCCGCTGGACGCCATCCGGGAGGAGATGGTGACCAGCTTGTCGACCGCCATCGGCCCGATGGGCAACCTGCTGGAGGAGACCCCCGAGCACGCCCGCAAACTGGTGCTGCCCTTCCCGGTGCTGGGCAACGAGGACTTGCAGAAGGTGGCCCGGATTGGCCGCTACAAGAAGCAGTCCGGCGGTTTCAACGCCAAAACCATCAAAGGCCTCTACCCGGTGGCGGGCGGCGGCGCCGCCCTGGGGGCGCGGTTGGAGGAGATCTTCGGCGAGGCCGACCAAGCGGTCGAGGCCGGGCGCAGCTTCCTGGTCTTGTCTGACCGCGACTCAGACGCCGAACTCGCCCCCATCCCCTCGCTGCTGCTGGTCAGCGCGGTCCACCACCACCTGCTCAGGCGCCACACCAGGACCCGGGTGGGCATGGTGGTCGAGGCCGGCGATGTGCGCGAGGTCCACCATGTGGCGCTGCTGATCGGCTACGGCGCGGCCTCCGTCAACCCCTACCTGGCGATGGAAAGCGTTGAAAAGCTGGCCGCGGCCGGCGACTTGGGCCCGGTGACGCCAGACAAGGCGGTCGCCAACCTGATCAAAGCCCTTGGCAAAGGCGTGCTCAAGGTGATGTCGAAGATGGGCATCTCAACCGTCTCGTCCTACCGCGGGGCCCAGGTGTTCGAGGCCGTGGGCCTGAGCCGCCAGCTGGTGGACCGGTATTTCACCGGCACCACCTCGCGCCTGGAGGGGATCGGCTTGGACGGCATCGCGCGCGAGGTGGCGGCCCGCCACGCCCACGCCTACCCCAAGGCGGCCACCGGCCCGGCCGAGGAGATCCTGCCCTCCGGCGGCCAATACAAGTGGCGGCGCGGCGGCGAGACCCACCTGCTGACCCCGGACGCCATCTTCGAGCTGCAGACCGCCACCCGGCGCGGCGACTACCAGCTGTTCAAGCGCTACACCGCGCGCATCGACAACCAGGCCAAAGAGCTGGCCACCTTGCGCGGCTTGTTCAAGTTCAAGCTGGGCGCCCGCCCGCCGGTGCCGATCGACCAGGTCGAGCCGGCAAGCGAAATCGTCAAACGCTTCTCCACCGGCGCCATGTCCTACGGCTCGATCTCGATCGAGGCCCACCAGACCTTGGCGGCGGCCATGAACCGCCTCAAAGCCAAGTCCAACACCGGCGAGGGCGGCGAGGACCCGGAGCGGCTGCGCGACCCGGCCATCCGCTCCGCCATCAAGCAGGTCGCCTCCGGCCGCTTCGGCGTCACCTCGTAGTACCTGGTCAACGCGGACGATATCCAGATCAAAATGGCCCAGGGCGCCAAGCCCGGCGAGGGCGGCCAGCTGCCCGGGGCCAAGGTTTACCCGTGGGTGGCGAAGACCCGCCACTCCACCCCCGGGGTGCCGCTGATCTCGCCGCCGCCGCACCACGACATCTACTCGATCGAGGACCTCAAACAGCTCATCCACGACCTCAAGAACGCCAACCCCGAGGCCCGCGTCCACGTCAAGCTGGTGGCCGAGGTCGGGGTCGGCACAGTCGCGGCCGGCGTCTCCAAGGCCCACGCCGATGTGGTTTTGATCTCCGGGCACGACGGCGGCACCGGCGCCTCGCCCCTGACCTCGATCAAGCACGCCGGCGGCCCCTGGGAGCTGGGCTTGGCCGAGACCCAGCAAACCCTGGTCGGCGGCAACCTGCGCGACCGCATCTCGGTCCAAGTCGACGGCCAGCTCAAGACCGGCCGCGACGTGGTGGTGGGCGCGCTGCTGGGGGCCGAGGAGTTCGGTTTCGCCACCGCCCCGCTGGTGGCGATGGGCTGCGTCATGATGCGGGTGTGCCAGCGCGACACCTGCCCCGTCGGCATCGCCACCCAGAACCCGGAGCTGCGGGCCCGCTTCAGCGGCCGGGCGGAGCATGTGGCGACCTTTTTCGAGTTCATCGCCGAGGAGGTGCGCGAGCACTTGGCGGCGCTTGGCTTCACCACCTTGGACGAGGCCATCGGCCACGTCGAACTGCTCGACGCGCGCGCGGCGCAAGACCACTGGAAGGCGGCCGGGCTGGACCTGTCGCCCATTTTGGCCCCCGCGCCCAACCCGGCCGGCTCGGCTTTCCGCCGCACCCGGAGCCAAGACCACGCCCTTGAGGCGGCGCTCGACAACCGGTTGATCGACCAGGCCCGCCCGGCTTTGCAGGACGGCCAGCCGGTGTCGATCGAAACCAAGGTGCGCAACGTCAACCGGACTGTGGGGACCATGCTGGGCCACGCCGTCACCAGCCGCTATGGCGGGGAGGGTTTGCCGCCGGGCACCATCGACATCACCTGCCGGGGGACCGGCGGCCAAAGCTTCGGCGCCTTCTTGCCCCGCGGCATCGCGCTGCGGCTGATCGGCGATTCGAACGACTACCTGGGCAAGGGCCTGTCCGGCGGGCGCATCACGGTGCGCCCGGCCGATGACGCCCCGTTCAACGCCGCCACCACGGTGATCGCCGGCAATGTGATCGGCTACGGCGCCACCTCGGGCGAGATCTTCCTGCGCGGCAAGGTGGGGGAGCGCTTCGCGGTGCGCAACTCCGGCGCCACCTTGGTGGTCGAGGGGGTGGGCGACCACGGCTGCGAGTACATGACCGGCGGGCTGGTGGCGGTGCTGGGGCCGACCGGCCGCAACTTCGGCGCCGGGATGTCCGGCGGGCGGGCCTACGTCTACCGCCTGGACCCGCTGCGCCTGACCCCCACCGCCGCCCAAGACCTGCTGTTGGAGCCGGTGGGCGATGACGCCGAGCTGCTGGCGCTGCTCCACCGCCACGCCGAGGAGACCGGCTCGGCCGCGGCCCGGGACATGCTGGCCAACTGGGAGGCGGCCCGGGCCGAGTTCACCCATGTGGTGCCGCGCGACTACAAGCGCATGCGCGAGGCGCTGGCCAAGGCGGAGCGGCAAGGCTTGGACTACCGCGACCCGGGCACCTGGAGCCAGATCATGAAGGAGGCCGCGCGTGGCTGACCCGACCGGTTTTCTCAAAGTCCGCCAGCGGGAGCTGCCGTTGGACCGGCCGGTTTCGCTGCGCCTGCTGGACTTCCGCGAGGTGCGGGCGGACGGCCCGCTGGACCAGGTCATGCTGCGCCGCCAGTCCGGCCGCTGCATGGATTGCGGCGTGCCCTTCTGCCACCGGGCCTGCCCGCTGGGCAACCTGGTGCCGGAGTGGAACGACTTGGCCTGGCGCGGCGATTGGCGGGCCGCGGCCGAGCGCCTGCACGCCACCAACAATTTCCCCGAGTTCACCGGGCGGGTTTGCCCGGCCTTGTGCGAGGGCGCCTGCGTGCTGGGGATCAGCCAGCCGCCGGTCGCCATCGAGCTGCTGGAGATGGCGATAGCGGACCGGGCCTTCGCCGAAGGCTGGGTCGAGCCGCAGATCCCGGACCGGCTGACCGGGCACACCGTGGCTGTGGTCGGCTCCGGCCCGGCCGGGTTGGCGGCCGCCCAGCAGCTGACCCGGGCCGGCCACACTGTCGCCGTGTTTGAGCGGGCGGACCGGCCCGGCGGGCTGCTGCGCTACGGCATCCCTGATTTCAAGCTTGGGAAACATCACCTTGACCTGCGCTTTTCCCAAATGCAGGCGGAGGGCACCCGGTTCCGCACCGGGGTTGAGATAGGCCGGGACATCACCTGGGACGAGTTGGCGGTGCGCTACGACGCGGTGGTGGTGGCGACCGGCGCCACCGTGCCGCGCGATCTGCCGCTGCCCGGCCGCGACCTGCGCGGCGTCATGTTCGCCAAACCGTACCTGGAGCAGGCCAATGTGCTGGCCTCGGGCCGCATGGTGGCCGGCCGGGTCTCGGCCGAGGACAAGCATGTGGTGGTGATCGGCGGCGGCGACACGGGCTCTGACTGCGTGGGCACGGCGCTGCGGCAGGGCGCCGGGTCGGTGACCTCGCTGGAGATCATGCCGCGCCCGCCCGCCACCCGCCCGCCGGGCCAGCCGTGGCCGGTGTTCCCGCAGCTGTTCAGGACTTCCAGTTCGCACGAGGAGGGCGGCGAGCGCCTCTACGCCGTCACCGCGCTGGAGTTCTTGGGCGCCGCCGGCCAGGTGGAGGCTTTGGAGTTGGCCGATGCCGTCCGCTCGCCGGCCGGCGGTTTCGAGCCGGTGGCGGGCACGGCGCGGCGCATCCCGGCCGATCTGGTGCTGATCGCGATGGGCTTTGCCGGGCCGGAGGCCGGCCCGCTGGTGGACCAGCTTGGTTTGGATGTCACCCCCCGGGGCGCCCTGGCCCGCGACGCGGGCTACGCCACCGGCCGGGAGGGCGTGTTCGTGGCGGGCGACGCCGGCCGCGGCCAGTCCTTGGTGGTGTGGGCCATAGCCGAGGGCCGGGCTTGCGCCGCCGCCGTCGACGCCTACCTCCAGGGCGCCACCGACCTGCCCGCCCCCATCCCCGCCACCGAACCCCCCCTGTCGCTTTGACCCCCGCCCCCTGGCCCCCGCCCGCTGGCCCCCGCCCGCTGGCCCCCGCCCCCTGGCCGGCGTCCGCGCCGCCCCTCCCGGTGGCGCCAACCCGGCCCGGGCGGCGCCGGGCGACCGCTGGGAGCCAAGCGCGCGGCATCGGCGGCGGGTTGCCGCTCTGGCTGCCGGAACCTATGCTGGTAAGGAATTGATGCCAGTAAGGCAGATCATTCAGTAAGGAGAGTCCGATGCCCACTGCGACGCTGACCTCGAAAGGCCAAATCACCCTGCCGGCCGAGGTGCGCCGAGCCCTCGGGCTCAGCCGCGGCCAGCGGGTCGAGTTCACCGAGGTGGAAGGCGGTTTCCTGCTAACAGCCCCAGCCCGGCCGGTCAGCCGCCTGGCGGGCTTCTTCGGGCCGCACCAAGGCCCGGCGGTCGGCATCGAGCAGATGAACCGCGACATCGCCCAAGCGGCGGCGGGCGCGTTGTGATCGGCCTCGACACCAACGTCCTGGTCCGCTACATCATTCGCGACGACCCGGCGCAAACCGACCTGGCGGACGCGCTGATCGGCGGTCTGACCCCCGCCAAACCGGGCTATGTCACCACAACGGTCCTGGTGGAGCTGTGGTGGGTGCTGGGACGCAGCTACGGGCGCG
>JAITIG010000003.1 GCA_031279575.1 Bifidobacteriaceae bacterium
CGGCCTCGACGAACTCCGCAAACTCGGGCGGACCTTGAACCGGCGAGCCGCCGACATCCTCGCCTACTTCGAGCGGCCCCACACCTCCAACGGCCCCACCGAAGCCATCAACGGCAGGATCGAGAACCTCAGAGGCAACGCCCTCGGGTTCCGCAACATCGCCAACTACATCGCCCGGGCGCTCCTCGACACCGGCGGATTCAGACCAAGGATGCGGCCCCTCCTCCAATGACCACTACACCCTCGTTTGCGAAGAGCCGGTTTAGGTGGCGGCGAAGAAGAAGGCGGCGGGGTCTAGGAAGCCGATCTCGAGTTCGAAGGCGCCGTCAGCGGCGGTGGCGATGGGAATCTCGAACCCCACGTTGCCGGAAACCGAACCGCCGCTGGGCAACTCGGCCAAGGAGTCGAACGGCTCGGGGCAAACCAGCCAGCCCTCGTCGACTTTGACGCCATCGACCGTGATGTAGGCGAGCGAAATGTCCGCGAACGGGAAGACGCTGTCCGGGCCGTTGTAGGTGGCCGTGATGTTGGCCAAGGCGTATTGGTAGCCGTCGGCGGGCCTCCCGTTGAACATGTTCTCGGCCAGCACCTCATCGGTGGCGTCCAAAACAACCGAGTTGACCACCACGGTCCAATCGCCTGCCACCACCTCGGAGCCCAGCGGCAGCGGGTCTTCGCGGCTCGAGCCGGGTTCGCCCTCCGCCGGGCCGGGATCCTCCGATTCCGGATCATCGGTAGTCAAATCACCTGTGGGCAGGTCAGGGGTTTCGGCGGTTGGGGCGCTGGAGCGACCGGTCGCCGCCTTTTGGCCGCCACCGGACGCCGCGAGCCCTATCACCAGCAATAGCACGATGACGGCCACCCCGATAATGACCCAGAACCACCACTGCTTCACAACCGGTTTGCGGCCGGCGGGGGGCGGGCCCTGGGGTCCGCCGGGACCAGGCGGGTAAGGCCCCGGCTGGCCCGGCGGGTAAGGCCCCGGCTGGCCGGGCGGGTAAGGCCCCGGCTGGCCGGGCGGATAGGGCCCCGGCTGGCCGGGCGGGTAGGGCCCCGGTTGTTGGCCAAGCGGCGGCGGGCCCGGCGGGTAGGGCGCCTCGGGCTGGCCGAACTGGGCCGGCCCTGGCGGGTAGGAGGCGTCAGGCTGACCCATTTGGGGCGGACCTGGCGGGTAGGGTTGGCCCGCCGGGCCGGAGGCTGGATCAGCCGGCTGGTAGGGCGCGCCCGACGGGCCGAAAGGCGAGTCGCCCGGCGGGTAGGGGGCGTCAAGCTGGCCGAAGGGCGGCTGGGCGGGCGGGTAGGCCGGCCCGGGCTGGCCAAACTGCGGCTCGCCCGGAGCCGGCGCCGGCCCCGCCTGACCGGGCGGCGGGCCCGGCGGGTAGGGGGCGTCAAGCTGGCCGAAGGGCGGCTGGGCGGGCGGATAGGCCGGCCCGGGCTGGCCGAGCGGCGGCGGGCCCGGCGGGTAGGGCGAGCCGGGTTGGCCAAACTGCGGGCCGCCAGGGGCCGGCGGCGGCCCCGCCTGGCCAAACGGCGGCTGGGCCGGCGCATAAGACGGGTCAGCCTGCCCGAATCCCCCAGCCTGGGCCCCGCCAACCGGTTCGGGGGGAGGCGCGAGCGGCGGCAAGCCAGGCGGCGCGGCTTGCCCAAGAGGCGGCGGACCCGGCTGGTAGGCAGCGCCGGGCTGGCCAAACTGCGGCTGGGCCGGCGGGTAAGGCGGCCCGGCCTGGCCAAACTGCGGCCCGCCCGCAGTCCCAGGCGGCCCCGCCTGCCCGAATGGCACCTGCCCGGGCGGCCCGAAAGGCGGCCCAGCTTGGGACCCGCCAGCCGGCGGCGGCGAGGGCTGAGCGTAGGGAGGCGCCGGTTGGGTCGCCGGCGGCGGCCCGGCCGGCGACCCGTAGGCCGGGCCGGGCTCCGGCTGCGGCTGCCCCGGCTGCGGCTGCCCTGGCTGCGGCTGCCCTGGCTGGGGCCAGCTTGCGCCAGCCGACTGGTCATCAGACGGCTCGTCCGGCAGAGGCGGCCCTGCGAAAGGGCTCGGGGGAGATGTCATCCGCCAATGCTAGTGGCTCGGCAATCACCCAGGCCAGACCAGGCCGCTCACCAGCTCAGCCCAACCCGCCGATCCTCGGCTGCTGCGGGGCGCCGGCCTGCGACACCCACACCGCCGCCGCCGCGATGTCCCCCAACTCGACCCGCTGCCCTAAGGCGCCCACCGCCAGCACCAGCACACCGGCGAAGTCGCGCCGCTCGACCACCTCCAGGCTCGCGTCCGGGACCAGCCCAACCGCCCCGAAGTAGCGCAGCATGGCCGCATCGGCGTCCGAGATCCGCTCCACCACCACCCGGGCGCCCTCATCCACCTGCGTCAACGGCACCGCAACCGGATGGGCCACAGCGCCGTCCGGCGCCGGGATGGGGTCGCCGTGCGGGTCGCGCCCAGGGTGGCCCAAAAACTCCGCCAAAGCCGCCACGAACCGGTCGGAGGCGGCGTGCTCAAGCACCTCGGCGTCATCGTGCGCCTCGTCCCAGGCGAAGCCGAGAGTCTCCACCAAAAACGTCTCCAGCAGCCGATGCCGCCGCACCATGCTCAAAGCGAGCCGCTCGCCCGCCTGCGTCAGCTCGATCGCCGCGTACGGCGCGTGGCGCACCAAACCGCGCTCCACCAGCCGCTTCACCGCCTCGGAGGCGGTCGAGGGGGAAACCGACTGGCGGGCCGCGAGCATAGAGGTGGTGACGGGCTCTTCGGGGGTCCACTCGCGGGCGGACCAGATCGCCTTGAGGTAGTCCTGCGCCACAGCTGAGGCTGTCGGTTTCACCGCCCCAGCTTAGGCGACCGGCCAGGGGGCGGCGGGGTAGGACAGTGCCCGCCGCAGTCGCGCGAGACAACGACGGGCAAAGCCCGGCGGCACACAACAAGCAACCAAAAGAAGAAGGTCCCGCCGGCTTCCGCGCACTGACTTCGCCCCAGAGCACGCGGCCCGCTCAGCGGGACCCTCTACTTGTTCAACGAGCGGCAACGCGGGCCAGTTCCCAAATCCGGCTGTGTTCTTGATCACACTTTCAGGCCCCGCGCCCGGCGCGGACGCGCGCCGGGGGCAAATTGTCCGCCGCGCCCGCAGGTGGGAGGATCAAACCTATGCACCCACGAGCCGGCCAAAGGGCCCAAGCCTCCGACTTGGTCAACCTGCGCGCGTTGGAAGACGCCTACTACCAGATCAAACCCGACCCGTCCCAGGCGGCCCAGCAAGTCGCCTTCGGCACATCCGGCCACCGGGGCTCATCCCTAGACGGGGCCTTCAACGAGGACCACATCATCGCCATCACGGCCGCCATCGTCGAATACCGGCGCGCCCAAGGCACCGACGGGCCGCTGTTCCTGGGCCGCGACACGCACCTGTTGTCGCTGCCGGCCTGGCGCACCGCCACCGAGGTGCTGGGAGGCGCCGGGGTGGAACTGCGCATCGACGCGCGCGACTCGTGGACCCCGACCCCGGCCGTGTCGCACGCCATCTTGCGGGCCAACGGGGCGGTGGCGCCGAAGGGCTTGCGCCAAAGCGGGCCGGGGCTGGCGGACGGGATTGTGATCACGCCATCGCACAACCCGCCGCGCGACGGCGGCTTCAAATACAACCCGCCCGATGGCGGCCCCGCCGGCACCGACGCCACCGGCTGGATCGCGCGGCGGGCCAACCAAATCCTGCGGCAGGGCGCCGGGCAGGTCAAACGGGTCACGGTGGACCGGGCGCTGGCGTTGGACACCACCCGGCCCTACGACTTCATGTCCACCTACGTGGACGACCTCAAGAACGTGGTCGACTTGGACGCCATCGGGCGCTCCGGGGTGCGGATCGGAGCCGACCCGCTGGGCGGGGCCTCGGTCGACTACTGGGGCGCCATCGGCGAGGCCTACCGGCTCGACCTCGCCGTGGTCAACGAGCGGGTGGACCCGACCTGGCGTTTCATGACCTTGGACTGGGACGGGAAAATCCGCATGGACCCCTCGTCCCCGAGCGCGATGGCGTCGCTGCGCTCCCTGCTGGACCACCCCGGCGCGGACGGCCGGCCGCTGTACGACATCGCCACGGGGAACGATGCCGACTCCGACCGGCACGGCATAGTGACGCCCGACGCCGGGCTGATGAACCCGAACCACTACTTGGCGGCCTGCGTCTCCTACCTGTTCTCCGGCCACCGGCCGGGCTGGCCGCTGGAGGCGGCGGTGGGCAAAACGCTGGTGTCCTCGTGGCTGATCGACCGGGTGGCGGACAACGAGGGGCGGGCGCTGATGGAGGTGCCGGTCGGGTTCAAGTGGTTTGTGCCGGGGCTGCTGGGCGGGTCGGTCGCTTTTGGCGGCGAGGAGTCGGCCGGGGCGTCCTTCCTCAGGAAGGACGGGCGGGTGTGGACCACGGACAAGGACGGGATCATTTTGGCGCTGCTGGCCAGCGAGATCCTGGCGGTCACGGGGCTGACCCCGTCGCAGGTCCACCGGGAGTTGACGGTGGCGTTCGGGGAAAGCTGGTACGCGCGGGTGGACGCGCCCGCCACCCGCCAGCAGAAGGCGGCCCTGGCGGCGTTGGACGCGGGGCAGGTGACGGACACGGAGCTGGCCGGCGACCCGATCAAGGCGCGGTTGGTGGCCGCGCCCGGCAACAACGCGGCGATCGGCGGGCTGAAGGTCGCCACCGACCGGGCTTGGTTCGCCGCCCGGCCCTCTGGGACGGAGGATGTCTACAAGATCTACGCTGAATCGTTCCGCTCGGCCGAGCACCTGGCGCAGGTCCAGGCCGCCGCCAAAGACCTGGTCGACGCCGTCATCAAGTAGCCGGGGCGGGGGATCAGAGGTGGAGCAGGCGGGCCAGCGCTTCGCGGGGGCGGCGGGGCAGGCGGCGCCACAGGCGCTTGTGCCAGGGCGGGCGGGCCGCCTTGGGCTTGGCCAGGGCGGCGAACAGGGCAGACCAGCGTTCCGCCAGGGCCGCCTCTGAAAACTCGGCCATGGCGTTGGCCGCGTTGCTCGACATCTCCCGCTTGGCCGAGGCGGGGGCGCCCAGGAATGAGATGACGCGCTGCGCCAGCAGATCCTGGTCCCCCGGCGGCACCAGGTGGCCGTTGACGCCGCTTTCGATCATGGCGGCGGGGCCGTATTTGGCGTCGTAGGCGATGCACGGCGTGCCCGCCGCCATCGACTCCAGCACCGTCAGCGGGAAACCCTCCCAACGCGAGGTCAGCAGCGAGCACTCAGCGGAGCGGAACACCGCCGACGCGTTGTCCGTGTAGCCCGCGAAGCGCACCACCGGCTCCAGTTCCAGGTCCCGCACCAGGTGTTTCAGCCGCGCCGCCTCCGGGCCTTCACCCCAGATCTCGAGGCGCGCGTCCGGCCGCGCCCGCGCCACGGTTTGGAAGGCGCCGATGGCGGCGGCCAGGTTTTTCTCCGGCGCCAGGCGCGAGACCACCACCACTTTCCCAGCCTGCCGCCCGCCCGCCGGGCCGGCCGGGCGCGCCAGCGGGCGGGCGGGGGGCCCGGCGGGGGCGGGTGGGGGCGGCTGGCGCTGGGCCGGGGCGGCGGGCGCGGGCCGGGGCTCGGGCGCCTGCGGCCCGGAGGCGGGCGGCGGCAGCGGCGGGGCGGCGGGGGCGGGCGCGGGCTCGGGCGCCTGCGGCCCGGAGGCGGGCGGCGGCATCGGCGGGGCGGCGGCGGCGGGCGCGGGCTCGGCCGCCTGCGGCCCGGAGGCGGGCGGCGGCATCGGCGGGGCGGCGGCGGGCGCGATGGCGTGGGGGATGACGTGGATGCGGTCGGCGAAGCCGAAGCGGGCCGCCACATCGGCGCGCTGCTGGGGGGTGAGCACCACCAAGGCGTCCGCCTGGGCCAGGTTGCGCAGCAGAGCCCGGTTGCCTGCCCTGACCACATCCGAGTTGGGGCGGATGTGAATCGAGTGGAAGACGAAGATTTTGCGCGCCCAGCGGTTCTCCAGGCCCAGCAGGGCGTTGTCCAGCAGGCGGGCCTCGCCCACCAGGTAGGTGATGGGAGGGGCGCACAGCTCGTCCATGAAATGCCGCCGGAAGCCGTCTACGGTGCGGAAACGGCGTTCCGCCGCCGTCAGCGGGTGCAACACCACCTGGGAGGCGGCCCCGCCGGGGGCGGCCAGGTCGCGGTATTGGAAAACCGTGCCGTCTGGCCGCAGCCAAAACCGCCTCACCGGCTGGCCCTGGGCGTTGGCGGTGGCGGCGTAGGGCGAGCCGGCCGCATCGCGGCAGTGGGCCAGGCTGTAGGCGGGCAGATCAGCGCACAGCTGGCGGATCGCCTCGCGGCCCGGCGGGGTTTCGGCGGCGGGCGGCTGGGTCCGGTAGTGGTGGTTGATGTTGGCCAGCCGAACTGCCGCCGGCAGCTCGTAGCGGGCCTGGATCTCAGCTGCTATCTGCGGAAACGCGGCATCGTCGTGGAAGCTGGCGACCAGCGGGTCGATGCCCAGGCGGCGGGCCGCGACCCCTGCCTTGCGCAGCAGCGACGCGGTCAGGCCGCCGTGCTGGGCGTCCAGACGGCTGGTGAGAAACACATGGCGCAAGCGCGATCCCCCCATATCTCGCTCGTGTCAAACAACAACCCGCCCATGCTAACAAGCAGCCCAGGGCGCAGCTTCATCCCAGCGGAGGGCCGCGGGCCGGTTGGGCCAAGGCATCTGGCCACCTGGGACGGACCCAGTAGCGCAGGCCGCAGGGCGGGGTGGGGTGGGGTGGGGTTGCGGGCGGGTCAGCGTTGGACGCGGGCGTTGCCGCCGGCCGCCAAGCGGCGGACCTCGGCCTCGGTCGCCATCGACACGTCGCCGGGGGTGGACATCGCCAAAGCCCCGTGCGCGGCGCCCAGTTCGACCGCCGCCGCCAGGCTCTCGCCTCCCATCAGCCCGTGGATCAGGCCGGAGGCGAACGAGTCGCCGCCGCCCACCCTGTCGAGGATCTCCAAACCGTCGCGCTGGGCGGCGCGCACCACCCCGGT
>JAITIG010000009.1 GCA_031279575.1 Bifidobacteriaceae bacterium
AGGCCATGACTGTCAAAGTCAGGGCCACCAACACCGGCGACCAGGCGGTCACCGGCAGCCTCAACCTGCGAGTCGCCCCCAACCCGTTCGCAACCCGCCAAGAGCTGAACAACTGGCCCGAGCGGGACCTGGAGCAAGTCAAAACCGACGCCTGGACCGCCTACGAGCTGGCCCACCAGCGCCTCGAACCCGGCGAAAGCCGCGAATTCACCCTCGAGGACACCGCCGCCAGCATGTACTTGGGCCGGCGCGGCGACGAGCCCGGCTGGGGGCCGCGCGGCATTCTGGTGGACTTCGAGACGGCCCAGCTTGGCTGCGTGGCGGCCGTGCGCACCTTTGTGGTCTACGCCCCGCCGGAAGCCGTCACCGGCCAAGTCAAACTGGCGCTGGTGGCAGGCCTGGCCGCGGCCCCAGGCGAAGACCGCGAGGCGGCCCTGGCCCGGCTCGACTCAGTGGCCGTGGCCACCTCCGAGGCCTGGATCAGCTGGCTGCTGGACCCGTCGTTGCTGACCGTGGCGGACAACCAGGACGCCGCCGATGCCGACCGGCTGGCGGGGCGGCTGCGAACCGCCGTCGAGTCCGGGAAAACCATCTACGCGCTGCCCTACCAGGATTTAGACGAGGTGATGCTGGCGGGGGCCGGCTCCGGGGCCGGCGCCGCCGTGGCCGCCGCCCGCGACCTGGGCAAGCGCTACCTGGGCGAATCGGTTGGCGAGTTGGCCGCCGCGAAGATCCGCACCGACTTGGCGTGGGCGGCGCGGCCGGTCAGCGCGGCCGAGGCGGTCGGGATGGGGCAGGCGGGGGTCAGCGCGGTGCTGCTGGACCCCGGCCAACTGGAGGCGGCGCCCACCTACGCCGTCACCCGCGTGGGCGGCGGACCGCTGGTGGCGGCCAGCGACCCGCTGCTGGCAGACCGGCTGACGACCCGGCGCGGCGCCTTGGACAACAACCTGATCCTGGCCGATTTGGCTTTCGCGGCGGTGCGCTCGCAGGTGGACGGCGAGCAGGCCAGCCTGCTGGTGACCCTGCCGCGCGGCTGGGACCCAGCCCAAGCTGGCGGCGGCAACCCGCTGGCCGGCCTGGTTGGCGCCTCCTGGGTCGAGCCGACAGCGCTGGCCGGCCTGCTCAACGAGCCGGCCGGGGCGCCGGCGGACTTGGGCGCCGGCGCGGAGTGGCCCGGGCCGCCCCGGGCGGACTTGGCCAGCCTGCTCCAAGAGATCGGCTATGAGACGGCCTTCGCCTCTTTGGTCGAGCAACCTGGGGAATACCTGGCGCGCACCCTGCCGCCCCTGCTGGTGCCGTTGTCCAACACCACCCAGGCGGGCGCCGCCCGCTCGGAGGCGGCCCGCACCGCGTTGGCCGGCGCCGCCACCGCGCTGCCGCCGGTCCAGGTCAACGCCCGCAGCGATGTCAACTTGATCGCCGAGGAGGGCATGGTCCCGGTCGAGGTCCAAAACCAGTCCAATGAGGCGGTTCACGGCTTGGTGGTGAAGTTGACCGCCCAAACTGGGGCCATCCGCATCCCCGAAGACACCCGGCTGGACCTCAGCCCCGGCCAATCGGTGGTCGCGCGGGTGCCGGTGCGGGCCTTGGCCAACGGGGTTTTCAAGGTCGAGGTCGAGCTGCTGGACCAGGCCGGGGCGCAGGTGGCCGCCCCAACCTCCATCACCATGCGGGTGCGGGCCGAGTGGGAGACGGTTGGCACCGCCATCGTGGGCGCGCTGTTTGGGTTGGTGTTTTTGTGGGGTTTGGTCTCCTCTGTGCGCAAACGCCGCGCCGCCAAGCGCCGCCCGCCCGCCCACGCCCAGCGGAACGATGCCGCAGGCGCCGGCCAGGGTGGCGGCGCCGGCCAAGATAGGGGCGCCCGCCGCGAGGCCGGCCAAGGCGGCGTCGGCGGGGGGTCTAGCCGCGCTGCCGGCCAAGGCGGCGTTGGCGGCGGCGGGGGGGCCGGCCAGGATGGCGCTGCCCGCCAGGATGGGGTTGGCGGCGGCGGGGCGGCCGGCCAGGGCGGCGTCGGCGGCGGCGGGGGAGCCGGCCAGGATGGGGCTGCCCGCCAGAATGGGGTTGGCGGCGGCGGCGGTGATGCCGGCCAAGGTCCCGGCGCCGGCCAGGGTGGCGGCGGGGGCCGGCGCGAGTGAGCGGCTCGGTCGCCGGGTCGACCGCCCTGATGGCGTCGGGGACGGCTGTCTCCAGGGTCGCCGGGATGGTGCGCCTGGCGCTGCTGGGGGCGGCGGTCGGAGTCGGCACCACCGCCGCCAACACCTTCGACATCGCCAACACCCTGCCCAGCTTCTTCTACGCCATCTTGGCCGAAGGCGTGCTGAACGCGGTGCTGGTGCCGCAAATTGTGCGCGCCTTCAGCCGGGGGCAAGGAGAGGAGTTTGTCCACCGGCTGTTGACGCTGGGCACCTTGGTGCTGGCCGGCCTGACCTTGTTGCTGACCTTGACCGGGGCATTTTGGGTGGCGGTGTTCTCAGCCGGCAACTGGACGTCGGCGCAGCGGGCGCTGGCCGCCGTGTTCGCCTACTGGTGCATGCCGCAGGTGTTCTTCTACGGGTTGTACGCGCTGTGGAGCCAGGTGTTGAACGCGCGGCGCGCCTTCGGCTGGGTGATGTGGGCGCCGGTGGCGAACAACCTGGTCTCAATCGCCGGGTTCGCGGCCTTTATCGGGGTGTTTGGGCGCTACGACGCGGCTGGCGGGGACGCCTTGGGGGTGTGGGGCGGCGGCAAAATCGCCCTGCTGGCGGGCACCGCCACGCTCGGAATTGTGGTCCAAGCGCTGATCCTGCTCGGCCCAATGGCCCGCTTGGGCTTGTTCCCGCGCTGGCGCTGGGGCTTCCGGGGCTTCGGGTTGGGCCGGGCCGCCCGCATGGCCGGCTGGACGGCGGTGTCGCTGCTGTTCAGCCAAGGCGCGATGGCCTTGGCGATCCGCCTCGCCTCGGGGGCGGCGGCGGCCGCGCCGGGGCAGGTGGTGGCCTCCAACTTCATTTTCCAGACGGCGCTGGCGATTTATGTCATACCGCATTCACTGGTGACGGTGTCCCTCACCACGGCGCTGTTCACGCGCATGAGCGAACACGTCATGGCTTTCCAAATGGCGGCTGTGCGGGCTGATTTGTCCTACGGCATCCGCACCACCAGCGCTTTCAGCTTCCTGTTCACGGCCTTGTTGACAGTCTTGGCGTTGCCGCTGGGCCGCCTGCTGCAACCGGGCGTGACGCTGGCAGAGGTCGAGGCGATGACCGGCCCGGTGGTGGCGATGTCGCTCGGATTGGTGCCGTTGGGCATGACCCTGCTGATCAAACGGGTCTTTTTCGCGCTCGAGGACGGCCGCACGCTGCTGGCGCTGCAGATCCCGATGTCGTTGCTGTTCGCCGGCTTTGCGCTGCTCAGCGTGCGATTTTTGCCTCCGGCCTGGTGGGTGACGGGGATTGGCCTGGGCCAGACCTTGTCCTTCTTGGCGGGCGCGGTGCTGCGCTTGGCGTCGCTGCGGGACCGGCTGGGCGGGGTGGACGGCCCCCGCCTGGCCTGGATGCATTTGCGCGCCGGGTGCGCCGCGTTGCTGGCCGGCCAAGCCGGCTGGCTGCTGCTGGGCGCCTTCCCCGGCCGGGGCGGCGCCTCGGTGGGCGGCGCGCTGGCGGCGCTGGCGGTGGTGGGCTTGGCGGTGACGCTGGTTTATCTGCTCGCCTTGTGGGCGATGCGGGTGCGCGAGCTGAGCGAGTTTGTCGCCCCGGGTTTGGGCCGCCTCCGCGCGCCTGGGGCCGGGCCCCACTAGTATGAGCAGGACTACCTGGCAAAACTACCGGAAGTAACAGGCTCATGGATTCCGCTTCGCCACGCCCGCCATTGGGTCTGGGCGACCTTCTGATGGGTCGCTACAGGCTAGAGGCCGAACTTTTTTCTAATTTGCCCGGGGCGTTGCGCTTCCGGGCGACCGATAAAATCCTCGGCCGCCTGGCGGATGTCTATCTGCTGAGCGGTCCGCGCAAAGCCGAGGCGATCGACGCCGCCCGCCGCGCGGCTTTGGTGGAGGACCCGCGTTTGGCCCGCATCATTGACGCGGGGACCTATTCGGGGATCGCGTTTGTGCTGACCACCGCGTTGGAGGGGGTGTCGCTGGCGGATGTGGGCCCGCTTCGCGCGGCCCAAGCCCGGGCTGTGGCGGGGGAGGTCGCCGCCGCGCTGGCGGTGGCCGCCGAGGCGGATGTCCACCACTTGGCGTTGCGCCCGGAGTTGGTGTTTTTGGGCCAGGGGGACACGGTCAAAGTTGGCGGTTTGGCTTGGGATGCGGCTTTGCGCGGCCAGGCCGATGTCGACCCGGCGGCTTCGGCTCAGGCCGACGCCCAGGCGCTGGTGTCGGTGCTGTACGCGGCGCTGACGGCCCGCTGGCCGGGTGAGACGCCAAGTGTGATGCCGCCGCCGCCGCTGTGGGACGGCAACCCGGTGGCCCCGATTGAGTTGGTCTCGGCGGTGCCCGGCGACCTCAACACGCTTTGCGCGGTCGCTTTGGCGGGCGGGGGCGGCCCCACCTCGGCCGCTGGGGTGGTGGGCGACTTGGGGGTTTGGCCGGAGGTTCGGATCGCGTTGCGCCACACGGTGGCGGTGCGCGGCCCCATCCCCCACGCCGCCACCCCGCCGGCCCCGCCGGACCAGGAGCCGCTCAGTTTGCCGCAGGCCGATGCCGTCTCCCCGGCCCCCAGCCCCGCCGCCGTGCCGGCTGGGGCCGAGCCGATGCGCCCAACTGACGCCGACGTGGCGGCTTTGGCGGCCGATGAGGAGATTCAGCAAAAGCTGGCCGCGATTGAGGCCATCTTGGAGCCGTTGGGGTATGACTTGACGCCAACTTTGCGCCGGCTTGGCCTGGCCGGGGCGCCCGCCGCCGAAGCGCCCGCCGCCCCGCCGCCGCGGCGCGGGTCAAGCCCGGAGGAGCTGCGGGCCAAGCTGGACGCCGCCTGGGCTGAGGCTGAGGCCGAGGGCTGGCAAAGGCCAGGCTCTGATGCAGCTGCCGGGGCCGGTCAGGAGGCGGGCGAGAATTGGGCGCCGCTCGCCTCGGCGCCGTTGCCGGCCGGCCAGGCCGAGTTGCTGGAGCGGTTGACGGACCTGGCTGGGGCGCCCTTGCCGCAGATGCCGGAGGTCCCGGAGCTTGATTTGCCGCCTTTGCCGGATGATTTGTCGGAACTGCTGGCCTCGGCGGCGCTGGCCGGGCTTGAGGGGCAGACTGGCGAAGGCGCCGTGCCGGGCGCGGCTGCCGGGGCGGGCCAGCCGTGGGAAACGGGCCCCGAGCCGGATGCGGCGGCCGCCGGGGGCGGTTACCAGCCGGCCCCCGGCCCTGGTGGCGCGGCGGATTTGGCTGCTGGGCTGGGGGGCGGCGTGGCGGGCCAGCCTTGGGAAGCGGCCTCCGAGCCGGATGCGGCGGCCGCCGGGGGCGGCTACCCGTCGGCGCCCGGCCCTGGTGGCGCGGCGGATTTGGTCGCTGGGCTGGGGGGCGGCCCGGCGGCGGATTTGGCTGCTGGGCTGGGGGGCGGCGCGGCGGGCCAGCCTTGGG
>JAITIG010000180.1 GCA_031279575.1 Bifidobacteriaceae bacterium
CGCGCCGCTCGGGGCACCGCCGCCGCCGGGCTCCGGACCGGGGCCGGACGGGCCGGGCGGGCCGATGCCGCCGGGGAGCGGCTACGGGCCCGGCGGTCCGGCGCCGTACGGGGGACCGCCGCAGCCGGGCTCCGGACCGGGGCCGGGCGGGGCGGGCGGGCCGATGCCGCCGGGGAGCGGCTACGGGCCCGGCGGGTCGATGCCGTTCGGGGCGCCGCCGCAGCCGGGCTACGGCCCAGTGCCGCCGGGGGGCGGCTACGGGCCGGGCGGGCCGGCGCCGTACGGGGGGCAGTGGGCGCCGCCGGGCTACGGGGCGCCGCCGGCGCCCATCGCCAGCCGGCCCGGCACCATACCGCTGCGACCGCTGCGGCTGGGCGACATCTTCGACGGGGCCTTCCGCTCCATCCGCTTCGCGCCATCGGTCATGTTCGGCCTGACGGCGGTGGTTGTGACCATCGCGGCGGCCGCCCAGACGGTGCCCGTGTTCCTGCTCAACAACAGCAGCGCGCTAGCGCCCAGCTCCAGCTCAGCGCTGCAAGCCCAGATTTACAGCGGCTTTTACTCCGGCTTGGGCTCGATGCTGTCCACCGTCATCGGCCTGGTTTTCACCTTCCTGGCCACCACCGTCCTGAGCGGCATGCTGACCTATGCTGTGGCCCAAGGCGCCATCGGCGCGCGGGTCTCGGTGGCCTCGGCCTGGCGCGCCATCGGCGGGCGGGTGCCGGGGCTGATCGGGCTGAGCTTGCTGATCGGCCTGCTGGTGGCGATGGCGCTGGCGATTCCAATCGCCGCCACCCTGGTCGGAATCGGCTTGATCGGCGCCGAGTTGGTCGGCGAGTCGACCCAGAGCGCGGGCCTCGGCCTGGTGGTCATCCTGGCCGGGATGCTCGGCGGGCTGGCCGCCTACGCTTGGATCGCCACCCGCACCTTGTTCGCGCCGGCCGCGCTGGTCTTGGAGGGGCAAGGCGTGGCCGCCGCCTTCAGGCACAGTTGGCGGCTAACCCGGGGGCGGTTTTGGCGCACGCTTGGCATCTATATGCTGACCAGCCTGATTGTCGCATTCTTGACCTCGATTGTGAACACCCCGGTGGCGATGATCGGGATCCTTACCGTGTCCAGCAACCCAGTCCTGGGGGCGGTCGCGATGGCGCTGGGCACCGCCGTGGCCAGCCTGCTCACCACGCCGTTCGCCGCCGCCGTGGTCGCGCTGCTCTACATCGACGCCCGAATCCGCTCTGAAGGGCTCGATTTGGCCCTGATGCGCGCCGCCGAGGAGCCGCGCCTGTGACAGCTGCGCCCGGCCCCCCGCTCGACCCGGCGCCCGCCGAGGCGCGCCAGTGGCTCGAAGACGAGCTGTCGAAGGGCATCTACCACCGCCCGCCATCGCTCCTCGACCGGTTGCTGGAGTGGCTCTGGGAGCTGCTCAACGGCCCGGCGGGCGAGGCGGTGCTGCCGCCGTGGCAGGCGCTCGGCATCGGGCTGGCGGTCGCGCTGGTTGTCGCGCTGGCCGCCTGGCGGGTGGCCGGGCCGCTGCGGCGGCGCCGGGCGGCCGAGCGCCACCCGGGGGGCGTGCTGGCCGGCGAGAAGCGGTCCGGGGCCCAACTGCTGGCCGCCGCCCAGGCCCGGGCCGCCGCCGGCGATTGGCGGCGGGCCAGTCTGCTGGCCTTCCAGGCGATAGCCCGGCGGCTGGAGGAAAGGGCCATCTTGGACCCCCAGCCGGGGCGCACCGCCCGCGAGTTGGCGCGCCACGCCGGGCTCCGCCTGCCCGCCCTGACCGAGGCCCTGGGCCAGGCGGCGGCGCACTTCGACGCCGTCGCCTACGGCGCCGCCCAGGGGCAGGCCAGCGTCTACCGCTTCTTGATTGACCTGGGCCAGCGGGCCGACCAAACCAAACCCGACGGGCTCGAGGCCGCCGCCCCGGCCCAAGCCGGCCAACTGGCCGCCCTGGCGGCGCCATGAGCGCGGTGGGCGCGGTGGGCGCGGTGGGCGGCGCGGGCGGAGCGGGCGGCATCGGCGGCGCGGGCGGCATCGGCGGCCAAGGCGCCGCCAACCCGTTCGCGCCCCCGCCCGGCGCCCAGCGCAGCCGCCGGGCGGGCCGGGCCAAGCCCAGCCGGGGGCGAACCGCGGCCGGCTGGCTGCTCGGCCTGGGCCTGCCGCTGGCCTTGATGCTGACCATGACGGCGCTGCTCAGCCTGCCGGCCGACGACCGCCCGCTGAGCGTCGGCAACCCGGGGCCCAGCGGCGCCCGCGCCCTGGCCCAAGTGCTCGGCCGGCTGGGCGTGGAGGTCCGAGCGGCCGACTCGACGGCCGCGGCCGCCGCCCAAGCCACCGGCGATACCACCTTGGCGGTGGTCGGGCCGGCGCCGCTGAGCGCGCGCCAACTGGACTTGTACGCGGCGGTGAAGTGCGACATCGTGCTCATAGAGGCCGCCCCCGAGCTGCTGGCGCGCCTCGAAGCCGAAGGGCGCGACCGCCGCCTGACCGTGCTGGCGGACTCGGCGGTGGTGACCAACGCGGACGTCGTCGAAGGGGCCAACGCCGCCACCGCGCTCAAAGCCCTCGGCGGGCACAGCCGGCTGGTTTGGAACCTGGCCGCCTGGGAAGACGAGGCCAGCGGCGGCGCCGCCAGCGGCCTGTGGCGCCTGCTGCCGCCGTGGGCCCAATTCGCGGCCGGCCAACTGCTGATCGCCGCGGCCGGGGCGGCCCTGTGGCGCGGCCGGCGGATGGGCCGCCTGGTGCCGGACCCGCTGCCGGTCAGCGTCCCCGCCTCCCAGATCACCGTCGGATTGGGCGGCTTGTACCGCCGCTCGGGCTCGCTGGGGCACGCCGCCGCCGCCCTGCGGGCCGGCGCCGCCAGCCGGCTCGGCGCCGCCCTGGGGCTGGGGCCGGCCAGCCCGCCAGCTACGCTGGTGGCCAGAATTGAGCAGGCCTCCGGCCGCCCCGGGCCGGCCGTCCACGAGCTGATATACGGACCGGCGCCAAGTTGGGGCGGCCAACTGGCGGCCCTGGCGCAAGATTTGGACCAATTGGAGAAAGAGGTGCTTTCGCAATGAGCCAGCCAACCTTGGGGCCCGCGCCGGGCGAGGCGCAATGGCCCGCCCAGGCGCCGGCCGGCCCGAGCGGCCCGGCTGGGCAGACGGCGCCGACCGGCCCGAGCGGCCCCGCCGGGCAGACGGCGCCGGCCGGCCCGCCGGCCGGCCCGAGCGGCCCCGCCGCCGGGCCGCGGCAGGCGCTGGCGCTGGTGCGCGGCGAGGTCGGCAAAGCCGTTGTGGGGCAAGACGCGGCCGTCACCGGACTGCTGATCGGGCTGCTGGCAGGCGGCCACGTGCTGCTCGAGGGCGTCCCCGGGGTGGCCAAGACCCTCCTGGTGCGGGCCTTGGCGGCGGCCCTGGACCTGGAGTCCAAACGCATCCAGTTCACCCCGGACCTGATGCCGGGCGATGTCACCGGGTCGCTCATCTACGACTCCAGGACGGCCCGCTTCGAGTTCAGGCCCGGGCCGGTGTTCACCAACCTGCTGCTGGCGGACGAGATCAACCGCACACCGCCCAAGACCCAAGCCTCGCTGCTGGAGTCGATGGAGGAGCGCCAAGTCTCAATCGAGGGCCAGCCCAGGCCCCTGCCCAGGCCGTTCATGGTGATCGCGACCCAAAACCCGGTCGAATACGAGGGCACCTACCCCCTGCCGGAAGCCCAGCTGGACCGCTTCTTGCTCAAGCTGACCCTGCCGCTGCCGCCCCGGGACCAGGAGATCGAGGTGGTGGGGCGCCACGCCCGCGGCTTCGACCCGAGGGCGCTGGCGGCGGCCGGGCTGCGCGCGGTGGCCGGGCCGGGCGAGCTGGCGGCCGCCCAGGCGGCGGCGGCGCAGGTGCGGGTGGACCGGGAGGTCTTGGGCTACATCGTGGACGTCTGCCGGGCGACCCGCGACGCGCCATCGGTGGCGTTGGGGGTCTCGCCGCGCGGCGAGGTGGCGCTGATGGCGGCCGCCCGGGCCTGGGCCTGGCTGTCCGGCCGCGCCTTCGTGACGCCCGATGACGTCAAAGCCCTGGCCCTGCCGGCTCTGCGCCACCGCATCCAGATGCGCATCGAGGCGGTCACCGAGGGGACCAGCCCAGAGGCCGTGCTCGGCTCCATCCTCGCCACCGTGCCTGTGCCGCGCTGACCGCGATGGCCTTCACCTGGCGCCTGCCGGCCGCCCTCGCCCTGGGGCTGGTGCCGCTGCTGCTGTCCCCCGCCTGGGCCACCGTGCTGGGCTGGACGGCGCTGGTGGCGGCGCTGGCCGGCCTCGACGCCTGCCTGGCGGCCAGCCCCGCGGCGCTGCGGCTGGAGCGGGCGCCGCTGGCCGCCATCCGCCTGACCGAGCCGGCCGCCTCCAGCCTGCGCCTGGCCAACCCGACCCGCCGCAAAGCCCGCCTGCGGCTGCGCGACGCCTGGCCGGCCTCGGCCGGGGCCGAATCGGAGGTGCGCCGCCTGGATGTGCCGGCGGGCGAGGCGCGGCGCAGCGCCGGCCGGCTGCGCCCCACCCGGCAGGGCGACTTCGAGGCCGATTTGGTGACCATCCGCAGCTTCGGGCCGTTGGGCCTGGCCGGCCGGCAGCGGTCTTTGGCGGTGGCGGGCCGGCTGCGGGTGCTGCCCGAGTTCCGCTCGCGCCGCCACCTGCCCTCCCGGCTGGCCCGGCTGCGGGAGATGGACGGGCGCACGGCCGCCCAGGTGCGCGGGCAGGGCACCGAGTTCGACTCCCTGCGCGAATACGCCCTGGGCGATGACGTCCGCTCGATCGACTGGCGGGCCAGCGCCCGAGCCGAGCACGTCATGGTGCGCACCTGGCGGCCGGAGCGCGACCGCCGGGTGCTGATTGTGCTGGACACATCGCGCTGGGCGGCGGGCCGGGTGGGCGACCGCACCCGGCTGGACGCGGGCGTCGAAGTGGCGCTGCTGCTGGGCGCGGTGGCCGCGGCCGGGGGCGACCGGGTCGAGCTGCTGGCGGCCGACAGAGTGCTGCGGGCGCAGACCGCGCCGGTGGTGGGCGCCGGCACCCTGGCCAGCCTGGCGGACCGCTTGGCCTTGGTCACCCCGGCCCTGGTCGAGGCCAACTGGACGCTGCTGGCCGGGCTGATCCAGGCCCGGGTGCGCCAGCGCGCCCTGGTGGTGCTGGCCACCAGCACCGACCCGGCCCTGGTCGAGGTGGGGCTGGGCCCGGTCCTGGAAACCCTGCTGCGGCGCCATGTGGTCATGCTGGCCGCCGTCCGCGACCCGGGAGACGCCGAGTTGCGCGCCCGGCGGCAGGACTCGGACGCGCTGTTCGACGCGGCCGCCGCCGAGCGCCGCCAGTTGGCCGTGGCCGCCATGGAGCAGCGGCTGCGCGCCATGGGCGCCCATGTGGTGACCGGCCTGCCGGACGCCCTGGCCCCCGCCGTGGCCGACG
Source organism: Bifidobacteriaceae bacterium (assembly GCA_031279575.1). Next base: position 5,426 of record JAITIG010000180.1, read on the forward strand.
CCTACCTAGCCCTAAAAGCCGCCGGCCGCCTCTAGGCTGCCGCTTGCGGTCCGGGGGCGCCCCGGCTAGCCGACCTGCTCGTACAGGCCTTCCTCCAGGGCGCGCATCTGCCTCTCGACTCTTTGAGTGAGGATTGGATCGTCTATGCGGAGACCCAGTTCCACGTTTAGGCGTTCGGCGCTCTTTGAGAAGTTGGCGCTGGTCACAAGGAGGAATTGGTGGTCGATGGCGATGAACTTGGCGTGGTTGCGCGGCCTGGCGCCATCTGGGCTGGGCTTCGTCCGCAGAACAACGGCGGGGTAAAGCTCGGCGGCGATCTCGGCTGTGGTTGGCCTCCAAGGCTCGGGGCGCCGGTCCGCCGCGTCCGCATCGACATAGATCCGCACCTTGACTTCGACGCGCGCGGCGGCCTGTCTGAGAGCCGCCCACAAGACGGATGACCGCTGGAAGTTGAACGTCGAACATGTCACAGACTCGCGTGCGGCGGCCACGAGATGCCGGATGGAGGCGGTGAGCTCCCCATGTCCGATCAGTCCCCCGGGCGCCGTCCACACCGGGGTCACCGCTGTGGCGTGAAAGTGCGCGCCTTCGATGGCTCGAAGCACCGCCACTGTCTCAGCCAGATTGGCGGAGCTGAGCCCCGAGGCGCGAAGTAGTTGGCGAACCTGGTTGCGGCGGCCTTGCCGAATCGCTCTTAGAACCTGGGTCAGGGTTTCTCCGGCAGCCAAACGGTCAGCTAACTCCTCAGCCTCGCTACCGGTCAACAAGGCGCCAAGTTCGCGGACGGCCAGGCCTGGGTCACCCATCGCGGTGGCCGAAGAAGCTCAAAGCGGCATAGTCGCCGGGCAAAGCCACCGCGAAACGCCGGTCAAGAAAGCGGTTGGCGATCTCGCAGGAGGTCTCGGAGGCCATCACGCAGCAGTGGCAGGCTGCCCCGTGGAGGAAATCCTCGGGGTCCCGGGGAACGCGGCGGGCGCACACTGGGTCGGAAGAGCAGCGCGTCAACCCGCGCAAAGCCTCGGCGACAATGGTGGCTAATCTGTCGGGTTGGCTCAGAGAGACCAGCCCGCCCAGCGTTCCGTCAGAATCTGAGGCGGTGGTGGCAATCAAAACTCCGGCGGATGCCGGGCGGTCGCGCCCGCCAGGCCAGGCGTAAATGCGCTCGGTCAAGCTGGCCGCGCCATAACCTGACGACATCGCCATCTGCCGAATCAGAGCATGGCTCAAGGTGTGGACCAACCAGTAGCGGGGTGGTCTGAGCCTGGCATCGGGATTGACAACTTTCGCGGTCTGGGAGAACCGCCGTTCAAAGTTGCGCCTGTGGGCTTCGCGATGCGCCTGCCACAAACTGCTGTCCAGGACCTTCGCCTCCCACTCGGCCACGGCGGCCTGGGCCAACTGCAGGAAGACGCCCTCGCCGCGGTCTTCGGTGGCCGGCACCCAGGTCGGCCTCCCCGAGCGTGTGAGCCGGACGAGCCGCGCCCCCATGTCGTTGACCCGATCCAAGTCGTCGATGCGCGTGAAGCCGAGGACGGCGTTGACTTTTCGCAGCCGGTCAACTGCCAGCACCCGCGAGACGCCCTTGGCCATAGACGGATCGAGCGGGCGAGGCGAGATGGTCAGACCGCTCCGCTTGTCCTCGTGTCGCTCGGCAGCCGGGTCAAGTTGGAGGTAACGCCACTCGGGAACCAGTAGGTCAACCGGCTCCCACTTGGCCTTGCGCCTTTCGCGCTCGGCCTCGGCCTCTTGGGGGGCCAGTGCCGTCTTGACCAGCGCGGCGAGCCGCGCGTCTGGCACGTCCAGGAGATCAGCCGCACCGGGTTTGCCGTCAAGCAGGTCGCGAACCACGCCCAGGTCGCCGGCATACTTGGCCAGCTTGTCGCCCAGCAGGGACTTGAGCCGCAGGGCGTCTTCGTTGGCCTTTTCCGCAGCATCCAGACGCGGCATGTCAATGATGGACTGGCTGGCGGGAAACCACAGGTTGGATGCGCCCACCAGCATGAGCCTGGCCTCCTGATCGCAACCCGCCTCGATGAACGCGTCAAGGTGCGGCAAGCGTCCCCGGCAGCGCGGCAGCTTCCTGCGCCCATCCGCGCCCTGGGCTTCCGACATCGCCCGGCTGGTCTCGCAGGATGAGCACACGATAATCGCATTCGCGCCCTTGCCCGCGGTGCGCTCGACCATCTTCAGCACCGGGACCAGAGATTTCGGGCAATCGGACCCTCGATGCACCCACCACGAATAGGGGAACTCGTCCAGGTGCCCGTCGGGGCAGGCCAGCAGGTAGCGGGCGGGCACACATGTCTGGCGTCGCCTCTTGCCGCCAGGGCCTGGGCCGCGCCGCCCGTAACAAGCGGTGTGCTCAAAGACGGCCTCGTCAGGCCGGAACGGGTGGGTGTTCTTATAGCCGTCCAAGAAAGCGCTGATGGGAGCCAGCCTGTCGCATCCGGTGCATCGCAACCACTGGGGGAAGACGCGAGCCGGCACCCCGATGTCAGATCCTTCGCGTGAGAAACTGGTGGCCGTCGGCTGCCACGGGAAAGGCCGCAGCTGCGCGACCTGATTGCCAAGCATAAGCTGCACCGCCTCCAGCAAGCGCGGCGCGTGGATGGTGGGCGCCTCGCCGTCCCGCCGTTCCCAAACACGCTCCCACTCGTCGAGACCTGTCGGCATAACCGTGAAATGCGGCAAGTCGATAATCGACCCCGGCCCGTAGGTGTAAAGCAGCGCGGATGGGCGGGCCGAGCCGACTTTGGCGTAGTTCTTCTTAGCGTTGTCCCTCGCCAGCGCCTCGCCATCGCCCAGAGGGTCGACGCCGCCCGCGGCGTCGTGCAAGAGCGCGTCAGTCATTTCGCCGACCCCCTTCCGCGTCCTGCCTGACTTGCCAGCCTGGGGCGCCGCCGGGTTCCTCGTAGAACAAGCGCTCCGGGTTCGGCGACACCAACAGGTTGATCTCGGGTTGCACCTCGCGCATCGAGTTGGCCACCACAAAAGGGGCTCCATCCAAGGCCGAGCCGCGCGACTTGGCTGACTCGGCGCTGCGGATCAGCGCCCCGTATCTCGATGGATCGGCGAACCGCTCATAGGCCAGCTGAAGCTGCCGCTTGGCGAGATCGGCCTGGCGTTGTTCCCACACGCCCAGCCGGTTCACCAGCCGCAGCCTGGCGAACTCCGCCGAGGATTCGTCGGAAGCCCTTCTCGCGCGGGCGACCAGCGCATCGATCAAGTGCTCCAAAAACGGCCGCTGGGCAGCCACTTGCCCGGCTTCTTTCTCAGGCGACAACCCTCCCGGCCGAGCGGCTTGCAAGACGCGCGCGGCGCTGACCAGCACGCCCTCGAGACCGCGCTCCAAAGAAGTGGCAGAGAACGGAGTCAGGCTCAGTGGCTCGACTCGGGCGTAGAACGTCTCGTGGTAGAACCGGAACTGCTCGTAATGGGCCAGGTCGCGGGGCCTGGCCCAGTTTCCCAGGGTGAGCACCAAGCCGGGCCTGGCGGCGTCGCGCCCTACTCGGGATGAGGCTTGGATGTACTCGGCTGTGTTCTTGGGCTGGCCGACTATCAACATCAAACCGAGCCGGGTGACGTCCACGCCGACTTGGAGCATTGAGGTGGCCAGCACCACATCGAACGGGTTGGTGTCACGGGTCTTGGCCGGCCTGCCTTCGGCCCGCTCGGCTCGGGCGGCCTCCTTGGCCTGGTTTGAGTCGAAGGCCGGGTCAAACACGGCGGCCATCTGGTCGAGGGTCTTGGCGATCTCCCCTGAGGAGATGCGCGATGTCAGTTCGCCCAGATTGATCGAACCGAAGTCCGTGCCATGGCGACGAGGCAGGCTTGAACCTGGCCTGCCCTTCTGAAGCGCTGTCTGGATGTCGTCCTTGACGTAGCGAGCCATGCCAGCCAACTCGCGGGTGGCGGAGAAGTAGCCCACCAATGTCATGTACGGGTCGGCCCTGTCTCCGGCCAGATCCAGCAGGAGTTGAGCTCCGGCCATGACGGCCTCGGCTACCCGGATCTCGGCGGTGGTCAGCTTCACACCTGTCGTGGAAAGGCCGATGTAACGCCTCCCGGGTGAGTGGCTAGATGGCTCGACCTCGTGTGAGAAGAATGTATCCGCAGCGTCGATCACCTGCGGCGGGAACACCGTCACCCCGCGCCCGTACAGGGCGCGCACCTGGTCGGCGGCATTGCGCACGGTAGCCGACGAGGCCACGATCAGCGGTTTCACCGCTTTGCCGTCTGTTGCCCGCCAGGTTGTCATCGCCTCGATGGCCACCTCGAACAGGCCAACCGTGGTGCCCAAAGCGCCGGTTATGAGGTGCAACTCGTCCTGGATCACCAGGTCCGGGGGACGCAGCCGGTTGGCCGGGTGGACGCTGGCCGGAGGGTGCCCGCCTTTCGCCGGGTGCTTGGAGCCGTCCTTGATCTCGCAGGCCCGGTAATCCGAGTGACCCTCGTGGTCCAGCCAGGGCACAAACCCGTGCCGGTCGCACCGCCTGGCGACAAAACCGAACAGCGCCGCAGCCTGCCCCTCGCGGGCCAGGCGGGCGAACTTGTCCACTGTGGCGATGACAAAGCACGGCGCCAGGCGGTAGATTTCCTCGTCCGTTGTCAGGACCGGAATCCCCTCCTCGACTAGGCCGCCTTCGGAGAACGGGCACATGGCCAGCGGGTCCGAGCAGCGCACCAACACGCGCCCCGCTGTCTCGTCGATAGCCACGTCCTGGTGGCTCACAGCCGCGCCACACCAAGGGCACCGCCCCAGTTGGAGCGCGCCGAACCGGTGGCCGGCGCCGGCGCCCGCCCCCCTGGAACGCAGTCTCTTCAGATCCTCGGCTGCTTCTGACACCCGCTTCGGCGACACGCTGGTGCCCACCCACAATCCGATGCGGAACGGCTCCAAACCCCAAACCGCTGGGTCTTCCCGCCGGGCCAACTCGGCGGCGCACACCAGGGTCGTGGCCCGCTGGAACTGCTGCGAGGTCAGAAGCCGCAGCGTGTAGCGCATCAACACCGCCACTCCAGCGCTGCCGTCCAAGGGGCCTTCTTGGCTGTCAACGGTCCCTTGGCGGCGCCGGATGGCGAACGCGAACGCCGCCAACCCCAAGTAGGCCTCGGTCTTGCCGCCGCCCGTGGGGAAGAACAGCAACTCGACTTTGGCCAGGTCGCCCGAGCGGCGCTGCGCCGTCGGCTCGGTCAACGCCCTGAGCTGCATCAAGATGAAAGCGATCTGAAAGACGCGCCAGTGGTGCGGAAAAGCTCTCGCCTCGACCTCGGCCGCGGCGTCTTGCGCGGAAACCGACTGGTCTTTCGCCCTAACCTCGGCGATCTGCGAGCGAACCCGCTGGTCCGCCATAACCCGGTTCATGAAGGCGAAGCAACGAAACGCCTCTTCGTCGGCGATCAAGAAGCCCAGGCCGTCGGCCAGTTGGACCTGCACCTGCCTGGCCTCGGCCACCGCTTCCGCTGCCTCTGCCCGGAGGTGGGCGGGCAGGGCAGCCGCTTGCGCTTCCCTGTCAGCCAGCCAATCACCATAGGCATCAACAATCGGACGCAGCCCGGCTTCCAGCTCAGCCTGGCTGGCTGTTGCCAGCTGGCGCATGTCCAAGAGCGCCTCCGGCACCTCGGCGCCCCGGGTCTGCGGGGTTTCCGCCATCGGCAGCCAAGTGGTGCGCACCTGCGTGGCTCGCCGGGCTCCCGGCTGAACTGTCCAGTCCGCCGAACAGGTGCGCCCGATGGCGAACTCCAACCGGTCGCGGTATTGCAGGTCGAGACGTCGCGCTTCGTCATCGGCCTCCCAGCGCGTGTCCACTGTCGCATCGCGCACCGGGAGGAAGACCGCCTCGCCGCCGGCTTCCACATATAGCTGGGTTTGGAACATCCAGGCGTTGGTCGCAATCCGGCGCGGCGTCTCCCGGTCGTTGCACAGGGCGACCTCGACCAGGAGGCGGTCAAGCTCGGCGTCCGCATACGAATCCAGGCGCAGCACGGCGTCGCCTGCCAGGGGGTATTCAGCGGTGGTCCCCGGAACCAGGTCGCGCACCTCGATGGTCGCGGGAACGTCCACCGGGGTGCGCCGGAACCGCCTGAGCGCCCGCCCGGACTTGTCGAGTTCGCCGCTGGCCTCCGAGTTGTAGACACCCCATGAGCACCGCACTGTGAACCGCTCCAGATCACGCGGAATCTGGAACCGCAGACCCATCGAAGCGGGAATCATCAGCCCTCGGCGCACCGGTTCGTCGTCGCGGTCTCCGCCCGAGTCCTCGTCGCCGTCGATGGCCGCCTCGTCCACGTCGCTCAGGGGAACGCCGTTGGACTCCAAGGCGGCCAAGTCGTCCCCGAACTCGATGGTCGAGTCCTCATCGCCCTCCTCGGACGATGGCGCGTCTGCGGCGTGCCGCAGTCTCGTGGGCGCGATCCGCCCGAGGATGTACCGCGTGTCGGGCGGGGAGGCCAGCACCTCGCCCTCGCCACCGCCAGGGCCCAGTAATTCGCGGTGGAGGATCTCGACCAGGTTCTCCCTGACGGCCCATGAAGTGCCGTCGAGCTCGTGGCTCAGTGGGTAAGGCGCCGCGGGGGCGGCGAACTCGTTCATGGTCCGACCTCTTGCGCGGTTTGCTCCAGCCCCAGCTGCCGGGCTTCGGCCTGGATCACTGATTGCAGTTCCGCCGCGGCGGGGAGGCCCTCGTAGTCTGCGGCGCGCGCTGCGTACCAGTCCCTATCCTCGCGGGTGGTGAGCTGGTCTTGTTTCATGGCCCTATCCTCTCAGGCGGCACTGACATGGTCTGAGGCCCCGCGACGGGACCGGTCGCGACAGGCGCGCTTGGACCCGCCTTCCACTTGATGACCACCCGCTCATCGTCGAAGTAGCGGCCCACCACGCCGCGCCGGATCGCCAAGGAGTCAAGCTGGGTCAGGAGGATGTCTCGCCTGGCCACATCGTCGCCATCGGCGGCGGCCCAGCGGCGTTGGACCGTTGACTGGCCGAGCGGTTCGCCGCCGCGCTCGGCCAGCAGACGCCCGATGACGTACGGGTCAAGGCCGCCCCGGCTCATGGTCTGCCTGCACCGCGGGCAGGTCAGGACTGGTTTGCCTTGGTTGGTGCCGCGGCACAGGAACACGCCGCAGTTGTCGCAGCGGGCGATCCGGGACAAGAACGGGCTGGTGGACCGGCGTTCGCCCCGCTTGCGAGCCTGAGGCAGATTCCGGGTTTCCAGAAGGCGCTGGAGCTCAGCGAATTGCTCGAAGGTGATGATGGCCAGCGCGTCATCGATCACCGGCTCGCCAGTTTCATCCCGGACCACGTTGAAGGGGTCGACGGCGCCTCCCTGCCGTCCCCGGCCCGGGTTGTGTGGGCGCATCCCCGCCAGGATCGGGTTGCGCAGCAGCCCGCAGACGGTATGCCGGCTCCAGGCCGCCGCTGCCGCCGCGCCAGCGGCGCGGCGCCCCGGAACCGGCGCGCCTTCAGCGGTGAGCCAGCGGGCGATGCCGTTGACAGCGGTTCCAGCCAACGCCATCGCCACCGCCTCGACCAGCCAGTGGATGAGATCGGGGTCTTTGGCCAGCACCCTGCCGGGGCCGTCCGGGTTGTCGGCTGAGACGTACCCGAACGGGATCCCGCCACCGGGCCAACGGCCATCGTGCAGCAGCTTGGCCCGCGCCGCCCGGACGCGCGCCCGCATGGCCTCGGCCTCCATCTCG
>JAITIG010000203.1 GCA_031279575.1 Bifidobacteriaceae bacterium
GCCGCGCTGGCGGGCGCCGCCCAGTAGGCTCTGTCGGGTGGCAGCTGTCGAACCGCCCGCGCCAGCGCCGCCGCCCGGCCAGCCGCGGCGGGCGGTGGTGGTCGATGACGAGCCCGCCCTGGCCTCATTGGTCGCCTCCTACCTGGCCAAAGAGGGGTTCGCGGTGCGCCAGGCGGGCAGCGGCGGCGAGGGCCTGGCGGCCGTGCGCGAGCACCGCCCGCACATCGTGGTGCTGGATTTGAACCTGCCCGGGCTTGACGGGGTGGAGGTGGCGCGGCGGCTGCGGGTGTTCTCCGACGCCTATCTGATCATGCTGACGGCCCGGGCCGAGGAGGTCGACAAGCTGACCGGCCTGGCCGTGGGCGCGGACGACTACATGACCAAGCCGTTCTCGCCGCGCGAGCTGGTGGCCCGGGTGCGGGCCCTGATGCGCCGCCCCCGCTCCGAGGGCGCCCCGGAGCCGGCCGCGGCCCCCGGCGGCGCCGGCCCGGGCGCGGCATCGGGGGCCGGCGGCGCGGGCGCGGCATCGGGGGCCAGCGGCGCGGCCAGCCTTGCGGGCGGGGGCGCGGCGGGCGCGATCCCGCCCGGCCCGCCCCGCCTGGCGGTGGGCGATTTGGCGATCGACCCGGCGGCCCGCGAGGTCTTCTTGGCCGGAGCCGAGGTCCCCTTGACCCGCACCGAGTTCGATTTGCTGGCGGCCCTGGCCGCCAGGCCGGGCCGCGTCTTGACCCGCCAGGAGCTGCTGCGGGCGGTGTGGGGGCCCAATTGGGTGGGCGACCCGCACGCCGCCGACGTCCATTTGGCCAACGTCAGGCGCAAACTGGGCGATTCGGCCGCCGCCGGGCGCTTCATCCGCACCGTGCGCGGAATCGGCTACAGGCTCGGCAGCGGCTGATGGCGCGCCCAGCCCAGCGCCCGCCCGGCCCCGGCCTGACCGCCCGCCTGATGGCGTTGTTCGGCGCCGTTATCGCGCTGGTGGGCGGCGCGGCTTGGGCTGTTGCCGCCATCGTGGGCCCTGGGGCGTTCCACCGCCACATGGTGGCGGCGGGCCTGGCCGGGGACGCGGCGGCCTTGGCCCACGCCGAGGCGGCCTTCGGGGCGGCCAGCGGGACCTCGCTCGGCATCGCCCTGGCGGTGGGGGCGGCGGCCGCCTTGGGCTTGAGCGTCCTGATCACGCGCCGGCTGGGCCGGGTCATCGGCCTGCTGTCCCAGGCGGCCGGCCGCATCGCCGATGGCGAGTTCGCCATCCGGATCCCCCGGCCCAACTTGGGGGCCGAGTTCGACGGCTTCGCCGAGTCTTTCAACCACATGGGCGCCGCCTTGGCCGCCTCCCAGCGCCTGCGCGACCGCCTGCTGGGCGATGTCGCGCACGAGCTGCGCACACCGGTCGCCACCATCAACGCCTATTTGGAGGCGATCGAGGACGGCATCGCCCAGCTCGACGCCGAGACTGTGGCGGTGCTGCGGGCCCAGGGCGAGCGCCTGGCCCGCCTGGCCTCCGATTTGGCGGCCGTGGCGCGGGCGCAGGACCCGCTGGCGGTGCTCCAGTTGCAGCCGGCCAACCCGGCCGGCCTGCTGGCCGAGGCCGCCCAGGCGGCGCGCCCGGCTTTCGCCGCCAAGGGCGTGGCCCTGGCCCTGGCCCCGGGAGCGGACCGGGGCGGGGCGCCGCGGGTGCGGGCGGACCGCGCCCGTTTGGCGCAGGTGCTGGCGAATCTGCTGGAGAACGCGCTGCGGCACACGCCCCCCGGCGGCCGGGTGGAGCTGTCCGCCGGGGCCGGGCCGGCTGGAAGTGTTCTGATCGAGGTGGCGGACACCGGCGAGGGCATCGCCGGGCAGCACCTGGAGTTGGTCTTCGAGCGGTTCTACCGGGTGGACGAGGCCCGGGACCGCGCCCACGGCGGCGCCGGGATCGGCCTGGCCATCGCCAAGGCGCTGGTCGAGGCCCACGGCGGCCGGATCAGCGCGCGCAGCGCGGGGCCTGGCCAGGGCGCGGTCTTCAGCCTCGAACTGCCGGCCGCCTGACGCGGCGGACGGCGGCCCGCGCGGGCCGCTCCGGCCCCGGTCCGCCCCGCCCGCTCCGGCCCCGGTCCGCCCCGCCCGCTCCGGCCCCGGTCCGCCCCGCCCGCTCCGGCCCCCGTCCGCCCAGCCCGCGCGGGCCGCTCCGGCCGCCGTGCGCGCCGGGCAGACCAAGGCCCACCTGCACAGGCGTGCAACTGCCAGGCCCAGGCGGCCCCGGCCCTGGTGCGCCGCCGCCGCCGGTCCTAGGCTGATCCCAGCCGTCCTCAGGAGTACGGCCACGCGCCCCGCGCCCGCGCTTGAAGGGCCCTGGTCGCGGCGCGAGGCGGCGGCGCCAAGTGAACAGCAGCACTATCAAGCAAAGGATGTCAGCATGAAGAAGCTAATCAACGGTGTTGACGATGTGGTGACCGAGGCCTTGGCCGGCATCGCCGCCGCCCACCCCGACCAGCGGGTCGATTTGGAGAACCGGATCATCTACCGGGCCGATTCCCCCAAGGCGGGCAAGGTGGGCGTCATCTCCGGGGGCGGCAGCGGCCACGAGCCGCTGCACGGCGGGTTTGTTGGCCTGGGCATGCTGGACGCGGCCTGCGCCGGGCAGATCTTCACCTCGCCCACGCCAGACCAAATGCTGGAGGCCACCAAGCAGGTCGATGGCGGCGCCGGCGTGCTCCACATCGTCAAGAACTACACCGGCGACATCATGAACTTCGAGATGGCCGCCGAGCTGGCCGCCGCCGAGACCGGCGCCGAGGTCGCCACCGTGGTGGTCAACGACGACGTGGCCGTCCAAGACTCGCTCTACACCGCCGGCCGGCGCGGCGTGGGCTTGACCGTCCTGTTGGAGAAGATCACCGGCGCGGCCGCCGAGCAGGGCCGGGACTTGGCCGCCACGGCGAGCCTGGCACGCCGGGTCAACGACTCGGGCCGCTCCATGGGCATGGCTTTGACCAGCGGAATTGTGCCCGCGGCGGGCAAGCCGACGTTTGACTTGCCGGCCGATGAGATGGAGATCGGCATCGGCATCCACGGCGAGCCCGGCCGCGTGCGCGTCCCGCTGGCCCCGGCCAAGGAGATCGCGGCGCTGCTGGTGGACCCCATCCTGGCGGATTTGGACTTCACCGGCGGGCCCGCCATTGTGATGGTCAACGGCATGGGCGGCACCCCGCTGATCGAGCTGTACCTGATGTACGGCGAGGTCAAGGCCCTGCTCGGGAAAGCCGGTGTGGCTGTGGCGCGCTGCCTGGTGGGCAACTACATCACCTCGCTGGACATGGCCGGCTGCTCGGTCACAGTGCTGAAGGCCGATGACGAGTTGCTGGGCCTGTGGGACGCCCCGGTGCGCACGCCCGGGCTGCGCTGGGGGGTCTGATCCGGTGGGCGCCGGCGCGGTCGGCCTGGCCGGCGCCATCCGCTGGCTGGACTTGTTCGGCCAGAAGGTGGCAGATCAGCGCGACTGGCTGACGGAGTTGGACTCGGCCATCGGCGACGCCGACCACGGCGCCAACATGGATCGCGGCTTGAAGGCGGTCGCGGCCAAGTTGGCGGCTGGTTCGCCGCCCGGCTTGGCGGACTTGTTCAAGAGCGTTGGCATGACCTTGGTGAGCAGCGTCGGCGGCGCCTCCGGGCCGCTTTACGGGACGTTTTTCCTGCGTTTGGGGGCGGCCGCCGGGCCGGTGGGGGAGCTTGGGGCGGCCGCTTGGGGCGCCGCTTTGCGGGCCGGCCTGGGCGGGATTGTGGCCCGGGGCAAGGCCGAGCTGGGCGACAAAACCATGGTGGACGCGATGGCGCCGGCCCTTGACGCCTACGACGCGGCGCTGGCGCAGGGCGGCGATGCGGCCGCTGGCGCCCGCGCCGCCTTGGCCGCGGCCAAGGCGGGCCGGGACGCCACCATCCCGTGGGTCGCCCGCAAGGGCCGGGCCAGCTATTTGGGGGAGCGCAGCGCCGGGCACATGGATCCGGGCAGCGCCTCGACGGTTTTGCTGTTTGAGGCTTTGGCCGAGGCTTTGGCGGAGTAGGCGTGGCGGTCGGGATTGTTGTTGTCTCGCACAGCCCGGCGCTGGCGCGGGCGGCGGTCGAGTTGGCCCTTGAGATGGTGGCCGGCTCGCCGCCGCCCCTGGCCCAGGCCGCCGGGGCGGGCGAGGGGGTGACCGGGACCGACGCCTTGCGCGTGGCCGAGGCGATTGAGCAGGTCGGCGGCCCGGATGGGGTTTGCGTCCTGATGGATTTGGGTTCGGCGGTGATGAGCGCCGAGTTGGCGCTGGACTTCCTGCCCGAGGGTTTCCCGGCGGTCCGGTTGACGGCCGCCCCGTTTGTGGAGGGGCTGGTGGCGGCGGTGGTGCGGGCGGCCGGCGGCGCCTCGCTGGACGAGGTGGCGCGCGAGGCCGAGTCCGGCCTGGCCGCCAAGACCGCCCACCTGGCCGCCAAGACCGCCCCGCCGGCCCCGGGGGCGGCGGTGGCCCGCACGGTGGTGGTGGCCAACCCGATGGGCTTGCACGCCCGCCCGGCCGGGCAGTTGGCGGCCCTGGCGGCCAAGTTGGACGCCAAGGTGACGGTGGCCCACCCGGCGGCCGGCCGGGGGCCGGTCTCGGCCCGGAGCCCAATCAGCTTGATGACCTTGGGCGCGGCCCAAGGCGCCGGCATCGTGATCGAGGCCGTCGGCCCCGGCGCGGCGGAGGCGGTCGAGCGGATTGCCGCGCTGGTCCTAAGCGGCTTCGGCGAGCCGGCGCCCTGAGGCGGAACGCTGTCAGTCCCAGCGTTTAGGCTTGGTGCGCTATGGAACACGCGCCGCCCGCTCTGATAGATCTGACCCGTTTGCCCTCCCTGGCGCCCGCCTTGCGGGACGGGGAGGAGGCCCCGCCCGGCCCGGCGGACGCCGCCCAGGCCGCCCAGGCCGCCCAGGCCGCCCAGGCCGCCGAGCGCCTGCTCGAGGGGCTGAACGCGGAGCAGAAGGCGGCCGTGACCCACCGGGGCACGCCGCTGCTGATTGTGGCCGGGGCCGGCTCGGGCAAGACCAGGGTGCTGACCCGGCGCATCGCCTACCTGCTGGCCACCGGCCAGGCCCGCCCGGGGGAGATCATCGCCATCACCTTCACCAACAAGGCCGCCGCCGAGATGCGCCAGCGGGTCGAGCGCCTGGTCGGCCCCAGGGCGCGGGCCATGTGGGTGAGCACCTTCCACTCGGCCTGCGTGCGCATCCTGCGCCGCGAGGCGGAGCAGTTGGGGTTGAAGAAGTCTTTCTCCATCTACGACGCGCAGGATTCGCTCCGCCTGATCGCGCTGGTGGCCCAAGAGTTGAACCTGGACCCGAAGAAGACCCCGCCCAGGGCGCTGGCGAACCGGATCTCAAACTTGAAGAACGAGTTGGTGGACCACGAGTCCTACGCCGCGACCGCCGCGCGCGCCAACCCCGTCGAGCGCGCCACAGCCGATGTCTACGCCCTCTACCAGGCCCGCCTCCAAGCCGCCCACGCGCTTGACTTCGACGACTTGATAATGCAGACGGTCAACCTGCTCCAGGCCTTCCCCGGGGTTGGCCAGCACTACCGGCGGCGCTTCCGCCACGTCCTGGTGGACGAGTACCAGGACACCAACCACGCCCAATACGTCCTGGTCAGGGAGTTGACCGGGGTCGGCGCGGACGCCAGCGCCCGGGGCGGCTACGAGCCGGCCCAGCTGACCGTGGTGGGGGACTCAGACCAGTCGATCTACGCCTTCCGGGGCGCCACCATCAGGAACATCACCGAGTTTGAGACTGATTACCCCGATGCCGCCACCATTTTGCTGGAGCAGAACTACCGTTCCACGCAGAACATTTTGACCGCCGCCAACGCGGTCATCGCGCCCAACCGGGCCGGCCGCCGCCGGCGCTTGTGGACGGCGGTGGGGGACGGCCCCAAGGTGGTGGGCTATGTGGCGGACAACGAGCACGACGAAGCCCAGTTCATCGCCCGGGAGTTGGACGCCTTGGCGGACCAGCACGCCCTGCGCCCGGCCGATGCCGCCGTCTTCTACCGCACCAACGCCCAGTCGCGCGCCTTGGAGGAGGTTTTCATCCGCAGCGGCATCCCCTACCGGGTGGTGGGCGGCACCCGCTTCTACGAGCGCCGCGAGGTGCGCGACGCCATCGCCTATCTGCGCGCGGTCGACAACCCGGACGATGCCGTCTCGGCGCGGCGCATCTTCAACGTGCCCAAGCGCGGCCTGGGCGCCCAGGCGGAGGCGGCGGTCCAGGC
>JAITIG010000205.1 GCA_031279575.1 Bifidobacteriaceae bacterium
TTGGCGGCGGCGTCCGCCCGGGCCCGCTCGCGCTGGAGGCGCATCAAGCTCCGGAACGCCTCCTGGTCCACGCTCAAACCCTGCTCGCCGGCGATCTCCAAGGTCAGGTCGATGGGGAAACCGTAGGTGTCGTGCAGTTGGAAGGCGTCGGCGCCGCTAAGCGCCTTGGCGCCAGCGCGCTTGGCCCCGGCGATGGCGCCGTCCAAGATGGTCGAGCCGGCCTCCAGGGTGCGCAAGAAGGACTCCTCCTCGCTCGCCGCCGTGCCCAAGATGCGGGCCCAGTCCGCCTCCAGCTCCGGGTAGGAGGCCTTCATGCAGTCCTTCGAGACCCCGAACAGCTCCGGGAAGACCGGCTCTTCGACACCCAGCAGGCGCATCGAGCGCACCACCCGGCGCAGCAGGCGGCGCAGCACGTAGCCGCGGCCCTCGTTTGACGGGGTGACGCCATCGCCGATCAGCATCAGGCCGGAGCGGACGTGGTCCGCCACCACCCTGAAGCGCACGTCCGCCTCGGCATCGGCCCCGTAAGAGCGCCGCGCCAACTCCTCCGCCCGGCGGATGACGGGCACCACCTCGTCGATCTCATAGAGGTTGGCGGCGTCTTGGAGCAGGAAGGCGACCCGCTCCAAACCCATGCCGGTGTCGATGTTCTTCTGCTCCAACTCCCCCAGCAGCGGGTAGTCGGTCTTGGCGCCGCCCGCGCCGCGCTCGAACTCCATGAACACCAGGTTCCAGATCTCCAAGAAGCGGTCCTCGTCGGCCACCGGGCCGCCGTCCCGGCCGAAGTCCGGCCCGCGGTCGACGTAGATCTCCGAGCACGGCCCGGCCGGCCCCGGCTGGCCGGTGGACCAGAAGTTGTCCTTCTGGCCGCGGCGCTGGATGCGCGCCTCGGGCAAGCCGGCCACGCGCCGCCACAAGGCGGCCGCCTCGTCGTCGTCGAGGTAGACGGTGACCCAGATCTGGTCCGGGTCAAACCCCAGGCAGCCGTCCGCCTGGGACCCGGTGACCAGCTCCCAGGCCAGCTCTATGGCCCCCCGCTTGAAGTAGTCGCCAAACGAGAAATTGCCGTTCATCTGGAAGAAGGTGGCGTGGCGGGTGGTCCGGCCGACCTCCTCGATATCCCCGGTGCGGAGGCACTTTTGGACCGAGGCGGCCCTCGGCCAGGGGGCCGGCACCTCCCCCAGCATGTAGGGGATGAACGGCACCATGCCCGCCACCGTGAACAGCAGCGACGGGTCTTGGCTGATCAGCGAGGCGGACGGCACGCCAACGTGGCCGCGCTGCTCGAAGAAGTTGAGAAACCGCCGCCGGATCTCGGATGTGCGCATAGCTGATCTCCTCTACTCCAGCAGGGCCCGGCGCAGCTCCGCCTCGCGCTCGCGCGCGGCCGAGCGGACCTGGCCGGCGAAATCCCGGGCGGTCAGCACCGCCCAATCGACGCCGCGGGCCAAGCCCTGCGGCGAGAGCGCCTGGCTGGCGGCCAGCTTGGCCGCCTCGTAGCGCCGCCAGGCCGCCACCGCCAAAGCGGCGCCCAAGCCCACCCCCAGGGCCACCCACACCAGGCGGCGCACCTAACGCGCCTTCCACATTTTGGCCGCGGTGGTGCGCACACCGTAGGTGAAGGCGGCCAGTTTGATCAGCGGCCCGCCCAGGGTGGCGGCGAACAGCGCCGTCAGGGCGGAGACGTTCTGGGACACGTCGGCGGCCGCGGTGGTGATGGTGTCCACCTTCTCCAACTGCGAGTTGGCCCCGGCCACGGTGTTGGCCGCCTGGTCCAAGATGGGCACCGTGTGGCCGGTCAAATCCCGCACCGACTTGGCCGCCTCGTCGAACACCCGCCCCAGTTTGACCACCGGCACGGCCAGCAGCGCCACCAGCGCCACAAACGCCAAAGCGGCCACCAGCCCAGCGACATCGCCCACACCCATAGCCGGCCCCCTACCTGGAGTAGTGCTCCACGACGAGCTGCACGTCGCAGATGACTGGCACCTCGGCCCGGGTGGGGCGGCGCACCAACTGGGCCCGCAGCCGCTCCAAGGTGACGTCGAGGTAGTCCGGAATCTGCCACACCTGCGCGTCGCGGTGGGCGCCGGCCGCCGCCACCTGGAAGGGCACCATCGGCTGGGATTTCGGTTTGATCATGATGACCTGGCCCGGCTTGACCCGGTAGCTGGGGCGGTCCACCAGCTGGCCGTCCACCAGCACGTGGCGGTGGACCACCACCTGGCGGGCCTGGAAGATGGTGCGGGCGAAGCCCGAGCGCAGCACCAGCGCGTCCAGGCGCATCTCCAGCAGCTCCACCAGCGCCTCGCCGGTCAGCCCGGACTCCTTCTTGGCGGCCTGGAAGGCCCGCGCGATCTGCTTCTCGCGCAGGCCGTACTGGGCCCGCAGGCGCTGCTTCTCGCGCAGGCGGATGGCGTAGTCGGATTCGGTGCGCCGCCGCGTCTTGCCGTGCTCGCCGGGCGGGTAGGGGCGCTTGTCGAAGTATTTGACCGCCTTCGGGGTCAAAGCCAGGCCCAAGGCCCTGGATTCGCGCACCTGGCGGCGCGCGCGGCGAACTGATGTCATCGCGTGGTCACTCCTGTTCGAGATCTGTCGAAGCGCGCGCGGCGCGGCGGCCGCGCGTGGGGCCGACCAGCCGGCTAAGGCCCCAGGGCGCCCAGGTGGGCGCGCCAGCCGCCCAGTTTACCAGCCCGCCGCCCCGCCCGCCGCCGCGCCCGCCGCCGCGCCCGGCCGGGTGGGTGATCGAGGCTCAGGCCGGGTCGGCCCGGCGGGCGCGCAGCGTGGCCAGGGCCTCGTCCAGCAATTGGGCGCCGTCGGCCGCGCTGCGGCGCTCCTTGACGTAAGCCAAGTGGGTCTTGTACGGCTCGTTGCGCGGCGGGGCCGGCGGGTCCAGCGGGTCGACCCCGGCCGGGAAGCCGCAACGGGGGCAATCCCAGGTCAACGGCACCGAGGTGCCCGGGTCGTCGACAAAACTGGGCCGCGTCTCATGCCCGTTGGCGCACCAATAGGACACCGTCACCCGGGGGGCGACTTCGCCCCGCTCTTCTTCGCCCATCGGGCCAGCGCCCACGCGCGACCCCCGAATGGCGCTACCGCCTGCCATGGCACCAAACCCCTCGCCGACTCAAAACACTGACTAGCGTGTCACCTTGTGGATCCACGCCAGCAACAACACCGCGACGATCCAGACAATTCCCACCACCACGGTGACCCGGTTGAGGTTCTTCTCGGCCACGCCGGAAGAGCCCAGGTTGGATGAGAAGCCGCCGCCGAACATATCGGACAGCCCGCCGCCCTTGCCCTTGTGCATCAGGATCAGCAGAATCAAAAAAGCGCTGGTGAGGACCAGGATGACTTGGAGGATGATCGATAGCGCGGTAGTCACGGCGGCCAATCTTACGCCATGTGCTCGGCGAAGCGGCAGATCTTGGCGAATTCGGCCGGGTCGAGCGAGGCTCCGCCGACCAGCCCGCCGTCCACATCCGCCTGCGCCATGATGGCCGCCACGTTGGAGGATTTGACCGAGCCGCCGTACAAGACGCGCACGCCCTCGGCCGTCTCGCGCCCGTAGAGGGCCGCCAACCGGCCCCGGATGGCCCCGCAAACCTCCTGGGCGTCAGCCGGGGTGGCGACCTCGCCGGTGCCGATGGCCCACACCGGCTCGTAGGCCACCACGGTGGCGGGGGCCGACTCGGGGTCCAACTCGGCGTAGACGCCGTCGAGCTGGGCCAAGGTGTAGGCGACGTGCTCGCCGGCTTTGCGGATCGCCAGCGCCTCGCCGACGCAGATGATCGGGGTCAGGCCCGCCCCCAGCGCCGCCCGCGCCTTCTCCCCCACCTCTTGGTCGGTCTCGCCGTGGTACTGGCGCCGCTCCGAATGCCCCACCACGGCGTACTTGCAGCCCAGTTTGGCCAGCATGCGGGCCGAGATCTCGCCGGTGTAGGCGCCGGCGGCGTGGACCGAGACGTCCTGGGCGCCGTAGGCGATCGACATGTTGTCGGCGTCGGTCACGGTTTGGACCGAGCGCAGGTCGGTGAAAGGCGGCACCACCGCCACCTCCACCTGGGAGTAGTCGAAGTTGGAATCCTGCAGCGCCCAGTGCAGGCGCTGGACCAAGGCGGTGGCCTCGAGGTGGTCCAGGTTCATCTTCCAGTTCCCTGCCATCAGGGGAATGCGGGCCATGCGCTCACGCCTCCAATACAGCCAGCCCCGGGAGCGCCTTGCCCTCGAGGAGTTCCAGCGACGCCCCGCCGCCGGTTGAGATGTGGCCGAAGCCGGCCTCGGGCAAGCCCAGCAGGCGGACGGCGGCGGCCGAGTCGCCGCCGCCGACAATGCTGAAGCCGTCCGAGTCGACCATGGCCTGGGCCACCGCGCGGGTGCCGGCCGCGAAGAGCGGGAACTCGAAGACGCCCATCGGCCCGTTCCACACAATCGTCTTGGCCTGGGCGATGGCGCCGGCAAAGGCCCGGCGCGCCTGGGGGCCGATGTCCAGCCCCATCCAGCCGTCCGGGATCTGCCCGGCCGGCACGTCGTAGTGGGCGGCGTCGGCGGCGAACTTGTCCGCCACCACGATGTCGCTGGGCAGCAGGATCTCCACGCCGCGCTGGCGGGCCGCCTCCAGGTGGCCCTTGACCGCGTCGATCTGGTCCGCCTCCAGCAGCGAGGCCCCCACCGGGTGGCCCTGGGCCGCCAAGAAGGTGTAGACCATGCCGCCGCCAATCAGCAGCGCGTCCGCCTTGGCCAGCAGATTGCCGATGACGCCCAGCTTGTCGGAGACCTTCGAGCCGCCCAGCACCACGGCGTAGGGCCGCGCCGGGTCGGTGGTGGCCCGGCCCAGCGCCTCGACCTCGAGCAGCACCAGGCCGCCGGCCGCGGCCGGCAAAAGCTGGGCGATGTCGTAGACCGAGGCCTGCTTGCGGTGGACCACGCCGAACCCGTCCGAGACGAAGGCGTCGCCCAACTCGGCCAATTGGAGCGCGAAGGCGCGGCGCGCGGCATCGTCCTTCGACGTCTCGCCGGGGTTGAAGCGGACGTTCTCCAACACCACCACCTCGCCGTCGCCGGCCTCGGCCACCCGCTGGGCGGCGATCGGCCCGACCGTGTCCTGGGCGAAGGCGACCGGCCGACCGAGCAGCTCGGCCAGGCGCGAAGCCACCGGCTGGAGCGAGTAGCGCGCCTCCGGGGCCCCCTTGGGGCGGCCCAGGTGGGCCATCACCACCACCCGGGCGCCCGCGCCGGCCAGGCGCTCGATGGTGGGCAGGGAGGCCCGGACGCGGCCGTCGTCGGTGATGCGCTGGCCGTCCAGCGGCACATTCAGGTCCGCCCGCACCAGCACCCGCCGGCCGCGCAGCGCCCCCAGGGACTCGATTGTCTTCAAAGCCATCTGCGTTCCAACTCCCGGCCGCGGTCTAGAGGCGCTCGCCCACGTACACGGTCAAGTCGACCAGGCGGCTGGAGTAGCCCCACTCGTTGTCGTACCAGGCCACGACCTTGACCTGGTCGCCGATCGCCTTGGTCAAACCGGAGTCGAAAATCGAAGACGCCGGGTTGGTGACGATGTCGGTCGAGACCAGCGGGTCGGTCGAGTAGACCAGGATGCCCTTGAGGTCCTCCGACTCGGAGGCGGCCTTGACGGCGGCGTTGACCTCGTCCACCGAGACGGCTTTGGGGGCGGTGAAGGTCAAGTCGGTGGCCGAGCCGGTGATGACCGGGACGCGCAGGGCGTAGCCGTCCAGCTTGCCTTTCAGCTCCGGCAGCACCAAGGCGACCGCCTTGGCCGCGCCAGTCGAGGTCGGCACAATGTTGACGGCGGCGGCCCGGGCCCGGCGCGGGTCGCGGTGGGGGCCGTCTTGCAGGTTCTGGTCGCCGGTGTAGGCGTGGACGGTGGTCATCAGGCCGCGCACAATCCCAATCGAGTCGTTCAAGGCCTTGGCCAGCGGGGCCAGGCAGTTGGTGGTGCAAGACGCGTT
>JAITIG010000233.1 GCA_031279575.1 Bifidobacteriaceae bacterium
CCCGCCCGCCCCGGCGGCGCCGCCGGGGCGCCGCCCCCCGGCCCGGCGGGCGGCCGAGCCCAGCCACAGCGCGCCGGCCACCACCGCCAGCTGCGCAATCGAGAGCACGGCCGCCGCCCGCAGGTTGAGCAGCTGGGCGGTCTGCAAATAGATCTCGGTCTCGACTGTGGCGTAGGCGGCGCCGCCCAGGATCAGCACCGGGGCGAAGGCCGTGGCGCAAAACAAGAACACGAGCGAGCCGCCGGCCGCCAGGGCCGGGCGCAGCGCGGGCAGCGTCACGGTGGCGAACGCCCGCCAGGGGCTGGCGCCCAAGACCCGCGCCGCCTGCTCCGGGCGCGGGTCCAGGTTGGCCCAGAACGTGCCCACGACGCGCGCCATCAGCCCCACGTTGAAGAACACCAAGGCCAACACCACCGCGGCGAAGGTTTGGTCCCAACCCAGGAAGCCCAGCGGGCCGGCCGGGCCGAGCAGGGCCTTGAAGGCCAAGCCCACCACCACCGAGGGCAAGGCGAAGGGCGCGGTCAGCAAGCCGCGCAGCAAACCGCGCCCCCTAAAAGACCGCCGCCAGGCCAAGTCCGCCACCGGCAGCGCCAACCCGGCGCAGACCAGCGTGGCCAAGGCGGCCTGGGCCACCGTGCGCCCAATCAGCCGCCAGGTCCTGGCTTTGCCCATGACCTCGGCGAACCCGCTCAAATCGAGCGCCCCGCCGGCGCTGAACCCCTGGCCCACCAGTGTGGCGACAGGCCAAATGAAAAACAGCGCCAAGAAGGCGGCCGGCAGGGCCGCCAGCGCCGCCAAGCCGGCCCGCCGCCCCGCCGCCTCCCACCGGGCGCGGGCGCGGGCGGCGGCAGCGGGCGCGGGCGGGCGGGTGGTGGTTGGCAACGCGGGCTACCCCAGGATCTGGTCGGTGAAGGCGGCCAGCCACTGCTCGCGCCGGGCGGCGATGTCCGCCGCCGCTACGGTCCACGGCTGGGGCGCCAGGGGGGCGAACTCAGCCCAGCCGGGCGGCAGGGCGGTGCCCTCCTTGACCGGGTAAACCCACATCTGGTTTGGCAGATCGGCCTGGAAAGCGGCCGACAGCAGGAAGTCGACCGCCTGGCGGGCGCCCTCCGGGTTGGCGGCGCCGCGCAGCACGCCGGCGTACTCGACCTGGCGGAAGCAAGTGCCCAGGGCGGCCGCGGTGGCAGGCTGGCTGGCGCCCGGCGGGATCTCGGAGGGCGGCGAACTGGCGTAAGAGACCACCAGTGGGCGGGCGCCGGCCGAGGACGGCCCGGAAAAGTCCGTGTAATAGGCCTCCTCCCAGCCGGAGACCACCCTGACGCCGTTGGCTTTCAAGCCGCGCCAATAATCCAGCCAGCCGTCCTCCCCCTTGGCGGCGATTGTCGCCAGCATAAACGACAGCCCAGGCGAGGACGTGGCCGGGTTCTCCACCACAAGCTGGTCCTGGAACTCTGCTTGGAGCAAGTCGTCCAAGGTCAAAGCGGCGCCGTTGGGGACAGCCCTCAGATCGGCGTTGACGCAGACATCGGAGAAGTCGACCGCGGTCAGCTGCCCGGCCGCCTCGGCGGTCAGGCCGGCCGTGTAGCGGCCCTGCTCGGAGCCCGCGGCGGCGGAGGTGTACGGCTCCAGGATGCCCTCAGCCACAGCGCGGGAGGCGAAGGTGTTGTCGATGCCGAAGACGGCATCGCCCAGCGGGGCCTGCTTGGTCAAGATCAACTGGTTGACCATGGCCCCGGCGTCATCCGCGGGGAGGATCTCCAGGGCCAGGCCGGTCTGCTGCTCAAACTGGGCCAGGACCGCCTCCGAGGCGGCGAAGCTGCCGTGGGTGATGAGCCTGACCGCGCTGCCGGTGCCGCCGCCGCCGGCCGGGGCGCCGCCGCAGGCCGCCAAGCTGGTTGCCGCCAGCGCGCCCGCGGCCAGCGCAAACGCGGCCGCGCGGGCGGCGCGGGCGCGGGCCGGGGGGCGGTGGGCCAAGCGCCGCCGGGGCGGGGTGGGGGCCGGTTGGGTGGTGGGACTGCGCATGCTTCCTCCATCTAGCTTCGCTGGAGGGCGCCCGCCGCCTGGTGCGACGGGCGGAGATGCCCGACTTCCTGCGCCGGCATTACCCGGTTCAGGTTCGAGGGTCTGACCGCCCGGCCGGCTGCGCGGCCGCGCGGACACTCTCAGCCGCTTGGCTGGCCGGTGTTGGCCCGGCCGGCCAGGTTGGCTCCCCTGTCGTTGCGGGCGCCTGGCCGCGCCAACGGCAGGCACCCGAGGCAAGACATTACCCTTGGTTGGCATGAAGCTCACAAAGTGGCTGTTCACCACCCTCGCCGCGCTGGCCGCGGGTTATGTCGCCAGCGAGGTGGTGAAACTGGTTTGGAAGGCCGCCAGCGGCCGCGACGCGCCCAGCGACCCTGAGGACCTGACCGCCTCGACGCTGCAGGTGACGCTGTTCGCGGTGGTGTTGGCGGCGGCCAGCGCCGCCGCCCAGACCTTGGCCGGCCGCAAAGCCTTGGCCGCCCTGCGCCGCGGCGAGGCCCAGGACCTGGGCCTCTAGGGCCTCTAGGGCCTCGAGCGCGGCCGGGGGTCAGATGCCCTCGGCGGCGTGGGCGGCACCGGCCAGGGCGGCGGCCAGGGCGCGGGCGATGCCCACCCCGACGGCGCCGGCCGGGCCCCACGGCGCCCAGGCCTCAGTCCACCAGGCCGCTGGCGGGCGGCCGGCCGCCTCCGGCAGCAGGCGCCAAAGCTCGTGGTCTACCTCGGCGCGCAGCGAGTCGGCCGCGGTCAGCACCGTGCCCAAGGCGGGGCAGCTGACAACCACCGCGCGCTCGGCCAATTGGACCGACCAGGCCGCCTGGGCCGGCCCGCCCAGCAGCGGGCGCAGCTCGGCCGCCCCGCCGGCGGCCCTGGCCGCCGCCTCCCAATGGGCTGGTGTCACCGGCACAGGCGTGATGATGGCTATGTCGCGCGGCATGGCCGCCCCACCGCGCCCGGGGGTTCAGTAGCGGGCGGCATAGTCCACCGCCAAATGCTGGAACCGGCTCAAGCCCATCTGGGGTGTGGCCCGCGCCAAACCCACATCCCGCACCAATTGGGGCAGGCGCCCGCCGCCGGCCGGGTCGGTCTCGAAGGGGATCATCAAACCGCCGCCGCGGGTGGCGGCCGCGCCCCTGAAGTGGGCCGCCGCCCGCCGCCGGTCCACCCCCAGCCCCTCCACCAGGCCGCGGCCGAGCAGGATGGCCAGCGGCACCGGCGCGCTGGGCATGACAGGTCGCAAGGTCAACCGCCCATGGCCGGCCCGGGTCCACACCAGCGCGAAAGCCACATCGCAGCTGCGGGCCAGCGAAGCCAGCGTCTGGTCCGCCCGGGCCAGGCGCCGGCCCAAATCGGCGCGCTCCAAGGGGCCCAGCCCAACCAAGCCGCTGACCTGCTCCGAGGTGTAGGTTTCAGAGCGTTCGACAGCCATCACCAAAGAGGCGGGCGCGTGCGCCGGGCCGGCCGCGATGAAAACGCTGCGCCGCGCCCCCGCCGCCTGGTCGCGGTCGCAAAGCCAGCCGATCTCGGCCGCGTCCCACGGGGTCAAGGCGGGCTCGGCCCGCCCAAAGGCCGCCGGGGCCTCGCCCGTCAGCGAGGTCAGCAAGATCTCCACCGGCTCGCCGGGCAGCGGCGCCGGCCCAGGCGGGTGGCGCACCGAGAGGTTGACCATCAGCTCGGCGTGGTCGGCGTGGAGCGGGCGCAGGTAGGCCATGGCCAAGTCGTTCGGATCGTCGACCGGGTCCAGCCGCAGGGCGTCCGCCGGGCGGCGCAGCCGCCGCCCGGTCAGCCCGTTGCGCATCACGCCGTCGCCGCCGCGCACCGCCCAGCCGCCGCCGTGGTAGCGCAGAGCTTGGCGCATCGGCTCGGTCAACTCGGACAGGCCGTCCGACACCAGGATTGGCCTGCGCCCCAGGCCCGAGCAGCGCCGCAGCAGCGATTGGCGCGCCCGGCTCAACCAGACAACGGTTTGGCGGGTCTCGGTTTGAGCCAGGCTTTGGGTTTGGGCGTCGGTGGCCGCGTCCGCCAGAACGTGGCTAACGTCACATAAATCATTCGGCAGCTGGCCGCCGAAAGGCCGGCCGCCCGGCCCGTCTGTCGGGTCCATGGCCCCATCCTTCCCCGCAGTTCGAACGCCGACACGCGCTTGACCTGCGCCTTCGAGTCGCATCTGAAGTTCGCCGGGGGAAGCTGACTGCCTTTGATTACCACCGTAATGGGCTCTGGCGGCGCGTCAAACTCAACTACGCTGGCTGCTTGTGGGCGCGAGACGCAAAATCACCCCGGCGGACGGCCAGGCGGCCTTGGCCCGCTGGCGGGCGCAGGGCGAGGCGCTGGCCCGGCCGCAGTTGGCCACGGCCGTCCGGTTCGCTTTGGAGGAGTTGGCGGCCCAGGCGCCCGGCCCCGCGGTCGAGGTGCGCGTGCCGCCCTTCGGCGCCGCCCAGTGCGCGCCCGGCCCGCGCCACACCCGCGGCACCCCGCCCAACGTGGTCGAGGCCGCCCCCCAGGCCTTCCTGGCTTTGGCCACCGGTTCGCTCAACTGGCACGATGCCGTGCGCTCCGGCCAGGTGCTGGCCTCCGGCGCCAGGGCCGACCTGTCGCCGTATCTGCCTTTGGGCGGGCTCGGCGCGGGGGATCAGGCGGGGGGAGATCCGGGCTGAGGCCCGGGCGGGACGCAGACATCCAACGGCGGGCCCTCCGCCGCCTCGCGGGCCTGGTTCCCCCGGCGCCCTGGCTCCTCGTTCCAGCCACCCAGATCTGGGCCGGCCAACTCAAGCGGATTGCCGGCCCTGGCCCCCAGGCTGCCGGCCGGGCGGCATCGGGCGGCATCGGGCGGCATCGGGCGGCCGGCAGCCTGCGCTCACGAGTTGAGGAAAGCCCCCACCACGGGCCCCAGCTGGGCGAACTCGATCAGGAAGCCGTCGTGGCCGTAGTCGGAGTGGACAAAGACCGGCTCGCCCGCCCCGGGGATCAGGGCCGCCAACTGGCGGGTCTCGCGCGGCAGGTAAAGCCGGTCCGAGTCGACCCCCACCACCAAGGTGCGGGCGGTGATCTGGGCCAAGGCGGCGGCCAGGCCGCCGCGCCCCCGGCCGGCATCGTGCGAGCACAGGGCCTCGGTCAGCACAATGTAGGAGTTGGCGTCGAAGCGCAGCGCCAGCTTGGCGGCGTGGTGGTCCAGGTAGGAGGCGACGGCGTAGCGCCCGCCGCCGCCCAGCGGCTGCTCGCCGGCCTGGGCCTGGGCTCCGAAGCGTCCCTCCAACTCGGCGGCGGACCGGTAAGTGGTGTGCGCGATCTGCCGCGCGATGCCCAGCCCAACATGCGGGCCGGCCCCGTCCGGCTGGAAGTAGTAGTCGCCGCCCAGGAAATTGGGGTCGTTGCGGATGGCGCTGATCTGGGCGTGGGCCCAGGCGATCTGATCCGCGGTCGACTTCGCCGTGGTGGCGATCGGCGCCAGCCGCTCCACCCGCGAAGGCGCCATCAGGCCCCACTCCAGCACCCGCATCCCGCCCATCGACCCGCCTATGACCAGCGCGAACCGCTCGATCCCCAAAGCATCGGCCAGGGCTATCTCCAAGCTGACCTGGTCGCGGATGGTGATGTAGGGAAAACGCGGGCCGTACGGCAGGCGCCGCGCGGCATCGTCCACCAAGTCGCTCAAAGAGGCCGGGCCGGTGGTGCCTTGGCAGCCGCCGAGCATGTTGGGGGCCAGCACAAAGAACCGCCCGGTGTCGATTGGCCGGCCGGGGCCGATCAAACTGGTCCACCAGCCGGCCGTGGGGTGGCCGGGGCCGGCCGGGCCGCAGATGTGCGAGTCGCCGGTCAGCGCGTGGACCACCAAGACGGCGTTGTCGCGGGCGGCGTTGAGCTGGCCCCAGGTCTCGTAGGCGCAGGTCGCGTCCAAGACCCCGCCGCGCTCCAAGGCCAGCGGCCCCAGCCGGGCGAATTGGCGGTGCCCCACCGGGTCGCCCTCGCGCCAGGCGCCGCTGGCGGGCACCAGTTGGCCGGGCGCGGGCGAGCGGCCCTCGAACCCGGCCCCGTCCAAACCGGCGCCCGCCGCGCCTGGCCGCATCACGCCGCCGCGGCGTTGGCGGCCGCGAAGCCCAACTCCAAATCGGCCAAGATGTCGCCAATGCCCTCCAGGCCCACGGCCAGGCGCACCAAGCCCGGCGTGACCGCGGAAAGCGCCTGCTCGGCCGGGTTTAGCTGCGAGTGGGTGGTCGAGGCGGGGTGGATCACCAAGGAGCGGACATCGCCGATGTTGGCCACATTGGAGTGCAGTTTGAGCGCCGAGACAAAGGCCTGCCCGGCCGGGGCGCCCCCGGCCACCTCAAAGGCGAGCACCGCGCCGGGGCCGCGCGGCGTGTACTTCTGGGCCAACTGGTGGTAGGGGCTGGACTCCAGCCCGGCGTAGTGGACCAGCCGCACATCGGGGCGGGCCTCCAGCCAGCGGGCCACCGCCAGGGCGTTGTCGACGTGGCGTTCAATCCTCAGCGACAGGGTCTCGATGCCTTGGGCCAGCAGGAAGGCGTTGAACGGCGCGATGGCCGGGCCGAGGTCCCGCAGCAGTTGCGCCCGCGCCTTCAAGATGTAGGACAGGTTGGCCCCGAACACGCCCCCCGGCCCAAACACCTCGCCAAACACCAAACCGTTGTAGGCCGGGTCGGGGGTGGTGAAGCCGGGGAACTTGCCCGCTTTGGCGTAGTCGAAGCGCCCGGCGTCCACAATCGCCCCGCCGATGGAGTTGCCGTGGCCGCCCAGGTACTTGGTGGCGGAGTGGATCACCACGTCCGCCCCCCATTCGACCGGCCGCAGCAGGTAGGGCGTGGCGACGGTGTTGTCCACCAGCAGCGGCAGGGCGGCCTGGTGGGCCACCGCCGCGATGCCCTCGACGTCCAGGACGTCGGTTTTCGGGTTGGGGATGGTCTCGCCGAACAGCGCTTTGGTGTTTGGCCGGATGGCGGCGCGCCATTGGTCCAGGTCGGTTGGGTCGTCCACAAAGCTGGTGGTGATGCCGAAGCGCGGCAGGGTGTTGCGCAGCAGCGAGTAGGTGCCGCCGTAGAGCGAGGCGGCGGAGACGATGTGGTCTCCCGCGCCGGCGATGTTGAGGATCGCCAGGGTGGTGGCGGCAGCGCCCGATGCCGTCAACAGCCCCCCAGCCCCGCCCTCCAGGGCGGCGATGCGGTTTTCGACCACTTCTTGGGTGGGGTTGGTCAGGCGGGTGTAGATGGGGCCGAGCTCTTGCAGGGCGAAGCGCGCGGCGGCGGTGGCGGCGGAGGGGAAGACGTAAGAGGTGGTTTGGAAGATGGGCAGGGCGCGGGCGCCGGTGCCTGGGTCCGGCTGCTGGCCGGCGTGGATTTGCTGGGTCTCGAAGGACCATTGCTGGCTCATGGTGAGGGTTCTCCTTGGTGGTGCGCGGTTGATTGGGGGCTGGTGGGCTGTTGGCGCACGTTGCGGGAGATGGTTTAGGGGCGGGACGCGCGCCGCGGCCGCATAGCGGCGGGGGTTTGGCGTCCAGCGCCCGGGGTCATTGCAAGTCGAACGCGCGCTGAGGCTTCAGCGGCGCATTCGACGGGTTGGCATGCGCACAGGCTAGCCGGTGGGGCCTGATTCGGCAGCCTTTGGTCCGCATGGTGAGACGGATTGGGCGGTGGCGGGCGCCTTGGCCCAGACGCGCCGCCTTGGCCCGTAGCACAATTGGTGTGGCGGGCGCCGCTGTGGGCGCGCCGCAGACCTGTTCACTCCTCGGAAGGGAAGCCCGATGGCAAATCTTCAACCCGGCGACGCCGCCCCCGACTTCACCTTGGAGTCCGATGACGGTCCCGAGCTCACGCTCTCGAGTCTGCGCCCCAAGAAAGTCATTTTGTACGCTTACCCGGCCGCGTTCACGCCCGGCTGCTCGCTGGAGGCGCGGGATTTCAGGGACTCGTTTGCGCAGTTCGAGGCGGCCGGCTATGTCATAGTCGGCATCTCGCCGGATGACGCGGAAGGCATCGCGGCCTTCTCGGAGGAGATGGGGTTGCCGTTCACGCTGGTGGCGGACCCGGATCACAAGGTGTTGGAGCAGTACGGCGCCTGGGGCGAGAAGACCATGTTTGGCCGCAGGTCCATCGGCGTGATCCGCTCGACTTTTGTGATCGGCGGCGACGGCCTGATTGAGGTGGCTGATTACGCGGTCAAGGCGCCGGGCCATGTGGAGCGCCTGGCCGAGCAGTTGGGCATCCCCCTGGAGGGTTTCTGAGGCTTGGCTGCCAGCGGCCCCGCCCAGTGGGGGCAGTGGCGGGTGTTGGCTGTGTGACTTGTGAGGGCCATGGGGTAAGGTAGGGGGACGTGTCGTCTTCCCACACAGCGCCCGGGCCAACGCGCGGGCGCGGTTAGGACCTCAAATGCGCCGATCCCAGTCGCGCCTGGCCCGCGCGGCGCTGGCTGCCACCGCCCTGGTGGCAGCGATCGCGCTGGCCAGCCCGGCGCTGGCCGAGCCATCGCCGGCCCCCGGCTCAGACGCCGCGGTGGCGGAGGCCAAACGCCAAGAGCAGTTGGCCGCCGCCTCGGTGGCGCAAATCGAGGGCATGCTGGACAGCCTGATCGAGCAAACCGCCCAGGCCGAGGCCGCGGCCGGCGCGGCCGCCGAGGCCTACAACAAAGCCCAGGAGGAACTCGGCGCCGCCACCGCCCAGGCCGAAGCGGCCGAAGCCGCCGCCGGCCAGGCGGCCGAGGAGTTGGCCAAGGCGCGCGGCGCGCTGGCGCGAGTGGCGCTGATCAACTCGCAATCCGGCTCCGACATCGCCCAGCTCGAGCCGCTGCTCGGCTCCGGCGGCATCGAAGAAGCCATGACCAAGAGCGCCATGCTGTTCGTGGTCGGCTCCGCCGCCGACCGCGCGGCGGCCAAATTCGCGCTCGCCCAGCAAGCGGCCGAGCAGGCCCAAAAACGCGCCGCCAGCGCCATCGCCCTGCGCGAGGAGAAAACCGAGGCCGCCGCCGCCAAGGCCACCGCCGCCCAGGCGGCGGCCGAAGCCGCCATCGCCGCCCAAGCCGAGGCTGAGGCCAGCCACCAGGAACTGCTGGCGGTGCTGGCGGAAAAGCAGCAAATCACGCTTGACGCCGCCCAGGCCGCCGAAGAGCGCCGCCAGCGGGAAAAAGAAGACCAAGAGCGCCGCGAACGCGAACGCGCCAGCCAGCCGGCCACGCCGGCCACGCCGGCCACGCCAACCACCCCCATCACGCCGGCCCCCAACCCGGACCCGCAGCCAACCCCGCCCGCCGCCGAGCCAGACCCGGCCGAGCCAGACCCGGCGCAAAGCGGCGCCGCCGCGGGCGAAGCGGCCGTCGCCTGGGCCCGCCAGCAGATCGGCAAACCGTACCAGTGGGGCGGGACGGGGCCGTCATCGTTCGACTGCTCGGGGCTGACCTCCCAGGCTTGGCTCAACGGCGGCGGGGTGCGCATCCCCCGGGTGGCGGCCGACCAGTACTACGCCGCCACCAAGATCCCATATGACCAGATGCGGCCCGGGGACCTCATCTTCTGGGGCTCAGACCTGCACCATGTCGCCATCTACTCCGGCGGCGGCAACATGATAGAGGCCCCCAGCGCGGGCAAGAACATCCGGGAGATCCCGGTCCGCTGGTCCGGCACCGTCCAATACGCCGGCCGCGTCAAGTAGCCGCGCCGCCCCGGCCGGCCTCAGTGGGCGCCGTTGGCTTTGGCCTCCTCCAGGCGTTTGATCGAGGCCAAGATCTCCGCCTCGGCCCCCGCCCGGTCGGTCCAATGCGAGCCCTCGACCGACTTGCCCGGCTCCAGATCCTTGTAGATCTCAAAGAAGTGCTGCACCTCCAAGCGGTGGAACTCCGAGACGTCGTCGATATCCAGCCGCCACGAGGCGCGCGTGTCGTGGGCCGGCACGCACAAGACCTTGTCGTCGCCGCCGGCCTCGTCCGTCATGCGGAACATGCCCAGCGCCCGGCAGCGGATCAGGCAGCCGGGGAAGGTCGGCTCGTCCAGCAGCACCAAGGCGTCCAGCGGGTCGCCATCGGCCCCCAGCGTGCCCTCGACGAAGCCGTAATCATCCGGGTAGCGGGTGGCGGTGAACAGCATCCGGTCCAGGCGGATGCGCCCGGTCAGGTGGTCCATCTCATACTTGTTGCGCGAGCCTTTGGGGATCTCGATGGTGACGTCGAACTCAAGCGGGCGGGTGCCCGTCCCGTCCGAATGGGTGGTCCGCAAGGCGGGCTTGTAGTTGGGTTTCGGCATGGCTGCGAGCTCCCGGTGGGCTAGGCGGCGGGTGTTTCCCTCTAGTGTGGCTTATGTGAGCCGCCCAGGGGAAAACCGCGCCGCCCGCCGCCTTGCGGGAGCGGCGGTGGCCGGCCTGGGCGCGGCCGCCTTGGCCTTGTGCCCGATGCCGTCCGCCGGCGCCGAGGACGGGAGGCTGCCCGGGGTGAGGGTTATCCCGGTGGCCGAGGCCTTGGACCCGGGCGCGCCGCTGCCATCCCAGGCGGCGATCAGCGAGGTGGCGGCCCGCACCATCCAAGCCCAGGTCCTGACCGCCCCGGCCGCCTCGGCGCCCCTGGCAGGCGCGGCCGCCGTGCCGGCGGACCTGGTCGGGGGACTCGGCGCCTCCGTGCGCGACCTGCTGACCGGCGAGGAGCTGTTCGCCCTGGACGCGACGCGCGGCCTGATCCCGGCCTCGACCATGAAAGTGCTGACCGCGGCCGCCGCCCTGACGGCGCTGGGACCTGACGCCACCCTCACCACCAGCGCAGTCCTCAGCTTCGACAACGGGGCCGGGGCGCCGGCGGGCACCGTCACCTTGGTGGCCGGCGGCGATGTCACCCTGGGGGCGGACGCGGGCGACCCGCGGGCGGTGATGGGGCGCGCCGGGCTGGGGGACCTGGCCCGCGCCGCCGCCATCGAACTGCGGCGCAGCGGGCTGCGCGCGGCGCGGGTGGCGTTGGACGACACCTTGTTCGAGGGGCCGTCCACCTACCCCGACTGGGGCTGGAGCAGCGGCACCACCTGGGGCGCGCCCACCTCGCCGCTGGCGGTGATGGCCGGGCGGGCGGGCGCCGGGTTCGACGCGGCCACCTTTGTGGCCGACCCGGCGCTGAGCGCCGCGCGGCACTTCGCCGCCCTGCTGGCGGCGGCGGCGGTGGACCAGTCGGTGGCGCTGCCAACCGTGGAGGTGGAACTGGAGGTGGCCCGGGCGGCCGCGCCGGCCGGCGCGGAGGTGATCGCGGCGGTCGACTCGGCCCCGGTGCGGCAATTGGCGGCGCACCTGCTGCGGGAATCGGACAACACTGTGGCGGAGGCGCTGGGCCGCCTGGCGGCGCTGGCCTTGGGCCAGGCGGGCAGCTTCGAGGGCTGCGCGGCGGCGGTCAGCGAGACCCTGGCCCGGCGGGGGGTGGCCACGGCCGGGCTGAGCGTGGACGATTGCTCGGGTCTGAGCCACGGCTCCAGGGTGCCCGCGGCGACTTTGACCGCCGCGCTGGCGCTGGCCGGGGACGCCTCGGCGGCGCAGTTGGGCGCCGTGGCGCGGGGCCTGCCGGTGGGCGGGTTGCAAGGCACGGTGGCGGAGCGGTTCGCCGAGGCGCCCGGCGCGGGCAACGTGCGCGCCAAGACCGGCACTTTGACGGGGGTGACGTCTTTGGCGGGGCTGGTCCAGACGGCATCGGGCCGGGAGCTGGCTTTCGCGGTGGTGGCCAACCCGGATCCGCGGGTGGGGACGGACGGCATCCGCCGCGCCATCGACCAGTTCGCGCAGGGCCTGGCGGCCCTGGCCTGAACCCGCCGCGAAGTCGCAAACTGGCCGGATTGCGGCTGGCGGGGGCCAAAGCGGTCCCGGCGGCCCCCGGCCGCGTCCCATTCGGCTAGAGCCGCTGCCGCCGAGCCCCCCGGGGCCGGGCGCCGGCGCGCGGGTCCAGGCGTTAGGGTTGAGTGGTGTCCCAGGGGATCAATTTTGCTCTCGCCGCCAAAGCGGGCGGGTTGGCGGCGCGCCCCGGCCCCGACATCACCCCGGCCGAGGGCATTCACCTGGTCGCAGACCTGCGCAGCCAGGCCGGCCGGGCGCTCGGCTATGTGGCCGAGATCACGGGCCTGGACCAGCCGGCCGCCCAGGCGGCTGGCGCGGCGGTGGCGGTCACCGACCGCCGCGGCTACATCCACGGCCTGATCCGCATGGTGCAGGGCCTGGTCGGGGAAGCCTGGCAGGAGGATGACATCACCTGGCTGGGCGGCCAGGTGGCAGGCGCGCAGTTGGGCGCCTTCGCCGGCGTGCTGGCCCAGCGCGTCCTAGGCCAGTACGACCCGTTCCACCTCCCGCCGGGCGGCGCCCCGAGCGGCCGGGTGCTGCTGGTGGCGCCGAACATCCTGCGCTTCGAGCGCCAGCTTGACGCCGACCCGCGCGACTTCCACCTGTGGATCGCGCTGCACGAGATGGCCCACGCCGTGCAGTTCGCGGCCGCGCCGTGGCTGGCCGAGTGGGTGCGCCAGCGCTTCGATGAAATGATGCAGCTCGACACCGACGAGGGCCGCGGCGCGCGCTTGGTGGCCGCCGCCCGCCGCCTGCCGGATCTTTTCTCGGACGATGCCGCCGCCCAGGCCGCCGCAACCGGCTTGCTGACCCCGCCGCAGGCGGCGGTGCTGGCCCGCATCGCCGGGGCCATGTCGCTGCTGGAGGGCCACGCCGATGTCATCATGGACGCGGTGGGCCCCAAGGTGGTCAAAACGGTGGAGCAGCTGCGCCCCCGGTTCGACGCCCGCCGCTTGGCCCGCGGCCGCCTGGAGCGGGCGCTGCGCCGCCTGGCCGGGCTGGAGGCGAAGACCGCGCAGTACGTCCAAGGCGCCTCGTTTGTCCGCGCGGTGCTGGCCCAGGCCGGCCACGAGGGCCTGAACCAGGCTTTCAGCGGCCCCGAGCGGCTGCCCACAGCCCAGGAGATGGAGGACCCGGCGGCTTGGATGGCCCGCGTCCTGTAAGGCGGGGCCGGCGCGGGGAGGGACTGGTGGCCAAGTTGAATCCAGCGGTGGCGGCCGGCCGCGCGGCTGTCCGCCCGGCTCTGCGGGCGGCCGCCGCCGCCAGTCCGGCGCCGTTGGTGCTGGTGGCTTGCTCTGGCGGGGCGGATTCGCTGGCTTTGGCCGCCGCCGTCGCCTTTGAGGCCCCCCGGGCGCAGGTCCGGGCCGGCGCGGTGGTGGTTGACCACGGCCTGCAGCCCGGTTCGGAGCAGGTGGCGGGGCAGGCGGCCGCCCAGTGCGCCGCCCTGGGCCTGGCCCCCGTGGCGGTGGAGCGGGTCCGCGTCCCCCAAGGCAGCGCCGATGGCGTCGAGGCGGCCGCCCGCCAGGCCCGTTACGCCGCTTTGGAGCGCGCCGCCGGCGCCCATGGGGCCCTGGCGGTCTATTTGGGCCACACGCTTGACGACCAGGCGGAGACAGTGCTGTTGGCGCTGGCCAGAGGCGCGGGGGCGAGGGCGCTGGAGGGCATGGCGCCGGTCCGGGGGATTTTCCAGCGGCCGTTCTTGGGCCTGAGCCGGGCCCAAACCGAGGCCATGGTGGCGGCGGCGGGCTTGGCGGCGTGGCAGGACCCGGCCAATCTGCCGGGCGGGCCGCACCCTTCGCGCCGGGCCGAGCTGCGCGCCTGGGCGATGCCCGCGCTGGCCCAAACCCTGGGCCCCGGCCTGCCGGGAGCCCTGGCCAGGACAGCGCGGCGGCTGCGCCAAGACAGCGACTACCTGGACCAGGCCGCCGCCGCCCTGCTGGCCGCGGCCACCGCCCAGGCCGCGCCTGCCGGGGAGCCGGACGGCCGCCTGGCCGGCGCCGGCGCGGCATCGGGCGGGCAAGGCGGGCAAGGCGGGGAAGGCGGGGCCGGCGGGCTGGAATTGGACGGCCGGCTGGCCGGCGCCGGCGCGGCATCGGGCGGGCAAGGCGGGGAAGGCGGCGAGGGCGGGCTGGAATTGGACGGCCGGGTGGCCGGCGGCGGCGCGGCATCGGGCGGGCAAGGCGGGGAAGGCGGGCTGGAATTGGACGTCCGGGTGCTGGCGGGGGCGCACCCGGCGCTCAGAACCCGGGCCCTGCGGCAAGCCGCCCTGCGCGCCGGGGCCAGGCCCGGCGGCCTGGCGGCCGCCCACATCGACGCCCTCGACGCCCTGGTGGCGAACTGGCGGGGCCAAGGCGAAGCCAACCTGCCAGGCGGAATCCGGGCCGGGCGCAAGTGTGGCAAGCTGGTGTTCCGCGCGGGCGGCGGGCCAGGCCCCCGCAACACGGTGACAGGAGACCCTGGTGGACGTTGAGGACGTCGGCTCAGACTTGGACAAGGTGCTGGTGACCCAGGCCCAGCTGGAAGCCCGCCTGGGCGAGTTGGCGGCGCAAATCGACGCCGACTACGCCGGCCGGGACCTGCTGCTGGTGGGCGTCCTCAAAGGCGCCGTCATGGTGATGGCGGATCTGTCCCGCAAGCTGCGCTCAAAAGTGACCATGGACTGGATGGCGGTGTCCTCATATGGCTCCGGCACCAAATCTTCCGGTGTGGTCAGAATCCTCAAAGACTTGGACACGGACATCCACGGGCGCGAGGTGCTGATAGTCGAGGACATCGTCGACTCCGGCCTGACCTTGTCCTGGCTGCTGGCCAACTTGCGCTCGCGCGGCGCCGCCAGCGTTGAGGTGGCGGCCATGCTGCGCAAACCCGGCGCGGCCAAAGTCGATGTGGACGTGAAGTATGTCGGCTTCGACATCCCCAATGATTTCGTGGTTGGGTACGGGTTGGACTTCGCCGAGCGCTACCGCAACCTGCCGTTCGTCGGCCGGCTGGCGCGGCGCGCCTACGAGTAAGAGAGAAACAAGTGGCAACTACACCGTCCAAGCGGCGGCCCTTCCTGCGGGCGCCGCTGCTCTGGTCGCTGCTGATTGTGGTGGCGGTCTGGCTGCTGGTGGGCTCGCTGTTCAGAACCGGCCCGGAGAAGATAGACACCTCGGTGGGCTTGCAACTGCTGGCGGAGAACAAGGTCAAAGCCGCCAAAGTGGTTGATATTGAGCAGCGGGTCGACCTCACCTTGACTGAGGCCTACAAGGGCAAGGGGACGCTGGTCCAGTTCTTCTACGTTGAGCCGCAAGGGCCGGATGTGGTGGCGGCCGTCAAGGCGGCCAACCCGCCGGAGGGCTTCAACTCGGAGGTGCCGAAGCAGTCCTGGTGGGTTTCCATGCTGATGACCTTGCTGCCGTTGGCGCTGATTGTGGGCTTGTTCTGGTTTGTCATGATGCAGATGCAGGGGGGCGGCAGGGGCGGCCCGCTGTCCTTTGGCAAGTCCAGGGCCAAGCTGGTCTCCAAGGAGACCCCCAAGGTCACCTTCGCGGACGTGGCGGGGGTCGACGAGGCGGTCGAGGAGCTCGAGGAGATCAAGGAGTTCTTGGCCGAGCCGGCCAAGTTCCAGGCCGTGGGCGCCAAAATCCCCCGCGGCGTGCTGCTCTACGGCCCGCCCGGCACCGGCAAGACCCTGCTGGCCCGGGCGGTGGCGGGCGAGGCGGGCGTGCCGTTCTACACCATTTCCGGGTCGGATTTTGTGGAGATGTTTGTCGGCGTTGGCGCCTCGCGCGTGCGGGATCTGTTTGAGCAGGCCAAAGCCAACGCGCCGGCCATTGTGTTTGTCGATGAGATCGATGCCGTGGGCCGCCACCGCGGGGCCGGCTTGGGCGGCGGGCACGATGAGCGCGAGCAGACCCTGAACCAGCTGTTGGTGGAGATGGACGGGTTTGACGCCCACACCAATGTGATCTTGATCGCCGCCACCAACCGGCCCGATATTTTGGACCCGGCTTTGATGCGGCCGGGCCGCTTTGACCGCCAGATCGCGGTCAGCTCCCCGGACCAGGCGGGCCGGCTGGCCATCCTGAAGGTCCACGCCGAGGGCAAGCCGATGGGCGATGACGTCGATTTGGCTTTGGTGGCCAAGCGCACCCCGGGTTTCACCGGCGCGGATTTGGCCAATGTGCTCAACGAGGCGGCGTTGCTGACGGCCCGGGAGGATTTGAAGCAGATCACGGCCCGGGCTTTGGATGAGGCGATCGACCGGGTGGTGGCCGGCCCGCAGCGCTCCTCGATGATCATGACCGAGGCGGAGAAGCAGAACACCGCCTATCACGAGGGCGGCCACGCGGTGGTGGCGGCCGCTTTGCGCAACACCGACCCGGTGACCAAGGTGACTATTTTGCCGCGCGGGCGGGCCCTGGGCTACACCATGGTGATGCCGACCCGCGACAAGCATTCGGTCACCCGCAACGAGTTGTTGGACCAGTTGGCCTACGCCATGGGCGGGCGGGTGGCGGAGGAGCTGGTGTTCCACGATCCGACCACCGGCGCCTCCAACGACATCGAGAAGGCCACCGCCACGGCCCGCAAAATGGTCATGGAGTACGGCATGAGCGCCGATTTGGGTTCGGTCCGCTACGGCCAGGCCGATGGCGAGGTCTTCTTGGGCAAGGATTACGGCCACCAGCGCGACTATTCGGAGGCCGTCGCAGCCCAGATTGACGCGCAGGTCAGAATCCTGATTGAGAACGCGCACACGGAGGCGTGGGAGGTTTTGCGGGCCAACCGGGCGGTGTTGGACGCGCTGGTGGTGGAGTTGCTGGAGAAGGAGACCCTGGGCGAGGCCGAGTTGGCGGTGATCTTCCAGAACATAGTCAAACGCGATCCGCGCCCGGTTTGGCTGTCCTCCTCGGAGCGCCCCGTGGGCGACACCGCCCCGCCCGATGCCGCCCCGCCGGGGGCCGCCGCGCCCGATGCCGCCGCCCCGCCGGAGGCCGCCGCCCCGCCCGATGCCGCCGCCGGGGAGGCCGGTGCCGCCGCCCCGCCGGAAGCCGCCGCGCCGCCCGATGCCGCGGCCGGCCGGGAGTCAGCCGGCCCAACGCCGGGCGGCGAGCCGTGAGCCCCGCCGGGGGCGCGGCCGGCCAAGGCCCGGCCGCCCCGGGGCGGTTTGACGCGGCCCGGGTGGAGGCGGCGGTGCGGGAGTTTCTTTACGGGATCGGCGAGGACCCGGACCGCTCGGGGCTGGCGGAGACCCCGGCCCGGGTGGCCCGGGCCGCCGAGGAGATCTTCGCCGGCCTGCGGGCGGACCCGGATCAGGCCCTGGAGGCCCGCTTCGACCTGGGCCACCAAGAGCTGGTGCTGGTCAAGGACATCGCCTTCTACTCCATCTGCGAGCACCATCTGCTGCCGTTCTTGGGTGTGGCCCACCTGGGCTATATCCCGGCCCCGGACGGCCGCATCACCGGCTTGTCGAAGCTGGCCCGCCTGGTCGCGGCCTACGCCCGGCGCCCCCAGGTCCAAGAGCGCCTGACCAGCGCCCTGGCCGATTCGCTGATGGAGCGCCTGAACGCCCGCGGCGCCATCGCCGTGGTGGAGGCGGAGCACCTGTGCATGTCGATGCGCGGCGTCAAGGCGGCCGGCTCGAAGACTGTGACCTCGGCCGTGCGCGGCATGCTGCGCTCGCCGGCGACCCGGGCCGAGGCCATGGCCCTGATGCGATGAGACCCCAGACCGGCCGCCGGCCGGCCCCTTTGCCGGCCGCCTTGGCCGGCTTGGAGCGGACCGCCGTCATGGGGATCTGCAATGCGACGCCGGACTCGTTCTCAGACGGGGGGCGGTACTTGGCCCTGGCGGACGCCCTGCGCCACTGCCAGGACATGGTCGAGCAGGGCGCGGACCTAATCGATGTGGGCGGCGAGTCGACCCGCCCGGGGGCCGCCAGGGTGCCCCCGGACGAAGAACTCCAACGGGTGATCCCACTGGTCAAAGAGCTGGCAGCGGCCGGCGTGGTGGTCTCCATCGACACCATGCGGGCGAGTGTGGCGGCGGCCGCGCTGGAGGCCGGGGCCAGCCTGGTCAACGACGTCTCAGGCGGCCTGGCGGACCCGGGCATGCTGGCGGTGATGGCCGGCAGCGGCGCGGTTTGCGTCCTGACCCACTGGCGCGGCGCCTCAGACCAGATGGACGCCCTGGACGTTTACACCGATGTGGCCGCGCAGGTGGCAGCCGAGCTGGCGGCCCGGGCCGGCGCCGCCATCGAGGCGGGGGTAGACCAGGCGGCGATTGTGTTGGACCCGGGTCTTGGCTTCGCCAAGAGCGGCGCCAGCAACTGGCCCCTGCTGGCCCGGCTCGACCGCCTGGCCGGGCTCGGCTTTCCGCTGCTGGTGGGCGCCTCCCGGAAGCGTTTCCTTGATCCGGTCAAGGGCCCCTGGCCGCGGCTGGCCGAGCTTGGGCCGGCTGGCCGCGACGCCGCGACGGCGGCTGTGACGGCGGCATCGTGCCTTGCGGGGGCGTGGTGTGTGCGGGTTCACGCGGTGGCCGCGAGCGCCGCGGCCAGCCGGGTGGCGGCGGCGATCTTGGCGGCTGGGGAACCGGGCGCGGGGGGCAATTGCGGCGCGGTGGGCCAAAACGCTTTCCTTTTGCCCGGCGAACACGGGATGATGGCCTGATGGATTGGCTGCTTGAACCAATTGGTGGATCGTTGGATGTGATTCAACTGCGCGGCGTGGCGGGCTTCGGGCGCCACGGCAATCTGCCTCAGGAGCGCGAGGCGGGCCAGGTCTTCACGGCGGACATCGCGTTGCGGTTGGACACGCGCCAGGCGGCCGAGTCCGACGCCCTGGCGGACACGGTCGATTACGCCTTGGTGGCGCGCGCGGTGGCGGAGATTTTGACCGGCGAGCCGGTGGCGCTGCTTGAGACGCTGGCCGCCAAGGTGGCCCGGGCGGTGTTGGCGCTGGGCCCCATCCAATCTGTCGATGTTACCGTCCATAAGCCATCAGCCCCCCTTGATGTGAAGGTTGACGACGTTTCCGTTACTATTCGGCGGAGCTTGCACGATTCCCCGTCAACCTTTGTGGCACCCGATTCAGCCATGTTCGAGGCTGTCGGCGCGGCCGAGCGGGCAGCTGAGGAAGCCGCCGAGCCAACCCGGGGCGCGCCGCCAGCGCGCCCGGGCCGCCACGCCGGGTCCGCCGCCGGCCGCGCCTCGCTGCCCTCGCGCGACTTGGAGCTGGCCGATGCCGCCGGGCCGGTCTCCGGCGCCACCCGGGCCGCGGCGCGGCGGCGGGGGCGGGGGCGCGGGGCCGGCGGCGAGATGTCGATCGACTGGGCGCCGGCGCAACCGGTCGACGCGATCATCGCGCTGGGGGCCAATTTGGGGGAGGCCTTGGGCACGCTGCGCTCGGCCTTGGCCGATTTGCGCGAGGAGCCGGGCATCGAGGTGGTGGCGGTTTCCCCGCTGGCCCGCACCGCGCCGGTGGGGCGGCCCGATCAGCCGGACTTCTTCAACGCCGTGACCCACATCAAGACCAACCTGCCCCCGAGGACCCTGCTGCGCACCTTGCAGGGGATCGAGGAGAAGCACGGGCGCCAGCGCGCCGGGCGCTGGGCGCCGCGCACCTTGGACCTCGATCTGATCGCCTACGACACCCTCCTGGCCGACGAAGACGAGCTCACCTTGCCCCATCCGCGCGCCCACGAGCGGGCGTTTGTGCTGGTGCCATGGTCTTTGATGTCGCCGGCGGCGTTCTTGCCGGGGTTGGGCGGCGGCCCGGTGGCGGCTCTGGCCAAGGCGGCGCCGGATCGCGGCTGCATCCGCTGGCTGGCGCCCGATTGGGACCGCCCGGCCGCCCCGCGCGAGCCGGACGAGCCGGACGAGCTGGCTGGGCCGCCTGAGCTGGCTGGGCCGCCTGAGCTGGCTGGGCCTGCTGAGCTGGCTGGGCCTGCTGAGCTGGCTGGGCCTGCTGAGCTGGCTGGGCCTGCTGAGCTGGCTGGGCCGGCGTCAAAGCTTCCGGCCACTCTCGACGGCCCGCTGCCCTTGCCCTTGCCGGCGCCGCTGGCCGCCCGTTACGGCGCCCCGCCAGCGCCAGCGCCCGCGCTGCCGCCCGCGCTGCCGCCTGCCGCCCCGGAAGCGGCCTCGGATGCCCCGGCCCCGGCCCCGGCCGGCCCGGAGGCCGCGCCGCCTGCGGCTGGGGTCGAGATTGGGGGCCCGGCGCCTGGGCTAGCCGTCACGGAGCCTGCCTTGGACGCCCCGGCGGCGCAGGCGGCGCCGCCTGAGGCGGGGGCCCAGGGGCCCGCCTCAGGCGGTCTGGCGGCGCCCCCGGCGCCCGTCCGGGCCGAGCCGCCCAGCGCGCAGGCTTTGCCGGAGCCGCTGCCCGCCGCCCGCCCGCCCAACCCTTACGCCACCAAGATCCCAGGTGTGCCGAGCTTCTTCGCCGCCGCCCGCCAGGCCAATCTGGCGGCCGAGGGCGTTGTGGTCGAGTCGGCCGGGGACAGCCAGCTGGGACTGGCCGCAACGGCCGGGCCGCCCGGCGCCGGAGCCGGGCAGCCGGGGGGCGGCTCGCCCGCCTTTGTCTCCTTGGCGGCCTTTGAGGCCTACACCGCCTCGCCCGAGGCGCCGTCGATGTTTGGCCAACTCGAGTTGGCGCACGTCCCGGCCAGCGCGCGTTCCAGCTTGCGCAACGAGGTTGAGCCGCCCTACCCGGAGCCCGAGCGCCACCCGGCGTTTGAGCCGGTGATGGCGGCCGCCGGGGCCGAGTCCATGCCCGAGCGCCACC
Organism: Bifidobacteriaceae bacterium; assembly: GCA_031279575.1. Next base: position 20,579 of record JAITIG010000233.1, read on the forward strand.
CGCAGCCGCTGCCCCCGCCGGCCGATCCGGTGGCGCCGCCGGCCTTCGCCCCGCCCGCCGAGGCGGCCGCTGGGGCCGCGCCGCCGGAGGCGCTTGACGCGCGGCCCCAATTCCGGCCCATTCCCGGCGTGCGCCACCGGGCCGTGCCGCCAGTGGCGCAACTGGCGCCCGGCCCCGGGTTTGACGCCGAGGCCCCAGCCGCCGCCCCGGACCCGGGGCCGGCGGGCCCGGCGGCCCCGGCGGCCCCGGTGTTCCCCGGCCAGCTGCTGGCGGGCCAGCAGTTCCCGGGCCAGCAGTTCCCGGGCCAGCCGCTGGGCGGCCAGGCGCTGGGCCAGCCGCTCCCCGCGCCGCCGTTCCCGGGCATGCAGTTCCCGGGCCAGCCAGCCGCAGTCCAGGCCGGCGAGATCCCGCCGGTCTCGCTGCTTGACTCGCCGCCGCCGGCGGCGCCAGGCCAAGGGGCCGCCGGGCCGGCCTACTGGATGCCGGGGTCGCCCACCGTGGCATGACTCTGACCCGCATCTCGACTCTGGCGACCGTGGCGGCCGTCAGCACAGTTGCGAGCGCGGCGGTGGTGGACCTGGCCGGCGGCGTGCTGTTTGAGCGGGCCGATGTGCCCTGGGCGGTGGCGGCCCTGCTGATCGCGCTGGCGGCGGGGATACTGCTGGCGGCCTGGCCGGTGCGGCAGTATGCCAAAGGCAACCGGCGGCGCATCGACCCGCTGCGCGCCGCCACCATCTTGGCGCTGGCCAAAAGCTGCTCCCTGGCGGGCGCCGCGCTGCTGGGGCTGTACTTGGGGATGGCGCTGGTCGAGGCGCTGTCGTTGCACTCGGCCTTGGCCTGGACCCGCCTGTGGCAAGAGGCCGCGGCCGCCTTGGCGGCGCTGGCGCTGAGCGCCGCGGGGCGCATCGCGGAGTGGTTCTGCCGCCTGCCGCCCGAGGCCGGCGAGGCCGCCCCAGCCGGCCCCGAGCCCACCGGTTCGAGCCCCGCCTGACACAATGGCCGCATGATCGGTGACATGCTGCCCGCCGGCATCATTGGCTTCGGCCGGGTCGGCGCGGCTTTCGCAGGCGCTTTGGCGGAGGCGGGGCACCCGCTGGTGGCGGTGGCGGCGCGCTCGCCAGCCAGCCGGGACAAGGCCGATGCCGTCGCCCCGGCCGCGGGCATCGTCTCGCCGCGGCAGGTGGCGCAGCGGGCGGGGCTGGTGTTCCTGACTGTGCCGGACGCGCGCATCGGGCCGGTGGCGGCCGAGCTGGCGCAGGCGTGGCGCCCGGGGCAGATCGTGGCCCACGCCTCCGGGGCGCTGGGGGTGGAGGTGCTGCAGCCGGTCTTGGCGGCCGGCGGGGTGGGCTTGGCCATCCACCCGGCCATGACCTTCACCGGGACATCGCTCGACATCGCGCGGATGCGGGGCGCCGCCTTCGCGGTCGACGCCCCGCCGGGCATGCTGCCGCTGGCGCAAGCCCTGGCGGTGGAGCTGGGCGGGCGGCCGGTGGCGGTGGCGGGGGCGGACCGCCCGGTTTACCACGCCGCCCTGAGCCACGCCGCCAACCACCTGGTGACCATTTTGGCCCAGGCGGCCGATTTGCTGGCGGCCAGCGGCGTGGCCGATCCCAGCGCCGTCCTGGGGCCGTTGGCGCGGGCGGCGCTGGAAAACGCCCTGGACCTGGGGGCGGCCGCCCTGACCGGTCCCGCCTCGCGCGGTGATTGCCTAACTTTGGCGGCCCACACCCAGGCCTTGGCCGCCTTCGCGGCCCGGCGCGGCGGCCTGGTGGACGGGTCGGTGGCGGTGGACGCGGCCGGCCGGGCGGCCTTGGACACGGCGGCCACCTACCGCCAGCTGGCGCAGGCGACCTTGCGGGCGGCGGCCGCCGCCGGCCGAATCACCGCCCAGCAGTTGGCGGCCTGCCAGGCGGCCCTGACCGCCGGGGCAGAGTCCTGATGGGCTCGGCCAATCTGGTGCTGGCGCACACCTTTGAGCAGCTCAAAGGGGCCCTGGAGGCTGGGCCGCGAACCGTTGTGATGACTATGGGCGCCCTGCACCAGGGCCACCTGGACCTGGTCCGCGCCGCGCAAGGCGAAGGCGGCCAGGTGGTGGTGACAATCTTCGTCAACCCGCTGCAGTTCGGCCCCGGCGAGGACTACGAGCGCTACCCCCGAACCCTGGAGGCAGACCTGGCGGCGCTGGCGCAGGCGAACGCAGACGGCATCGGGCGGCGGATGGCGGTCTACGCGCCGAGCCCCGGGGACATGTACCCGCAGGGCCGGCCGGCTGTGACCGTGCGCGCCGGGGCGCTGGGGGAGCGGTTCGAGGGCGCGGTCAGGCCGGGTCATTTCGACGGCGTGCTGACCGTGGTGCTGAAGCTGCTGCGCCGCACCGGCGCCGCGGCGGCCGTATTCGGCCTCAAGGACGCCCAGCAGCTGGCCGCGATCAGGCGCATGAACGCAGACCTTGACCTGGGGGTCAAAATCATCGCCGTGCCCACCCGGCGCGAGGCGGACGGCCTGGCGCTGTCCAGCCGCAACGCCTACCTGTCGCCGCTCCAGCGGCGGGCGGCGCTGGCTTTGCCGCAGGCGATCGCGGCCGGGGCGGCCGCCGCCGGGGCCGGCGCGGACCCGGCCGAGATCCGCCAGGTGGCGCGGGCCGCCATGGGGCGCCTGCCCCAGCCGGAGCTGCCCGAATACCTTGACCTGGTGGACCCGGCGACTTTTGCCCCGGTGCCCGCCGGCTGGGTGGGCCCGGCCTGGCTGATTGGCGCGTTCCAAGCCGGCCCGGCCCGCCTGATCGACAACGCCGCCGTCGTGGTGGGGGCCGCCGGGGTTGGGGCCTAAGCCTTGGCCGCGCCGAAAGCCCCAGCGCGGCGCCAGGTCAGCCGGTAGCTTGGAGCGGTGAGCTTGTACGCCTGGATTTACGACCCAGTCTCGCGGCCGCGCGCCGCCGATTTGCTGCCGCACGACCAGCCGTTCAAACCCTGGCCGCCGGTGCGCCGCTGGCGGTTCAACGCCGGGCTGCGGGCGCTGGCCTTCTGGGGCCTGTTCGGCGGGGCCATGCTGGCGGCGGGGATGGTCGTGGTGATGGCGGTGTTGGCCGGGGGCGGCGTGGACCTGCTGGCTGGTTCGCAGGCCGCGGCGCAGGACCTGGTCGAGGGGATGCCGCTGATCGCCATGGTGGCGGCGGAATTGGTGGCGGCCGTGGCGGCCTACGCCGTGCTGGCGCGCGGCATGGAGCGCCGCCGGCGCCCGTTGGAGCTGGCTTGGCGGCGGGCGGGCGGGGCCTGGCGGGGCGCGGCGCTTGGCTTTGCCGCGATCGGGCTGGTGGTGGGGGTTCTGGCGCTGCTCGGCTGCTACCGGGTGGTGGGTTTCAACGCCGCCTACTCGCCTTGGGCGGACTTGTTCACGCTCGGCCTGACAGCCGGGGTGGCGGAGGAGCTGATGTTCCGCGGCGCGGTCTTCCGGTTGCTGGAGGACACCTTCGGCTCGGCTTGGGCGATTGCGGCCGACTGCCTGGTGTTTGGGCTGATCCACCTCGGCAATGCCGATGCCACCTGGCTGGGCGGATTCGGCATCGCGGTCGAGTCGCTGGTGTTCCCGGGCGTGTATATGGCGACGCGCTCGCTGTGGTGGACCATGGGGCTGCATTTCGCCTGGAATGTGGCCCAAGGCCCGGTCTTCGGGTCGGTTGTCTCCGGCAGCGGCGCGGCCAACTCCTGGCTGGTGGCCCAGTGGACCGGCCCGGAATGGCTCACCGGCGGCGCCTTCGGGATCGAGGCCTCGGTGGTGTCGATGGCGCTGCTGGGCGGCTTCGGCGCTTGGCTGGTGTGGCGCGTCCACCGCAGCGGCAACTTTGTCCGCCCAAGCTGGCGCCGCCGCCGCCTCCTGGCGGCCGGCCCCCCGCCAGCCTGAGGCTGGGCGCGCGGCGAGGCGGCATCGGGCGGCGGCCGGGGGGCTAGACCGGGGGGCGGCGGCGCGCGGGCACGCGGGTAACCTGGTGGGCGTGCAACAACCCGCCAACCAGTCCGCCGATGCCGCCCCCGCCCAGCCCCAGCCGCAGCAGGCGGCCGATGCCGCCCCAGCCCAGCCCCAGTATTCCGAGCAAGCCCAGGTCAGGCGGGCCAAGCGGGCCGCCATGCTGGCCCGCGGCGAGTCGCCCTACCCCGCCCGCCTCCCGCTGACCAGCACCATCGCGGAGGTTCGGGCCCAGTTTGAGGGCCTGGAGGCGGGCTCGCAAACCGAGGCCGTGGTGGGTGTGGCCGGGCGGGTTGTGTTCATCCGCAACACCGGCAAGCTCTGCTTCGCCACCCTCCAGGACGGCGAGGGCCGCCGCCTCCAAGCCATGCTGTCGCTGGCGGAGGTCGGCCCAGAGTCGCTGAACCGCTTCAAAGCCGAGGTCGACCTAGGCGACCACCTGTTCGCCCACGGCCGGGTCATCGCCTCCAAGCGCGGCGAGCTGTCCATCCTGGCCGATTCGTGGCGCATCGCGGCCAAAGCCCTGCGCCCCCTGCCGGTGCTCCACGCCGACCTGTCCGACGAGGCCCGCGTGCGCGACCGCGCGGCCGACCTGATTGTGCGGCCCCAAGCGCGCCAGATGGCCCGCGCCCGCGCCACCGTGGTCCGCTCGGTGCGGCGCACCTTGGAGGACCGCGGCTTTGTCGAGTTGGAGACGCCCATCCTCCAAACCCTGCACGGCGGCGCCGCCGCCCGCCCCTTCACCACCCATATGAACGCCTTTGACGTGGATCTTTACCTCCGCATCGCGCCCGAGCTGTTCCTCAAACGGGCGGTGGTGGGCGGCCTTGAGCGCGTCTTCGAGATTGGCCGCATCTTTCGCAACGAGGGCGTCGACTCCTCCCACGCCCCCGAGTTCACCGCCGTCGAGGCCTACCAGGCCTACGGCGACTACCTGACCATGGCGGACTTGACCGAGCGCATCGTGCAAGACGCCGCCCGCGCCCTGACCGGCTCCGAGACAGTTGAATTGCCCGATGCCGCCCAGTACAGCTTGGCCGGCCCGTGGCGGCGGATCTCGCTCTACGAGTCGCTGAGCCTGAAGCTGGGCGAGGCGATCACCCCGGACACCCCGGTGGCGCGCCTGCGGGCCTTGGCGGACGCCCACGCCGTGCGCTACAACCCCGAGCGGGCAACCCACGGCAAACTGGTGGAGGAGCTGTTCGAGGACCTGGTCGGGGCGCGCCTCTACGAGCCGACCTTTGTGCTCGACTTCCCGGTTGAGACCTCGCCGCTGACCCGGGACCACCGCCAGCGGGCCGGGGTGGTGGAGAAGTGGGATCTTTACGTGCGCGGCTTGGAGTTGGCCACGGCCTACTCCGAGTTGGTCGACCCGGTGGTCCAGCGCCAGCGGTTCCAGGCGCAGGTGGCCCAGGCCGCCGCCGGCGACGCCGAGGCGATGGCGCTGGATGAGGACTTCCTGGCCGCCATGGAGTACGGCATGCCGCCCGCCGGCGGCATGGGTTTGGGGATCGACCGGCTGCTGATGGCGCTGACCGGCCTGGGGGTGCGCGAGACCATTCTGTTCCCCTTGGTCAAGCCGCTGGGGCCGCAAGCGTGACCTTGAGGCCCAAATCCCCGGAAAATGGAGTTATGATTTCCATGTCATCCGCGCAAACGGTTCCCCGGAGGCCGGACGCCGCAATTCCCAATTGATTGGAGACCACACCATGGTTCAACGCGTTCAGTATTTGACCTTTGACGATCTTGACGGCTCTGAAGGGGCCGAGGCGGTTGTTTTCGCCATCGACGGCGCCACCTATGAGATCGACCTGAATCCGGCGCACGCGGCCGAGTTGCGCCGCGGGCTGGAGCCCTGGATCAAGGCCGGCCGCCGGCTCAAGAATGGCCGGCAGCCCGGCAGGTCGGAGCGGTCCCTCAGGCTGCCCAAGGATTCTCCCAGCGACACGGCCAAGGTTCGGGCCTGGGCCAGAGAGCAAGGGCTGGAGGTCTCAGACCGGGGCCGCATCCCCTTCGAGGTCCGCGCGGCCTACGGCGCGGACCACTGACAACCGCAATTGAGGGGGGACATTGAGCTACACACTGGTGTTGCTCCGCCACGGCGAGAGCGAATGGAACGCCAAGAACCTGTTCACCGGCTGGGTGGACGTGCCGCTGTCGGAGAAGGGCCGGGTTGAGGCGGTCCGGGGCGGCGAACTGCTGACAGCGGCCGGCGTGGCGCCGGATGTGCTGCACACTTCGCTGTTGCGCCGGGCTATCACCACGGCGAACCTGGCTTTGGACGCGGCCGACCGGCATTGGATTGAGGTCAAGCGCTCCTGGCGCCTCAACGAGCGCCACTACGGCGCCCTGCAAGGCAAGAACAAAACCCAGATCCGCGACGAGTACGGCGAGGACCAGTTCATGGTTTGGCGGCGCTCCTATGACACGCCGCCGCCTGTGATCGAGCTGGGGTCGCAGTACTCCCAGGATGGCGACCCGCGCTACGCCGGGGCCCCGCTGGTGCGCGCGGAGGCGCTCAAAAATGTCCTCGAGCGGGCGCTGCCCTACTGGCTCGAGGCCATCGTGCCGGACTTGGCGGCTGGGAAAACGGTGCTGGTGGCGGCCCATGGGAACTCGCTGCGGGCTCTGGTCAAACACCTGGACGGGATTTCCGACGAGGCCATCGCCGGCCTGAATATCCCGACCGGGATTCCTTTGGTCTACGAGCTTGACGAGGACTTGAGGCCGTTGAATCCGGGCGGGGCCTACTTGGACCCGGAGGCCGCCAAAGCGGCGATTCAAGCGGTCGCCAACCAGGGCAAAGCCTAACCCTTTAGCGCCCCCGGCGAGGGCTTTGGCCCTCGCGCCAGCCTGCCCAGGAAGGCGGCATGCTAAACTTGGCTGGCCGCGAGAGGGGAAAAGACACTAATTATGGCATTTGCAGTTGGCGAGACCGTGGTTTATCCGCACCATGGCGCCGCGCTCATCGAGGAGATCAGCACCCGCACCGTCAGGGGCGAGGAGAAGCTGTACCTCAGGTTGAGGGTGACCCAGGGCGACCTGACGATCGAGGTCCCCGCCGCCAATGTCGAACTGGTCGGCGTGCGCGATGTGGTTGGACCCGAGGGCCTGGAGCGGGTCTTCGAGGTGCTGCGGGCCGATGTCAAAGAGGAGCCCACCAACTGGTCGCGGCGCTACAAGGCGAACGTTGAGAAGATCGCCTCTGGTGATGTCATCAAGGTCTCTGAGGTGGTGCGGGATTTGTCCCGCCGCGACTTGGACCGGGGCCTGAGCGCGGGCGAGAAGCGGATGCTGGCCCGCGCCCGGCAGATCCTCGTCTCCGAGTTGGCGCTGGCGGAGGAGATCGACGAGGCCCAAGCCGAGATCCGCCTGGACTCCATTTTGACCCTGCCCGAGCCGGCCGCCGCCGCAGCGGACGGAGCCGAAGACGCCCCCGCCGCCTGACCCCCAGCCGTCCTGGGCCCCGGACTGGCGGATCGGCCAGGGCTTCGACGCCCACCGCTGGTCTGACGACAGCTCCCGCCCAGCCCGCCTGGCCCTGCTCGAATGGCCGGGCGAGCGGGCCCTGGAAGGGCATTCGGACGGCGATGTGGCGGCCCACGCGCTGGTGGACGCGCTGGCCTCGGCCGCCGGGCTGGGGGACATCGGCGCCTTGTTTGGCGCCGGGCGCCCCGAGTTCGCCGGCGCCCCCTCGGCGGTGTTCTTGGACTTGGCGGCCCGCCAGGTGCGCGCCGCCGGGTTCGAGATCGTGCACGCCGCGGTCCAGGTGATCGGCAACCGGCCCCGCCTGGCGAGCCGGCGGCGGGAGGCGGAAGACGGCATCGGGCAAGTCTTGGGCGCGGCGGTCTCGGTTGGCGCCACCACCACCGACGGTTTGGGTTTCACCGGCCGGGGCGAGGGCCTGGCCGCCATCGCGACTTGCCTGCTGCGACCGGCGGCGTAAGGTAGCCCCGTGAGCCTTTCCCTGCATGACTCCGCCACTGCCTCCGTCCGCCCGTTTGCGCCGCTGCGGGCGGGCAAGGTGGGTATCTACCAGTGCGGCGCGACTGTGCAAGACGCCCCGCACATTGGGCATTTGCGCCCGGCGGTGGTCTTCGACGTGCTGCGGCGGTGGCTCGAGTGGGGGGGCAGCCAGGTTACATTCATCCGCAATGTGACCGATGTCGACGACAAAATCTTGCGCAAGGCGGCCGCCAACGGCTGGCCCTGGTGGGCTTGGGCGCAGCGCTGGGAGCGGGCTTTCACCGCCGCCTACGACGCCCTGGGGGTGCTCCCCCCCACCTACGAGCCGCGGGCGACCGGCGTGGTGCCGGACATGGTGGAGTTTGTCGAGCGGCTCGTCGAACGCCGCCACGCCTATGCCGGCCAGCCTGGCAACGTCTACTTCGATGTGGGCTCCTACCCCGAGTACGGGTCTTTGACGAACCAGCGCCCGCAGGACATGAAGGTGGCGGCGGACGGCGAGCCGGAGGAGCCGGACAAACGCGACCCGCATGACTTCGCCTTGTGGAAGGCCGCCAAACCCGGCGAGCCGCTTGACGCGGCGTGGGCCACGCCGTGGGGCAGGGGCCGGCCCGGCTGGCACCTGGAGTGCTCCACCATGGCCCTGCGCTACCTGGGCGAGACCTTCGACATCCACGGCGGCGGCCTGGATTTGCGTTTCCCGCACCATGAGAACGAGCAGGCCCAGTCCCGCTCGGCCGGGTACGGCTTCGCCCGCTATTGGGTCCACAACGCCTTTGTCACCCAGGCGGGCGTCAAAATGTCGAAGAGCTTGGGCAACACGCTCCAGGCGGCGGTGCTGCTGCGCCAGGCCGAGCCGGTGGTGCTGCGCTACGTGCTGACCGCCGCCCACTACCGTTCGACCCTTGAGTTCGCCCCGACCACCTTGGCGGAGGCGGGGGCGGCCTGGGAGCGGATCGCCGGTTTTGCCCGCCGCGCCGCCGAGCGCCTTGGCCCCGGCGCCGAGCCCGCCCCGGGGGCGGCGGCTTTGCCGGGCGCGTTTGCGGCCGCCATGGACGACGATTTGGGCACGTCCGCCGCCTTGGCCCAGGTGCACGATGCCGTCCGCCGCGGCAACGAGGCCCTGGCCGAGTACCAAGATGAGGACACCCAGGCGGCCTTGGCCGAGGTCAGGGGCATGCTGGCGGTGCTTGGCCTTGACCCCTTGGGCGCCCCCTGGGCGTCCGCCGCGACGGGCGGCGACAAGGCGGCCGGGGCTTTGGGCGCGTTGGTGGAGGCCCAGTTGGCGGCCCGCTCCGCCGCCCGCGCCGCCCGGGATTTCGCCACCGCCGACGCCATCCGCGACCAACTGGCCAGGGCCGGGGTCCAAGTCGAAGACTCCCCCGCCGGCCCCCGCTGGGACCTGGCCTAACCCCCCACCTGGGGGCCGGTAGGCTTGGTCGCCATGCCGGGAAACTCCAGTAGGCGCGGCGCGGTGCGCCGGCCAGGGTCGAAGAAGGGCCCCACCAAGGGCTCGGGCGGGAAAAACCGCCGGTCGCTTGAGGGCCGGGGCCCCACGCCGAAGGCCGAGAACCGGCCCTACCACCCCGCCGCCAAGCGCAAAGCCGCCCAAGACCAAGCCAAACGGTCAGCCGAGAAACGGGCGGCGGCGGGCAAGAAGGCCGCCGCCGACTACGTCATCGGCCGTAATTCTGTGCTTGAGGCGCTGCGCGCCAAGGTGCCCGCCACCCGGTTGGACGTGGCGGACGGCATCGAGCGGGACGAGCGGGTGCGCGAGGCGCTCAAACTGGCCGCCGAGCAGGGCGTGCCGGTGGCGGGGCTGTCCAAGCGGGAGCTGGACCAGCGCACCGCCGGCACCGCCCACCAGGGCATCGCCCTGAGGGTCGCGCCCTACGAGTACGCCAGCCCGCTGGAGTTGTTCCGCCTGGCCGGCGAGTCGCCCACGCCGCCCTTGATTGTGGCGTTGGACCAGGTCACCGACCCGCACAACCTGGGCGCGGTGCTGCGCTCGGCGGCGGCCTTCGGCGCCCACGGGGTGGTGATCCCGGAGCGGCGCTCCGCCCAGATGGGGGCGACGGCCTGGAAGGTGTCGGCTGGGGCGGCCGCGCGGGTGCCGGTGGCCCGCGCCACCAACCTGGTCGCCGCCCTGCAAACCTTCAAGCAGGCCGGCGCGTTCGTGGTCGGCCTGGACGCGGCAGGCGAGCACGATGCCGCCAGGCTCGATTTGGCGACCGGCCCGCTGGTGGTGGTGATCGGCTCCGAGGGCCAAGGGCTCAAGCGCCTGACCCGCGAGGCCTGCGACCAGTTGGCCGCCATCCCGATCGACAGCGGCACCGAATCGCTCAACGCGGCGGTGGCGGGCGGCATCGTGCTCTACGAGATCGCCAAGCAACGCCGCCAAGCCGGCCCGCCCTCCCGCCTGTAAACCCCCCGAGCCGCCCAAACCCCCACCCAAGCCGGCCCGCGGGCCCGCCCGCCCGCGGATCAGGTTTGGGCTGGAGGGTGGGGCGAGCCGTCGAGAGCTGTGCCGTCGGCTGTTCGCCAGCTGTTGGGACCTGAGATCTGACCTCCGAAAAGCATCTCCGCCGGGGTGCTGGAGGACCCGAAGACCCAGTTGCGGGTGAAGGTGAAGGTGTCGGAGCCGGGGTTTCGGCGGATCACGCCGTTGCGCTCCAGGGCGGCGCGGTCCTTGCGGATGCGCTCGGCGCGGACTGGGTCCCCAGCCATGCTTGGGGTTAACCGGGCCATGCCGGTTGAGCCGGCCAACACCTGAAACGCCCGCCCGGCTGTCAACCGGCCCAGGGCGTGGGCGCCGGCCTGGTCGAGATGGAGGATCTCGGCGCCCGCCTGGCTTCGGTCCCAAGCCCATATGGCGGAGATCGGCGCGGCGAAGACGCGGTCCTCCAGGCTGCGGGCCGCCAATCCGGCGTGAAGCACAAACCCAGCCTGGAAGCGGTCGCCCAATTGGTCGCGCAGCCACACCAAGTGCCTGTGGGCTGGAGGGCCAGAGGAGAGAGAGGTCTTGACCTCGATGCCGACCACCTTCCCGTCCGGGTACTCAAGCACCAGGTCGACCTCGCGATCGCCGTTCTGGTCGCGCAGATAGCACAGTGTGGGCGCGTCCGCCACCAGCGCCAACTCGGCTCTAAGCTGCGCCACCACAAAGGTCTCAAGCGCCCGGCCGAGCATGCGCGAGTCACGGATCAGGTCCGCCCCGGCCAGGCCCGCCAACGACAGCATCAACCCGGAGTCGGCGATCACGCGCTTGGGGGTCTTGGCCAGGCGTTTGAGCCGGTTGGAGAAGAATGGGGGCAGGCTCTGCGCGATGAACAACCGGTTCAACAGGGCCGCATACCTTCTTGCCGTCTCGCGGTTGATGCCGGCCGCCCGGGTCAGGGTGTCGGCCCCGACGCTAGCGGCCGAACTCAAAGCCAGCGCGCGCAAATAGGCCTTGAACCGGTGGGGGTCCACGGTGCCGTCCGAACCGCGCGCGTCCAGCCGGACTAGTTGATTGGCGTAGCTGGCGAGCCATTGGCGGCGCTGGTCGGCTGATGCGGCGGTCACAACCTGCGGGAACCCGCCCAGTTCCACCAGACTGATGTAATCTGCCAGGTTTAGCCGGTAACCCGGCTGGGCTGGCGGGGCGTCCAGCCAATCTGCGGCCGGGCGCAGCGCTCGGACGACGAATGGGTCCGAGTCTGCCCAGCCGGCAACCTCCCGGGCCGCCATCGGCCCGAGCTCAACGTCGATCACTCTGCCGGTGGCCTGCCAGCTTTCTTGGAAGTCCTCATCGCTGACCGAGCCGGTCAAGACAAACCGGCCCTCGCCGCCTGCCGCGTCGACCGCCCTTTTTACCGCGCCGAGAACCTGCGGAGCCTGGGTCCACTCGTCGATCAAGGCCGGCTCGCCCAGCGCGCTAAGCGCGACGCCCGGCTCGGCTGCGAAGAGTTCAGCCACGGCGGGGTCGCTCAAGTCGACCGCGTTCGCAGGGACCAGCGACCGTGCCGTGCGAGACTTGCCGCAGGCCCGAGGCCCCACGATGCGAAGCGCGGGGAAGAGCTCAAACAGGGTTTTCAGACGGCGGTCTATGGAACGCGGAATGTACGGTTTGACTGGCACGGCACCAGCATAGCGGCTACCAGCTAATTTATCCGATTATCGCCGCTCTACCCAGCAGATCGCAGGGCTTCCACCCAGCAGATCGCAGGGCTTCCGCCCAGCAGATCGCAGGGCTTCCGCCCAGCAGATCGCAGGGCTTCCACCCAGCAGATCGCAGGGCTTCCACCCAGCGGATCGCAGGCGAGGCGGGGGCGGCATCGTGCAAATGGCGGACGGCGGCGGCAGGCGGCATCGTGCTCTACGAGATCGCCAAGCAACGCCGCCAAGCCGGCCCGCCCTCCCGCCTGTAAACCCCCGGGGCGCCGGGGGTTAGCCCATGGGGACGTCGTCGACGGCGGGGAGTTGGAGGGTGTCCGCCAGGATCAGCTCCGACTCGTCGCGGCGGTGGGCCAGCACGGTCGCGATGTAGCTGCTGACGGCCTCGTCCAAAGGCACGTAGCGGGAGTCGCGCTGGGACATGAACCAGCGGTGCTCCAAAATCTCGTGGTAGACCTGCGGCAACTCCAGTTTGCCGCGCAGCTCGCGCGGCACCGAGCGCACAGCCGGCTCAAAAACATGCGTCAACCAGTCGTGGGCCACAAAGTCCTCGTCCGCCTCCTCCTGGTGGGAGTGGATGCGGTAGGTGTCCAAATCATTCAGCAGCCGCCGCGCCTGGTTCTCCTGCACGTCCAGCCCGGTCAGGCGGAACAGCCGGCGCGAGTGGTGCCCGGCGTCCACCACCTGCGGCCGGATGTGCAGCCTGGTGCCGTCCGGACTGGTCGACATCGACATCTCCGCCACGTCGAAGCCCAAATCGTTGAGCCGGTTGATGCGGTCCTGGAGCCGCCAGCGGGCGTCCGCGGAGATGGTCTCCTCCTCGGTCAGGGCGCGCCACAGCTGGTCGTAGCGCTCCACCAGGAAATCGCCGATGGCGAGCGGGTCCAGATCATCCTCCAGCATCTCGCCCGCCTCCAAGTCCATCAGCTCGCCGATGACGTTGGTGCGGGCCAAGTCCAAGTCGTAAGCCCGCTGGCCCTCGGTCAACGACTCGTGCAGGGCGCCGGTCTCGGCGTCCACCAGGTAGGCGGCGAAGGCTTTGGCGTCGCGGCGGAACAGGGTGTTGGACAGCGACACATCGCCCCAGTAGAAGCCCAGCAGGTGCATCCGGACAATCAGCAGCGCCAAGGCGTCCAGCAGCCGGGTCGCCATATCCGGCCGCAGCCGGTAGGAGAACAAGGCCCGGTAGGGCAAAGAGAACTGCAGATGCTGGGTCAGCAGGGCCGCGTCGAGCGGCTCGCCTTCGGCTGTGGCCCGCCCGGAGACCACCGCCACCGGCGCCACCGAGGGGGCGTCCAGGCTGGCCAGCTCCTTCAGCAGGGCGTATTCGCGGGCGGCCGGGTAAGCCGCGATCTCCTTGATGGCCAGCACCCGGTCAGACAGTTTGACAAACCGCACCACATGGCGGGAGATGCCGCGCGGCAGCGCCAGGATGACATCCTCCGGCCACTGCTCCAACGGCAGGTTCCAGGGCAAGTCGAACAAAGCCGGGTCCGGTGTGACCGCGGTGATCTGCAAAGACTGCGGCATGGTTGCTCCCCCTGTCTATCCTGGCCCGCCCCAACCCCGGCCGGGCGCAACAGCCAACCGCCGCCCGGGAACTCCCGGGCGGCGGTCTAGCATACACACCAGCCCCCGCTTGGGGGCGGGCCAACCGAACGGTCAGTTGGGCAGGCGCTCCCCCGTCGCGGCGGAGAAGTTGTGCTGCTCGCCGGGCCGCACCGTGAAGTACACCACGTCGCCCTTGGCCGGCACCTCGCGCGGGTTGACGCGCGCGATCAGCGAGCCGCCCTCTAGCGTGGTGCTCCCCGGGTCGGGGCCCACCAGCGAGCCGTAGGCGTAGGCGTCGGAGCCGAGCTCTTCGACGATGTCGATCTCCACCGGGATCGCGCCGGGCGTGTCCGGGGTGGCGGGCAGCAGGTTCTCCGGCCTGAAGCCGACCACCAGTTTGCCTTCGTCATCCGGGGTGATGGCGGCCAGCACCTCGCGGGCCAGCGGCACCTGGGCGCTGCCGATCTGCACCGAGTCGCCTGTCACCGGGAAGGTGCCGATGTTCATCGCGGGCGAGCCGATGAAGGTCGCCACGAACTTGTTGGCGGGCTTGTCGTAGAGCACCAGCGGCGATCCGACCTGCTGCAGCAGGCCGTCCTTGAGCACCGCGATGCGGTCGCCCATGGTCAGGGCCTCGGTTTGGTCGTGGGTGACGTAGACCGTGGTGACCCCGAGCCGGCGCTGCAGGGAGGCGATCTGGGTGCGGGTCGAGACCCGCAGCTTGGCGTCCAGGTTGGACAAAGGCTCGTCCATCAAGAACACCTTGGGGTTGCGCACAATGGCCCGCCCCATGGCCACGCGCTGGCGCTGGCCGCCGGACAGCGCCTTCGGCTTGCGGGCCAGGTACTCCTCCAGGTCGAGGATCTTGGCGGCCTCTAGCACCCGCTGCTTGATCTCGGCTTTCGGCATGCCGGCGATTTTGAGGGCGAAGCCCATGTTGTCCGCCACGGTCATGTGCGGATAGAGCGCGTAGTTTTGGAACACCATGGCGATGTCCCTGTCTTTCGGCTGGACGTCGGTGACGTCGCGGTCGTCGATCCAGATGCGGCCGTCGTTGACCTCCTCCAAGCCGGCCAGCATGCGCAGCGAGGTGGACTTCCCGCAGCCGGACGGCCCGACCAAGACCAGGAACTCGCTGTCTTCGATGTCGAGGTTCAGGTGGTCGACCGAGGGGCGGTCATTGCCCGGGTAAATCCGGGTGGCCCCGTCAAATCTCACAGTTGCCATGGCAGATACTTCCCTTCACCGGCAGGTACGTGCCGGACGATCCGTTGTGAAAGGCGCCGCCCGGGATTCGTCGCCGACCCGCGCGGCACATGCTCAGATCTTTGAGCACCCGCCTATGATCCCACATCTTCGCCGCCGCCTTCCGGGCCCCAAGGCCCGCGGCGCTGGCGCCGGGCGGGCGGCGGGTGCGGGACAATTCCAAGATGAGCCTTGCCCAACCCCTCAGCGGCGCCCAGCATGTGATCGCGGCCGGCCCCTACCGGGCGGAGATCGCCTCTGTCGGCGCCACGCTGCGCCGCCTCGCCTACCAGGGCCGCGACCTGGTGGTGCCCTTCGAGGCCGGCCAAGTCCGGCCCCACTACCGGGGGGCGGTTTTGGCCCCCTGGCCCAACCGCGTCATCGACGGGCGCTACACCGCCCGCGGCGCGCGCCTGCAACTCCCCTTGAGCGAGCCCGACCGCCTCCACGCGCTGCACGGCCTGGCGCTGTGGGTGGGCTTTGGCGCCCGGACGGCATCGGGCGGCGGGGTGGTGCTGGAGGGCGTGGTGGAGCCGCAAGCCGGCTACCCGCACCGGTTGGCTTTGGAGGTTTCCTACATGGCCGATGCCGTCCAGGGGCTCACTTGGAGCGTCGCGGCGACCAATTTGGGGACCCAGGCGGCGCCTTACGGATGCGGCCCCCACCCGTACTTGGTGGCTGGCCCGGGGGTCCTGGACAGTTGGGCTCTGACCCTGCCGGCGGAGTCGTTTATCGAGGTGGAGGGGCCGCGTCTGCTGCCTGGGGCGGTCCGGGCGGTGGACGGGCTGGCCTTCGACTTCCGGGCTGGGGCGGTGTTGGGCGCCACGCGGATCGACCACTGCTTCGGCGGGATCGGCTTCGGGGCGGACGGCCGGGCGGTGGCCCGTTTGGAGGATCCCTCTGGCACGGGCGTGTCGATCAGCTGGGATGCGGCCTGCCCCTGGGTGCAGGTCCACACCGCCGATCTGCCGGCCCCGGGGCCAAGCCGCCTGGGCTTGGCGGTCGAGCCGATGACCTGCCCCCCGGACGCCTTCAACTCCGGCCGCGACCTGGTCTGGCTAGCCCCCGGCGAAACCCACCGCGCCTCCTGGACCATCGCAGCCTGGTGACCCCCTGGGTGGCCCCGGCGGCGATCTGGCGCAGCCTCAGGCCGAGCGCCTGCGGCCCCCGCCTCAACCTGCGGGGCCGGCTCGGGGTCAGGGGGATTGGCGGTTTATGTAATCGGCCATGCCGGGGACGGTGAAGGCTATGGCGCCTGGGCGGGGGGCGTAGACGAGCCCCTTGGCGACCAGCCGCGCGCGGACCGGGCT
>JAITIG010000025.1 GCA_031279575.1 Bifidobacteriaceae bacterium
GCCTTGGCCCCGGCCGACTTGGCCCCAGGCGCTTTGGTCCCGGCCGCCTGACCCGTCGGGCGCTCGCTCCCGACAGTTGCCCGATGCCGCGCCGCCGCCCGCCAGGCCGCCTTGGCCCCCGCCGCCCGATGCCGCCGCGCCGCCACTCCAGCGCTCCCCGCGAGCCCCGGGAACCCAGGCCGCGCTGAAATGTTCCCTAAATGTTCCCCGGCCGCCCCGCAGGCCCTCCCAGCAGACTGAAAACCCCCGGCCAGAAGCGCTCTGACCAGGGGTTTTACCTCGTAGCTCCGACCGGATTCGAACCGGCGCTACCGCCTTGAGAGGGCGGCGTCCTAGACCACTAGACGACGGAGCCAAAATGCCTGGTCAGCACAGCCAAGCCAGACGCTGGGGTACCAGGACTCGAACCTAGACTAAGTGAACCAGAATCACTCGTGCTGCCAATTACACCATACCCCACGGTGCTTCGGCCGGGCCTGCCCCCCCGGCGCGCGCACGCGCCCGCGGCCAGCCCGGGCCGAAGGGCTACGCTACCCCAATCACGCCAGGGCGGGCAAGGCGGCGAGCAGCCGCCTGGCCCGCGCCCCACAGGCCTGGCGTCCCAGCAGCGCCATCGACTCGAACAGCGGCGGGGACACCCGCCGCCCGGTCACCGCCACCCGCAGCGGCGTGAAGGCGTGGCGCGGCTTCAACCCCAGCCCGTCGACCAGCGCCGCCCGCAGCGCCGCCTCGATGCCCGCTGCCGTCCACTCCCCCACCCCGGCCAGCGCCCCGATCGAGGCCTCCAGCGCCGCGCCCGCATCGGGGCCCAAGGCGGCCAGGGCCTGGGGTTCGAGGTCGACCGCGTCATCGGCGGCGAAGAAGAATCCGAGCATGCCCGGGGCCTCGTCCAGCAAAGTCATGCGGGGTTGGACCAGCGGCGCGGCCGCCTCCAGCAAGGCCTGGGCGCCAGGCGGCAGGTCCTCGAACACCCCAGCCGGCACCAGGCCAAAAACCCGCAGGTAGGGCACCACCCGCCGGGCCAGCTCGCCGGGCGCCAGCAGCCGGATGTGGGCGGCGTTGATGGCCTCGGCTTTTTTCAGATCGAACCGGGCCGGGTTCTCCTTGACATCGCGGATGTCGAAGGCGGCCACCAACTCGCCCGGGGAGAACACATCCCGGTCCGGGGCGATCGACCAGCCCAGCAGCGCCAGGTAGTTGACCAGGCCCTCCGGCAGGAAGCCCCGGTCGCGGTGGTTGAACAAATTGGACTGCGGGTCGCGTTTGGACAGCTTCTTGTTGCCCTCCCCCATGACGTAAGGCAGGTGGCCAAATAGCGGCACGGCATCGGACAATCCAAGCTCCAGCAGGGCGCGGTGCAGCACAATCTGGCGGGGGGTGGACGACAGCAGATCCTCGCCGCGCAGCACGTGGGTGATGCGCATCAACGCGTCATCCAGCGGGTTGGTCAGGGTGTAGAGCGGCGCGCCGGAGCCGCGGGTGATGGCGAAGTCCGGCGCCGACCCGGCCTTGAAGACCACCCGCCCGCGCACCAAGTCGTCGAAGGCGATGTCCTCATCCGGCATGCGGACGCGCAGCACCGGCTGGCGCCCGGCGGCGCGGTAGGCCTCCCGTTGGGCCTGGGTCAAGTCGCGGTCGAAGCCGTCGTAGCCCAACTGGGGCGGCCGGCCGGCCGCCACGTGCCGCGCCCGGACCTCCTCGGCGGTGCTGAAGGATTCGTAGGCGAAGCCGGCCTCCAGCAGGCGCCGGGCGGCATCGGCGTACAGGTCGAGGCGCTGGGACTGGCGGTAGGGGCCGTGCGGGCCGCCCTTTTCAACCCCCTCGTCCCAGTCCAGGCCAAGCCACTCCAGGGCGGCGAGCAATTGGAGGTAGGACTCCTCGGAGTCCCGGGCCGGGTCTGTGTCCTCGATCCGGAACACGAACACCCCGCCCGTGTGCCGCGCGTAAGCCCAGTTGAACAGCGCCGTGCGGACCATGCCGACATGCGGCGCGCCGGTTGGCGAGGGGCAAAACCTGACTCTGATTGGCTCGCTCATAACCAGCCAACCTACCGCGCCACAACCGGGTTGGTGATCGCGCCGATGCCGCCGACCTCGCAGGTGACGCGCTGGCCCGGCTCGATTCTGGCCGCGCCGGCGGGCGTGCCGGTCAGAATCACGTCCCCGGGCAGCAAAGTCGCGATGGACGATGCCGTCGCCACCAGTTCCCCAATCCCCAAGACCAGGTCGGTGGTGGCGCCGTCCTGCTGCGCCAGGCCGTCGATCCAGGAGCGCACCGGCAGGCCGGCTGCCACCTCGAGGTCGGTTTCGATCCACGGCCCGAGCGGCGTGAAGGTGTCGCGGCACTTGGCGAAGAAGCCGCGCGGGTCGGCTTGCGGGTCCGGGTAGCGGTAGCCGACATCGTTGGCGACGGTGTAGCCGAGGATCACCTGGCCGGCCTCGGCGGCGGGCACATTCTTGGCGATCCTGCCTATCACCAGGGCCAACTCGGCCTCCTGGAAGGCGGGCGCGGTGGTTTGGCGGTCCAGCGCGATCGGGTCGCCGGGGCCGGCCACCGAGGTGTTCGGCTTGGCGAACCAGACTTGGCGCGGGTTTGGGTTGCCCGCCTCGCGGTAGTTGCCGGCCACGCCGATGATCTTGGAGCGGGGGATGACGGGGGCCAGCAGGCGGACATCGTCTATCCGGTAGGTCTTGCCGGTGGGCGTGACCGCCGTGTAGAGCGGGTCGCCGCCGATGGCGTGGATCACCTCGTCGCCCTCCTCGCCTTGGACAACGCCGTAGACCGGGTCCTGGTCCAATGTGAAACGCGCGATTCGCATCCTTCTAGGTTAGACGCGAGGTCTGACACCGAATGCCGGGCGGCGGCCAGGCGGATCGGCCGGTTTGCGGGCGACACCCGCCAGGCGGCCGGCGCCGCCGGACCCGCCGCCCCCCTCGAATGGCGAAGCCGCCGTCCGATGCCGCCGGGGCCTCTCAAAGCAGGGCGGCGGCTGGGTCTTCCAGCACGGCGGCGACCTCCCGCAGGGCGCGGGCGCCGTCGGCGCCGTCCACCAGGCGGTGGTCCAAGGCCAGGGCCAGGTGCGCCACCTGGCGCAGTTTGATTTTGCCGCGGCGGGCCCACGGTTTGGGGCGGGCGGCGCCCAGGGCCAGGATGGCGGCCTGGCCCGGCACCAGGATGGGGGTGCCGGTGTCGATGCCGAACACGCCCACATTGGTTAGCGAGATGGTGCCGGCGGAGGTCTCGGCCGGTTTCAGCTGGCGGTCGCGGGCCTTGGCCGCCAAGGTTTTGGTGGCCTCCGCCAAGTCCGCCAGCCCCAGTTGGTGGGCGTCGCGGATGACGGGCACCACCAGGCCTTGGGGCGTGTCCACCGCCACGCCCAGGTTGACGGCGGCGTGGTAGACGATCTCCTGGGCGGCCTCGTCCCAGCGCGCGTTGATCACCGGATGGCGGCGGGCGGCGCGGGCCAGGGCGAGTTCCGCCAACGCCATGATCCCCACCCCGGCCGCTTTGGCGAAGCGCAGCCCGCGGGTCACGTCCACCTGGTGAAACAAGGTGGCGTGCGGCGCGGTGAAAGCTGAGGCGACCATGGCCCGGGCGGTGGCCCGCCGCACCGAGCGGATCGGCTCGCGCCTCTCCCCCGCCGCGGCCAAGCCGGCGCCCCTGGCCCCTGCGGCCCCAGCCTCCAGCGCGGCCTGGCGGCTCGGCGGCGCGGCGGGCGCGGCGGGCGCGGCGGGCGCGGCGGGCGCCATCGGCGCGCCAAACGGGGCGGCGTCCCCGGCTTGGCCGGTCCGAACTTCTTCCCTGCCGGGGGCGGGCGGGCAGATGCCCGCGCCCGGATCGCATGGGCTGGCCAGAGCGGCCGCCGCCGCGACATCTTCGCGGCTGACACTGCCCTGCGGCCCGGTCGGCGCGACCGCGCCCAGGTCCACACCCAGCCGCCGCGCCAAGGCTCGCACGGGCGGTTTGGCCCTGGCCCGCATTGGGGGACCGGAGGGGCCGGCCGGGCCGTAGCCCACTAGGACGGGTGGGGTGGGGGCCTGGGCCAGGCCGAAGCGCGGGGCGGGGGCGGGACGGGGG
>JAITIG010000071.1 GCA_031279575.1 Bifidobacteriaceae bacterium
CGCGACTAGCGGGCAAGCGCCGGCGAACCGCGCCCCCGCGCCCGGCGCCTGCCGGCAAGCGCTGGCCGCCCCCGCCCCCGCGACTAGCGGGCAAGCGCCGGCGAACCGCGCCCCCGCGCCCGGCGCCTGCCGGCAAGCGCTGGCCGCCCGCGCCCCCGCCCCCGCGACTAGCGGGCAAGCGCCGGCGGACCCCGCCCCCGCGCCTGGCGCCTGCCGGCAAGCGCTGGCCGCCCGCGCCCCCGCCCCGGCCGAGCGGCTGGCGGCCTCGGCCCCCGCGGCGGACCCCGCCCCCGCGCCCAAAACCGGCGGGGAGGCGTTCGCGCCCGGCGCCCGCCAGGACGCGGTCGGCGGCGGGCCGCCCGGGGCGGGGCTGGGCGCCGGCGTGGGACAAGCAGCCGGCCGGCGGCCGAGGTCAGCGCTTGGCCGCCGCCGGCGCGGCGCGGGGACGGCGCTGGAGCGGGCCGGCCGCGCCGCGCGGCGGCGTTGGACCGCCGCCCAACTGGCCTGGGACCCGGCGGGCGCGGGCTGGGTGGTCAAGCGCTGCGCGCTGCTGCTGGCCGGCATCGTACTGCTGGCGTTGCTGGGGCCCGGGCTGGCGGGGCCGGCCCACGGGGCGGGCAGCGTCCACGCGCCCATCACCGGGTCCGGGTCGACTTGGTCCGCCAACGCGTTGCAGCAGTGGATCAAAAACGTCTGGGGGAATTACCAGTGGAAGGTGACGTATTCGGAGTCGGGTTCGACTCAGGGGCGGAATGACTTCGCCCAAGGGGTGGCGGATTTCGGCGTCTCGGAGATCCCGTATGAGATTTCTAATTCCAATGAGGGCGACTTGCGGCCAAAGCGCCAATTTGCCTACATGCCGATTGTGGCGGGCGGCACGTCTTTCATGTACAACTTGCAGATCGGCGGCAAGCGGGTGACCAATTTGCGGCTGGCGGGCGAGGTGATAGCCCGTATTTTCACCGGCGTGATCACCAAGTGGGATGACCCGGCAATCCAGGAGGACAACCCGTCGCTGGCCCTGCCGGCCATCCCGATTGTGCCAGTGGTCAGGTCGGATGGGTCTGGCGCCACAGCCCAGGTGTCAATTTGGCTGCGCCAGGAGCACGCCGCCATCTGGGACGCCTACTGCGGCAAGGTGGGCCGGCCGCTGATCAACGGGCATTGCGGTGTGACCTCGAACTTCCCGGTGGTGGCGGGCTCTGGGTTTGTCTCGCGGTCTGGCTCGAACGGCGTGGCCGGGTATGTGGCGCAGGCCCACGCGGTTGGCGCCATCACTTTTGTGGAGTACTCCTACGCTTTGAACGCGGGTTTCCCGGTGGCGAAGGTGCTGAATTCGGCCGGCTATTACGCCGAGCCGACGGCTTACAACGTGGCGGTGGGTTTGCTGGAGGCGAAGATCAACCAGGACCAGTCCTCGCCGGACTACCTGACGCAGGATTTGAGCGGCGTGTACACCAACCCCGACCCGAGGTCTTACCCGCTGTCCAGCTACTCCTACATTATTTTGCCGACCGCGTTGGAATCGGGGTTCACCGAGGACAAGGGCTTGACCTTGGCGGACTTCGGCGCCTATTTCTTGTGCGAGGGCCAATACCAGGCGGATTCTTTGGGCTATTCGCCGCTGCCGGTCAACTTGGTGCTGGCCGGGCAAGCCCAAATTGAGAAAATCCCCGGCGGGGACCCGGCCATAAAGGGGATCGAGGCCTGCCGAAACCCCACGTTGGACCCGGCGGACCCGAATGGCAACGCTTTGGCGACCAAGGCGCCTTACCCGCAGGATTGCGACAAGAAGGGCGGCCCGGCCCAATGCGTGGCGGGCACGGGCGGCGCGGTGGATTTGCCGCTGGACCAGACGGCGAACAACTCCGACCCTGGGGGAAATGGGGCCGGTGAGGCTGGTCCGGGCGGCGTCGGCGGCAATGAGGCCGCCGAGGAGGCCGGGGTGGATTGGGGCGATGCCGCGCTCGGCGGCGAGGCCGCTGTGGCGGAGGGCACTGAGGGTGCCGCCTTGCAGATGGCAGCCGCCAGCCCGCAATCCATCCCGGCCTCCACCCTGAGCGCGGTTGGCCGTTTGGCGATGCTCGGCGCCGGGGTGGTGGCCTTGGCGGCGGCGCTGCTGCCGCCGTTGGTGGGCAGCCGCCGTTCGCGCCGTCCCCGCCTGGCCCGCCTGCCGGGTTTGCCGGGTTTGCCGGGTTTGGCCCGTCCCGCCCTGGCTGGGGTTTCAAGCTCTTGGCCGCCCGATGCCGTCCGCCCGCCGCCGCGCGGCGCCCCGCCAGCGGCCGGGGCCGGGATGGGCGCCCCGCCCGGGGCCGGGGTCGGGGCCGGGCCCGCGCGGCCCGCGCCGGCTGCCTCCGGTTTGCCGCACCCGGCTGGCGTTGGGCTCGGATCGGCCCACCCGACTGCGCCGACCGCTCTGCAGCCGCCGGTGGCGCTTGACGGGGCCGGCCCGGCGGCATCGGCCAGTCAGACTTCGGCGCTGGAGGCGCCGCCAACCCCTGTGTGGAAGAAGGTGGGGCAGCCGTGAGCCAGCCCGCGCCGGCCTTAGAGGCCGAGTTTGATCAGCCCGCCCCCCGCCTGCCGGGTGGTTTCGCGTCCCCTCCTGCTGCTCCGGCTCGGCCGGTGGGCGGCAGGCGGCGGGCCGGGGGGCGGGCTATTCCGCCATCGCGCGGGGCCGGCCGGCAGGCGCGGGCGCGCCACGCCGCCTCCGGCGCCTGGGGCGGGGGGCAGGGCGCGGGCCGGGCGCTGGCCGCCCGCGTGGTCACCACCGGCGGTTTGGCCCTGGCGCTGGCCTGCGGCTTGGGTTTGGCGGTGTTGCCCGGCGGGGCGGCCACAGCGGCGGCAGATTCGTCGCTGACCTTGAGCTGGGCTGGCGGCAACCCCGCTGACGTGCAGGAATACCAGCCTGCCCGCGACCCGGAGTCAGTCCACTACCAGGACTTCAAGGATGTCCAAGTGACCGTCTCCCAAACCCAAGACCTAGTAGACCAGGTGGTCCAAGTAGAAGTAACCGGCATGCCCGGCGCCAC
>JAITIG010000137.1 GCA_031279575.1 Bifidobacteriaceae bacterium
CGCCCTGTGATGTCTCGGGACATAGGGAACCGGTGAACCCGCGAAACGTGGGTTCACCGGTTTCGTGTTTTGCCGGCGGGTTGGTAGGTCCTGGTCGGGTCGAGTTGGAGTTGTCGGAGGATCTCGCCTTGGCCCCGGCCCCCGCCGGCGGCCGCCCGGTCAGCCCTGTTGCCCGCCCCAGCCCCGCGGCGCGCCCGATGCCGCCGAGCCGGGGGCGGCATCGGCCACTGGGTGGGCGCGGCGCCCGGACTGCGCCCGATGCAGCCGAGCCGGGGGCGGCATCGGCCACTGGGTGGGAGCGGCGCCCGGACTGCGCCCGATGCAGCCGAGCCGGGGGCGGCATCGGGCGCTGGGGGGCTCAAGGGGCGGTGTAGCGCTGGACGCAGCCGGCCGAGGTTAGCTTGGGCAGCTGGGGTATGACGCAGACCGGGCCGCCCAGAGAGTCGGTCACGGTGACATTGCGCAAGGTCACATAGCCGGTGTTGGCGGCGGTGTAGGTGAACCAAATCTCCTCGCCGGAGGAGACGCTGGCGCCCGACTCGACCAAATCGCCGCCGGACACAATCGCGTCATGGCCCTCCTTGGCCTCATCTATGCTGACGTTCTCCCAGGCCCGCAGGTCAAAGTCGAGGCGGGGCGTGAGGCACTGGCCCAGAGTCGGCACATCCACCACCCGCGAATAATGGGAGGATTCGAGCTGCCCCGCCTCGCTGGCGGAGCCTTGGGTTTGCAGCCGCAGCTTGCCTCCCTCGGCGGGGGGCAGCTCCGGCACGGTGACCGTGGCCAACCCGCTCTGATCCGGCGCCACGTTTTCAACCGAGCCGAGGTAGACCTCGGCGGTGCGCCCGGCGGTGTAGTAGAAGTCGAGCGCCACCGGGGCGGTCGGCACCTGGTAGCCGCTGGGGGCGGTCTGCTGGACCACCTGAACTTGGAGCTCGCAGGCGCCGGTGACCTTCGGCTGTTGCGGGTACCAGGTGATGATCCGGTGGTTGGTGGTCGCGTCGTTGTTCACCACCAGGTGGCTTGCGCCAGACGCCGCCCCGGTCTCCTCGGCTATGGCGTCGCCTGTGGCGCTGGCGCTGGCGGCGCCGAAGGTATTGCGGCGCATGGTCACCACCCCGGCATTGGCCAACGCCACCCCCGCGGTCGCGTAGCCGTCAAAGTGGTTGTCCTCGATGCGCAGGTTTGACGCTTGGCCAGCGGTGGCGGCTTTGCCGTCCCAGTAGATGGCGGCGGCTTGGCTGTTAGGCGAGGCCGCGTTGTCGAAGGTGTTGTGGCGCACCCAGTTGGCGCCGCTCAGCTGCCTATTGGCCGGCAAGACGATAGTCGCGTCGGTGAGGTCGCCGCTGTCGCTGCGGATGTCGGTGAAGGTGTTGTAGCGGATGTCGATGTCGGAAGAGGCAAGCGCCTTCGAGAGGTCGATCACCCGGCGCTTGTACAGATCCACGATGTACGGGAAGTGGGTGAACTGCGAGCTTTCGATCACCAGGTTGTTGACCGCCAAACCGGAGACCGCGATGCCTATGGTGGCGCAGCCCTGGCCGGTTTGGCCGGAGCAAAGGGTCGAACCGCCCACGGGAGTGTTGTCGATTGTCACTTTCGAGATGGTGACGTCCTTGACCGAGGTGTTGGCGGCCAACGACGAATCCCTGATGGTGATGGCGCCCGAGGTCTGCTCGGCGTTGTAAAGCCGCCCCACCTTGTAGTTGCGGATGGTCACGCCATCGGCCCCGGGGAGGATGTAAACCAAGCGCTCGGAGTAATAGTTCTCCGTTTGGATGAACTCGCCGCCGTCCAGCAACGACCCGTCCGAGTCGGGGCCGAAGACGATCGACGTCTCGCCCGCGCCAACGTTGGTGAAGTTGAGCAGCTTGGTGTTTTCAGCTTCGATCCAGAAGGCGCAACTCGAATCGTCCTCTTTCGGGAGCACTCCCAAGTTGTTGAGCAAGTCGATGGTGACGGTGCGTGTGACGTGGAAATAGGCGCCGTACCGATCCGCGTCTGTGACACCGGCCGTGGCCTGCATGCGCAGTGCGCCTTGGTTCGGCATCGAGATGGTCCCTGAGAACCCCTCCTCGAGCGTGATCAGGATCTCCGCGTCGGTCTCGGCTATGGCGTTGGCCTGCTCGATGGCCGCCCTGAGCGAGCACTTGCCGGAGGTCTCGGTCTCGCACTTGGCGTCGGCGGTGTTGGCGTCCTTGGCGCCGGCCTCGGCCGTGTTGACGTAAAAGATGATCTGCTCGGCGGCGCGCGCGCTGGCGCCAGGCAACCCGGCAAGGGCGCTCAAGGCCAAGCCCAGGCCGGTGGCCAGGGCCACAGCCCACGCGACTGGCCGCGGACCGGCCCCCAGGCCACCCAGCCGCTGGGACTTACGGCTGTTGTCTCGCATGCACTTGGCAACGGGTTCGCCAGCCGTGATATTCCCAAGGCTGCGGTTGCGCCCCCCGGGGCCGGGCCTGGCGGCCGGCTCTGGGGTCCGGCTCTGGGGTCCGGCTCTGGGGTTCGGCTCTGGGGTCCGGTTCTGGCAGCCGGGCTGGCGGCCGGCTCTGGAGTCCGGGCCTGGCGGCCGGTTCTGTGGTCCGGGTCCGGGGGCCGGGTCTGGCGGCCGGTTCTGGGGTCCGGTTCTGGGGTCCGGCTCTGGCGGCCGGGCTGGCGGCCGGCTCTGGGGTCCGGGTTCGGGGGCCGGGCTCCAGTTGGCCCCGAGCCGCCCCGCCGGTCAGGCCACGGCCGCGCGCAGCGCTATATCGCCGCGGTGGTGCGAGCCCTCCAAGCGGATCGAGTTGATGCCGGCGTAGGCCCGGTCCCGCGCCGCCGCCAAATTGGGTCCCAAGCCGACCACCGACAAAACCCGCCCGCCGGCCGCCACCAACTCGCCCGCCTGGTCCAACTTGGTGCCGGCCTGCAGCACATAGACCCCGGGGATGGCCTCGGCCGCCGCCACGCCCCTGACCGGGTCCCCGGCCCGGGGCTGGCCGGGGTAGCCGGCCGCCGCCAGGACCACCGTGACCGCGCTGTCCTTGGACCACGCCAGAGCGCCGATGCCGTCCAAAGCGCCCTCGGCGGCCGCCATCAGCACCTGGGACAGCGGTGTGGCCAGGCGCGCCAGCACCACCTGGGTCTCCGGGTCGCCGAAGCGGACATTGAACTCCACCACCCGCAGCCCCTTCGAGGTCAGAGCCAGACCGCAGTACAGCAGGCCCTGGAAGGGAGTGCCGCGCCGCGCCATCTCCGCCACAGTTGGCCGCGCCACCCGGGCCAGCACTTCTGCGACCAGGCCGGGCGGCGCCCACGGCAGGGGCGAGTAGGCCCCCATGCCGCCGGTGTTGGCGCCTTTGTCGCCATCGAGCGCCCGTTTGAAATCTTGCGCCGGTGCCAGCGCCAAGGTGGTCTGGCCGTCCGTGACGCAGAACAGCGACACCTCCGGCCCGTCCAAAAACTCCTCCACCACAACCTTGGAGCCCTGGTCAAAGCAAGCTTGGGCGTGCGCCAGGGCGGCTTCCCGCGAGTCCGTCACCACCACGCCCTTGCCGGCCGCCAGGCCGTCGTGCTTGACCACAAACGGCGGCCCAAACAGGTCCAGCGCGGCTGCCGCCTGGTCGCGGGTGCCCGTCAAACGCGCCTCGGCGGTGGGCACGCCGGCGGCGGCCATGACCTCCTTGGCGAAAGCCTTCGACCCCTCCAGGCGGGCGGCCGCCGCGCTGGGGCCGAAGCACGCCACCTTGGCGGCGCGCAGCGAATCGGCCACGCCATCGACCAGCGGGGCCTCGGGGCCAACCACCACCAGGTCCGCCCGCAGGCGCCGGGCCAGGTAGGCCACCGCCGGGCCGGAGGTGAGATCGACCGGGTGGGTCTGGGCCAGCTGGGCCATGCCCGGGTTGCCGGGGGCGGCGAACAGCGCGTGGCCGCCCTCGCGGTGCAGCCCATGGACGATGGCGTGTTCGCGGGCGCCGGAGCCCAGCACAAGGATCCTCACCCGGACCAGCCTAGTGCGGTGGTCGGCGCGGGCCGCCCACCTGGGCGAATACTTTCCGTTAGAGTGGCGTCGGCAACCCGAACTGCGAAAGAGAGGCCCAACTTGAGCGCGCACGGCGGAACCAAGGCGATCATCGCGGCGCTCAGCGCCAACCTGGGGATCGCGGTGACCAAGTTCGCCGCCTTCGCCTTGTCCGGGTCCAGCGCCATGCTGGCCGAGGCCGTCCACTCGGTGGCCGATTCAGGCAACCAGTTGCTGCTGCTGTGGGGCGGGCGGGAGGCCCGCCGGCCGGCCGATTCCAAGCACCCCTTTGGCTACGGCCAAGGCCGCTACTTCTGGTCTTTTGTGGTGGCGCTGGTGTTGTTCTCGCTGGGCGGGCTGTTTGCCCTCTACGAGGCCTACGAGAAGTTCCGCCACCCCGAGCCGATCAGCGCGTGGCCTTGGGTGCCACTGGCGGTGGTGGCCTTGGCGCTGGTGATGGAGGCCTTCTCGCTGCGCACCGCCGTGCGGGAGACCCGGCCGGTCAAAGGCGATCTGGGCTGGTTCCAGTTTGTGCGCCGCTCCAAGCTGCCCGAGTTGCCGGTGGTCCTGCTGGAGGACACAGCCGCCCTGCTTGGCCTGGTGCTGGCCGGGCTCGGGGTGGGGTTGACGCTGCTGACCGGAGACGGGCGCTGGGACGCGGCCGGCTCGGCCGCCATCGGCGCGCTGCTGGTGGCGGTGGCCGCCATCCTGGCCGTGGAGATGAAGTCGCTGCTGCTGGGCGAGGGGGCGGCGCCGGAGCAGATCGACGCCATCGAGCAGGCCTTGGTGGGCGGCGGGATCGCCTCGCTGATCCACCTGCGGGCGATGCACCTGGGTCCCGACGAGTTGCTGGTGGCGGCCAAGGTCGAACCGCGGGCGGGCTTGTCGCTGGAGCAGCTGGCCCAGGCCGTCGATGCCGCCGAGGCGCGCGCCCGGCAGGCCGTGCCGCTGCGGCTGACGATCTACCTCGAACCCGATCTGCGCCGTTCCGCCTGAAGCCGCCCGCCCGCCCCGCCGCCGGGGTGGACGGCGCCGCGGCGGGCCGCGCGGGGGCCAGGGCCGCCCGGGGGCCGGGCTGGGGCGGGGTGGACGGCGCCGCGCCGGGCCGCGCGGGGGCCAGGGCCGACCGGGGGCCGGGCTGGGGCGGGGTGGACGGCGCCGCGGCGGGCCGGGGTCAGATGGCGGGGACTTTGTCCAGCAGGCCCTGGCGCAGCGCGGTGGCCAGGGTTGGGGCCAGGGGCAGGCGCGGGATCAAGGTTGCCTGCAGGGCGTGGTAGAGGTCTGGTTTGCCCTCCCACACCTGGCCTTGGACAGCTCCCTGCTCGGACACCTCGTGGTGCCAAGAGCCCGCCTCGGTGTCGATGAAGCGCTGGGCGATCATGTCCCACCAGCGGGAATACAGATGGTGGTAGAGCGGGTCGCCGGTGGCGCGATAGGCGGTCACGGCCGCGCCCACGGCCTCGGCCGCCACCCAATGCAGGCGGGCGCGGATCACCGGGCGGCCGTCCCAGTCGGTGGTGTAGACAAACCCCGGCGTGGGCGAATCCCGCCAGCCGTCCAGGTAGGCCCGGCGGAACAACTCCTCGGCGGCTGGCTTCATCCACAAAGGCGCCGCCTGGCCCAGGGCCGCCCGCAACTCCAGAATCAACCTGGACCACTCGAAGCCGTGGCCGGGTGTGGCCCCGTAAGGCCTGAACTGGTCCTCCGGGTTGTCCTGGTTGTAGTCCAGCAGCGGTTGCCAATCCTTGGTGAAATGCTCCGGGATGCGCCAATCAAGATCCGCCGCCTCGCCCACCACCCATTCGGCGATGGCCAGGGCCCGCGACCGCCAGCGCGAATCCCCGGTGACATCGGCCGCCGCCAGATAGGCCTCGACGGTGTGCATGTTGGCGTTGACGCCCCGGTAGTCCTCCGAGCCTGTGAAATCGCGGTTGAACAGGTCCACCACCAGGCCCTCGCCGGCCTCCCGGAAATGCACATTCTGGCTGGTCAGGGCCCGTTTGAGGACTTCTGGCGCGCCGGGCAGGCCGGCCACGGCGGCTGAGGCGGCGCCCAAGATGACAAAGGCGTGGGCGTAGGCCGCTTTGGTTGGGTCGGTCGGGGCGCCGTCTGGGGCGATCTGCGAGTACCAGCCGCCGTGGTCTTGGTCGGCGAAGGGGCCGAGCAGCGCGTCCACCCCGTGCTGGGCCAGCGGGGCGCACCAAGCGTGGCCCATCAGCGCGCCGAGCGCGTAAACATGCGTCATGCGGCAGGTGATCCAAAGGTCCAGCGGCGCGTCCAACTGCGGCCGGCCGGCCGCGTCCAACCAGGCGAAGCCGCTCGGCGCCTGGCTGGCGGCGCGGCCAAACTCCAACAGGCGGACCGACTCCTGGTTCAACCACTCGACGTGCTGGCGCCAATCCGAACCACGCATGGCCGCTCCTTCGAGGCGGGGGGACAGTTCCCCAACAGGTTACCCTCGATCCGCCGCTGATGGCCGTGGCCACCGGCGCCAGGCGGCCGCGCCGGGCGCTCCTGGCCGGCGATGGCGAGCCGGCGGCCTGCGGATCTGGCCCGCGGGCGCCCAGCGCGCCTGGCTGGCGAGCGGCGCGGCGGGTTGCGGCTCAGCCTGCGACCAAGGTTAGGAGGGTTGCCTCGGGGCGGGCCGCCAGGCGCACCGGGGCAAACGGGGAAGTCCCCAGGCCGGCCGAGACATGCAGGTAGGCGGGCGCCTGCGGGCGGCGGGTGGGCCAGCGGCGCAGCCCCGAGGCGTACCGCGCGGGCAGGTCGGTGTTGGTCACCAGGGCGCCCAGCGCGGGCAGCGCCACCTGGCCGCCGTGGGTGTGGCCGGCCAAGACCAGGCGGGCTGAATCATCCACCAGGGCTTGAACCGCCGCCCGGTAGGGCGCGTGGACCACTCCCAGCACCAGGCCCGCCCCGCGGTGGTCGGCCGGAGGGGGCAGTTTGTCCCAGCCCAAGTGCGGGTCGGCCAAGCCAACCAGGTCAAGCCGCAGGCCGGCCGGCCCCAGCCGGAGGGAGGCCCGCGCGTTGTCGCAACGCCGCCAGCCGGCCCGCTGCAACACGCCGGCGAAGGCCTCCACCGGCAAATCTGGCGCCCGGGCGGGCTCGGCGCGCGGGCCGGGCGGGCGGCCGGCGTACTTCAACGGGTTCTTGAACACCGCCGAATAGTAGTCATGGGAGCCGAGCACAAAGGCGCCCGGGAAGGCCAGCAGCGGCTCCAGCGCCTCCAGCGCCGTCTCCATGGCGTCGCCGAACGAGTAGTTGTCGCCGGTAGCCACCACCAGGTCCGGTTTCAGCGCCGCCAGGCCGCGGACCCACTCGACCTTGCGCCGCTGCCGGGCGGTCAGATGCAGATCGGACAGATGCAGCAGCCGCAGCGGCTCTGCGCCGGCCGGCAAGACGGGCGCCGCGACCTGCCGCAGCGCAAACCAGCGCGCCTCCAGCAAGCCGTAACCCAAGGCCGCGGCCCCGGCCGCCGCCCCCAGCCCAAGCCACCGCCGAAATCGCACCCGCCCACTTTACCCGCGTCCACCGGCCCCGCCCGGCCACCCGTCCCCCGACCGCCCGGCCCCCGACCGCCCGGCCCCGACCGCCCGGCCCCCGACCGCCGGCCCCCGACCGCCGGCCCCCCGGCCACCCGGCCCCCGGCCATCGACCGCCCGGCCCCCGGCCCCCGGCCATCGACCGCCCGGTCCCCGGCCCCCGGCCATCGACCGCCCGGCACCCGGCCCCCGGCCATCGACCGCCCGGCACCCGGCCCCCGGCCATCGACCG
>JAITIG010000024.1 GCA_031279575.1 Bifidobacteriaceae bacterium
CGCGACGCCATCGCCTATCTGCGCGCGGTCGACAACCCGGACGATGCCGTCTCGGCGCGGCGCATCTTCAACGTGCCCAAGCGCGGCCTGGGCGCCCAGGCGGAGGCGGCGGTCCAGGCCTTCGCCGCCGCCCAGGGGATCTCGTTTGGCGCGGCGCTGGCCCGCCACGGCGAGATCGACGCCCTGACGGCCCGCGCCAAACGCTCGGTGGCGGAGTTGGACCACCTGCTGGGGCAGCTGGCGGAGATGTCGGCCGGCGGGGCCGGCCCGGCCCAGATCCTCGATTACGCGCTGGAGCGCTCCAGCTACCTGGCCGAGCTGCAAGAGTCCCGCGACCCGCAGGACGCCTCCCGGGTCGAGAACCTGGCCGAGTTGCACGCCGTCGCCAGCGAGTTCGAGGCCGCCGCGCCGGACGGCGCCCTGGCCGACTTCCTCGAGCGCGTCTCCTTGGTGGCGGATTCAGACCAGCTCCCGCCCGAGGCGCCCGAGGCCGCTGACGAGGCGCCGGCGCGCCAGTCCGCCAGCTCCGGCCAGGTCACCTTGATGACCGTCCACACCGCCAAGGGGCTGGAGTTCCCGGTGGTGTTTGTGACCGGCTTGGAGGACGGCACCTTCCCCCACCGCCGCTCAATTGGCCAGGACCGCGAGCTGGAGGAGGAGCGGCGGCTGGTCTACGTCGCTTTGACGCGCGCCCGCCAGCGGCTTTACATCTCCCGGGCGGAGGCGCGGACCACCTTCGGCCGGCCCGAGTACTACCCGGCTTCGCGTTTCATCGAGGACATCCCCCCCGCCGTGCTCGATTGGCGCCGCGAGCGCGGCAGCGCCAGCCAGCTTCAGGCCGAGGCCCCGGGCTCGGGCGCGGGCTACCGGTCTGCCAAGCAGTTCGGCGGCGCTTGGGCGGCCAAGGCGCGCGCCGGGCGCGGGCCGGCCGGGGGCGGCGGGGGCGGCGGCGCGAGTTTCGGCTCGGCCACACCCCGGCCGGCCGGCCAGGTGCCCCAGTTGGAACCCGGCGACCTGGTCACCCACGACGCCTACGGCCTGGGCCACGTCCTAGCAGTCGAGTCCGAGGGCTCGAGCCAAGTCGCCCGCATCGAGTTCCGCGACGAGGGCGTCAAACGCATCCTGCTGCGCTTCGCCCCGGTGACCAAGCTGTGACCGGCTGGGGCCTCAGCACCACGGCGTGGCGGGGTCCTCGGGGGTGGATTTGATCTGGACAAACCGGTCTTGCAGGTGGTGGAACAGCGACAAGGTGGTGGTGATGGCGCAGCGCAGGGTGAGGCGAAGCTGCTGGTCGGTGACGCCGTGCTCCCAATCGACGGTGTGCTCGGCCAAGACCCACAGCAGGCCTGAGTCGTCGACTGTGGTGTAGGCCTTGGGCCAGATTTTGGCGAAGTGCCAGCTGTCGATGGCCTCGCGCACCTGGGAGCGCAAATCGATCGGGAGGTCTTGGTGCCAGCGGCCCCGCACCTGGAGAATCTCCCGGTCTTGCCCGTAAAGGAAGAAATAGAAGATATTCGACTCCCAGATTCCCCCGATGTCGCCGTCGGAGTCGATCTGGTAGGCCCACTCCTCGGCCCTCAGGGCCGCCTCGATCCGGTCGCGGGTCAAGGCGGTGGGCAAGTCGGCGAAGTCAGCCGGATCCGATGGGATACCGCCCAAATTGCCGCCCCCTTCCGAGGTGAAGTCCATTAGCTCCTCCTTCAAGCCTAGTAGCGCCGACTTTTCCTATGCTAGATCTCGCGCCCGCCTCCGGGCGGCCCAGATCCGCAGTCCTACGCGCCCCAGGCGCCCAGTTTCGCTGTCAGCGATCAAACGGGCCGCCGCGGGCGCCTCCGAGCCCGTCTGCGGCCGTTGCGAAGCGGCCCCGCCCGGACTGGGCGCCGCCGGCGGCCAGGCGCGCGCCGGCCCGGTCCGCGGCCTGCGCGCCGGCCCGCGGCCTGTCTGCGCGCCCTACCGGGCCCCGGCGGCGGCCGGCCGCCCCGGCGGGCGGCGGCGAGCGGCTTGGGGCCTGGGGGCGCTGGGGGCGCGGGGGGGGCTTGGGTTGGGCTTGGCCCCAGCACTAGGTTGGGGGCCACTTGAGACTGAAATGGTCAAGGCCAGCCCAAGGAAGTCCCATAACAGGTGGGCTAGCATTTGCCTATGCCATACATCGACATCGAGGCCAGGCTGCGCACAGCCCTGGTCACCCTGATCTTGGACGAGTACTCGCTGCTTGAGACCGTGCAACTGCCGCTGCCCGCCTCCGAGCGCGTCATCGCCTCGCAGCTGGCGTGGCGGCTGCGCACCGAATACGAGCGCTCCTGGGACGTCGATGTCGAATACAACCGGGTCGGCCACGGCTCAGTCGGCCGCCGCGCCGCGCAGCGCCAGCCGGACCCGGAGACCCGGCCGGTCGACATCTCCATCCACCACCGCGGCCTGACCGGCCGGATGGACAACCTGATGGTGCTCGAGCTCAAAACCCACGGCGTGCCGGACCTGCCGGCCGAGGTCGCCCGCCTCGAGCAAACCCAGCGCCATTACGACTACCAGCACGCGGTGCTGCTAGACCTGGGCATGTCCCAGGGCTCGGACCCTGAGGGCCCGCCGGTGGTGCTGCGGCCGCAGTGGCTCTGGCTGCCCGGCCCGCGCAACCTGGCGCCCGTCTTCGACGAGGCCTCGGCGCGCCAGCTCTCGGCCGACGGCTGGACCGCCCGCCAGGGGCGCGACGCCGCCCGCGACGCCGCCCAACGCCGCCGCTAGCCCAGGGCGGGCCCCAGGTAGGCGGCCATGCGGGCCAAGGACTCGGCGGCGGTTTCCAAGTAGGCGCCCTGGCCGCCGAGCTGCTCGGCGTGCTGGGAGCGGACGTCGCGGCGGACTGGGCGGACGGCATCGGACGCGGGCGCCGACCTGGCCCCGAGCAAGCCGATCAAGACG